>CALDIB010000027.1 GCA_937902125.1 uncultured Treponema sp.
TTTTTTCTCAAAAGGAGTTTTTTATGTTGACAAATGGCACAACATATCAAACCGCGCAAGCGGCTTTTACCATTTTTTAGAGGCTTTCAATACAAAGCCGTAAATTCCCACGCCTATCAGCGCGGCCCAAGCGAGCATGCGAACAATCCAAACGATTTTTAATTTAGTTGGCATTTTTCCGAAGCCCTTGATGAAGTCGAAGATTGTCAAGTCCTCTCCAAGAAAGCTGTTTTCGTCCTCGAACATTTTCAAAAACGTGTCGTCGTTTTTTCTTTTGAACATTTGATTCTCCTTAAACCGCGATGTTGTATTTGCGGTAAATCTCATTCACTTCGGAATCGAACTGTTCCTTCAATCCCGGATTGCTGACCAAAGCGGTAAGCCCGAACGAATTATGCCGCTTGATTGTCGCGTCGAACTCCAGCTGGAAGCTGAGCCTTGCGTTTTCCGGCAGAGAGAAAATTTGGCGCTTCAACGAAACGGCCTTTTCGTCGTTCCGCTCGTCCATGTCAAATCCGCATTTAGGGCAAGCGCCGAACGGCTTCGCTTCAGAGCCGCAAATCGGACAAGTCGCCGCCACCGAGTTTTCCGCCGTCTTTTCGCTCTGGCTCAAGACGAAATCTTGCATCATCGCCGGAGACTTCGCCAGCTTGAAGAACATGTTTGTCAGCGAGGACGGCTTTTTTTCTTTGGCCCGCTCAAAAGCGAAGTCTAGGTAGTCCGAGAGCCTTTGCCGTTCGAGCTTGAACGACTCCGCTAGAGCGATGATTGTCGGTATGAAGCTTTCGTCAAACACAAAATGGCCGCCGAAAATGTCTTTTATCTTTTGCTTGACAAATTCTTCTGCTTCTTCTTGTTCCGAGCTGGGCTTTGTTTCGCTTTGCGAAGGCGAAGAAGTAGAATTTATTATCCTATCCTTATCTTTATTGGGTAAACTTTGTTTACCACCCCCGGTAAACTTTGTTGACCCCCTCGGTAAACTTTGTTGACCGCTTGTTTTTTGTGTAGCGTTAAACTTTGTTGACCCCTTTGATTCCCTCGATTTCGTCGACCAGTAGTGTATTTCTTGGATTCCGTTCTTGACGACGACACTCCTTTGAATCAAGCCTTTCTCCAGGAGCGACTTCAAGACTTTTATGACTCCGGCCTTGGTTGAGTTTGTCCACGCCGCCATGTAAGTAAGGCTTCCGTGGAATTCGCTTTTTCCGTCCTGCGAGAATCCGTGAATCAAGGCGTAGACCAAAAGCTCGTTGCCCTTCAGTTCAAGCTCTGTGAGCATCCACGCTGAGATTTGAAGATAATTGTCGTCTTTAAGCCTGGAGCCACTCATTTTCTACTCCTTCTCAAAGTGTGTTTCCTGGCAATATTTTGCGAACGTGTTGTTCGGTTTCCGGCTGTCGCAAATGACGCAAAATTCGCATTCGCCGCAATCGTGTCCTCTTTTTGCTACGCAAGTTTCATTGCCGAACTTGTCCTCAATGTGGATAACGTCGCCGTCCTCGAACGTCAAATTTCCAAATGAAAGTTTCATCTTTTTTTCGCTCCTTTATCTTCATCAGAGTGTTTTTTATAATCTTGACATGGGCGATGAAACAGATTCCTTGCGAAGACAGTTTTAATCTGTTCGATATTAATAAGATGTTCCAAAAGCTCTGCCTTCATCTGATTTGTGTCTTCCGTATTCAATTTTATCTCCTGAAAATCCAGATTATTTTGGGCTGCTGGTAATGTCTGGCCAACCTAATTGTAATTCGCATTGTCATATATTTCACCATAATATCCGCCGTAATAATTAGATGAGAAACTTTCTATAATTTCAGTAAGGAGACTCGCCGCATAATTCTGCTCAAAAATACCTCTAAGCTCCGGCATCTGTAAATTAGGATGCGTGAGAGAAATATATTTAAGAACGGTGCATATTTTATTGGCTGTATTGGATCTATCAAAACCATAGCGGTATAAGGTTCCTTTTGTTGCTGATTCATTTTGTGAGTCTGTGTTATTCATCTCTTCCCCCTTGCTTTACACAGAATATTTAAATTTTCTAACATATTCTTCAAATGACAGAATATCTTTTTTTACCGGCTTTTCATTTCTTTTTCCGAACAGCTGTATGAGATTCATCCTGTTTTCGTGCTTGTTGAAAATCACTTCTGCATTGTATCTCCTGCCGTTTATTTCAGCCCAATAAAGGCCGCATTCCGCAGCAGTTAAGTCCTGGCAGTATGTCCTGATGCAGTTTTCCATGATATGTGATTCATGTACAAGTTCTTCAGGCTCAGTAAATTCCTTCCACGGAGAAGGTAATTTTTCGGCAAAACATTCATAAACTTTTCTGTCCTGCGTTATCTGTTCCTGTGTCTTTCTATGTTCGATTTCCATTTCGTCAAAGACATCATCCTCATATAACTGCTCAAACACGTTAACAAGAGAATCATGGTATTCCATAAGTTTTTTCCTTCCTTCAAGTATGCTTCTTGACGGAAGATGCTTTCTGAATTCTTTCAGTGAATCATACAAAAGCTGTGACATCATCTTTCCAATATCTGTACATATTATATAAGTTCCTAATGGATATCTTTTCATCAGAATTTGTGTGAACATTGAAACTGCAATTTCTTTTGATTTTTTCTGTGATATTTCATAATCAGTACATTCTTCCAGCTGCAGCAGTTCAGGAATGAAATCACCGCCCATATATTTTACGAAGTTTACAATTTTGTAATCCCATCTGAAACTGTATTTGTTGAAAGTTTTTTTCGGTATCGAGTATTTATTCAGAAGTTTTCCATATTTACCGTAGAAAAGTTCTTTCTTTGTCCTGAAATCCTTCATTTCTGCGATTTTCAGGGGACACGGAATGAACAGTCGTCCGTCTTCTGATTTTTCTTTCAGTAAATCAATGTATATTTTTGAGCCTGTAATCTCACTAAGATGTTCAAGCATTGAAGTTACAAACAGCCTTGCATATTTCCTTTCTGCATCATCAGGAATGTTGCATATGATGTACAGTGATGTAATTGAAGCAGGAAAAGATTGCTTGAAAAATATTTTTTCCGGTGATTTATATGTCAGAATAAACTCGCTTTGTTTCTCCTGTTTTATCCAGCCTATTTCTGAATTATAACCGATGTATCTGTATTTTCGGATGATAAGATCAAGGGCATCTTCCTTACAGTCATCGCTTTTATACCTAAAATGCAATTGTATTATTACGGGTGTCTTTTTAAGTAATGCATTTTTGTCCTTGCCCAAAAGTTTAAAAGCATTTATTTCTTCTTCTGATAATTCTATTTCCTCAAAATAAAAATCCACGAATGATTTTTTTTTCAGCTTGGAAGGAAAAATCTCTACTGCACATTCTTTATTTCTTTCTGCCAGAGCCAAAAGAAATTTTTCGGCTGCCTTATAGCAGCTGTGATTTTCAACAAATTTTATGAAGCTTCCAGTCGTACCTGTCTTCCTTTCGTAGTTACAGTTTTCTGAATCTTTGAAGTAAAACATTATGTTCTCCTTCCTCTCAAATTTTTCCATAGGGCAAATCACACAGAATCAAGTCTATAGATTTATCAGAGAGGTTCTTCATTTCAATAAGGCAGTCGTTTTTATAAAGTTTTATCATTTTATAAATTTTCCCATAAAGAAAATTCCGGCCATTATAGAAGCTAATCCACCCAAACAGTGAATCCCCATATACAGACATTCTATTTTTGTTGGTCTCTGTTTAGAAATAGAACAAAATATTAGTGCAACTGCAGGAAATAAAATAATACTTATTCCTAAACCAAAAAATTCTATAGCTTTTTCCATTTAGTTACTCTCCTCAACTTTCAAGAACTGCTTTAGTTCTGCTGCATTGAGAATTTTTCCTGTTTTCATCTCGGTAATCTGGTCGTAAAAAATTCTTATTTCTTCTGAACGACTCTGATCTATGTATATTTTTGCATCGGGGTCAGACAAAGTGCTTTTCTTTCTGATTACATAGGCAACGCCATTGCCGTTAACAGAAAACTGATTGGTTAATACTATAAAACTGTTCTCTTTATTTTTAAGTTGATAATATTCTTTTGGTGATGCACATGCAAATTCGTATATACTACCATCAATTCTATAAATGAAATTAGTTTTGTTATTTTCTATGAACCTATTTATTCTGTTCTGCTTACATTTATGCATGATATAAATGAGAAAAGAACAACAAATAACTGTTGCAATAGGAATACATTCCAACTCACCAGATATACCCAAGCATACCAGGCAAAGAATTGCTGCTATACTGATAAAAACTAGAATTGAATAATCCTCTGATTTGTTAAACAATATGCATGATTCAATTGTCTTTGAAGCTTCGCATGAAACGGATCTTTTCTTTTTCATAATCTAGTCCTCCTTCTTATATGGATTTATTATTTATTGACCGATTACGGCTTTTATTTTTTTTCTGAGTTCATATACCGTCATATTCTCGTTATCTTTATTAATCATTGTCTCATAAAGAACATAACAGTCAGGACACTTATCTGTATCTGCATACGGAATAAAACGTTTTCCGCAGATTTTGCAGCTTATCTTTTTTGATTCTGCATCATTCATTTTCTTCCATTTTTCATAGCTTCCCCAGTCTCTACTTTCAAGCTTATCTGCATATATGCCTGTCCAGTGGTATTTGTTGCCGCCATGTAAAGTGTAAGCACCGCTTAGTAAAGGCTGCTCCTTGCATACAAAGTTTCCCTTGGAATCCTTTACGGCAAGGTATCTCCCGTTTGGAATCTTGTATATCTCCTTATTTTTTTCGTTTAAGAATTTCTTGTTCTGTATTTCTGGGTTAGAGACTATTATCTGTAAGGTCTCTCCTTTTTTAATACCCATTATGGGATAGGCATTACTGTTAAAATATCTTACACAATCTTCCATAATTTTTTCCTACCTAATCTTTTAAACTTTCAAGATATTCGATTGTTGTAGCAGCACTTCCCGGAGTAAAAACTTCAACTCCCGTATTAAATAAACATGAATGGTCTCCGCAGATACATTCATTGGATTTTCCTTTACTATCTAGCCAGTCATTCAGTTTTGATTCGCATGAAAGATATTTCATTGCATAATTTTCCCTCTGTTTGAGAAGTGTTTTAATTTGTTTTGGTATTTTCATTTTGACGCTCCCTTTTTTGGTTGAAAATTCTCAATGGCGCTAATAGCGTTCCAATGAGAACCGTTCTCGCATAAAGAAATCGCGCCGGTGTTAAAGAGGCCCGAAGTCTCATTGTTAAACATCAAAGACTCGGCGCCGTTATTTTCAAGCCAAGTGCAAACTTTATTGTCATATGTAATTGTCATCATCGCATGATGCTCTCGAAGCTTAAGCCACTTCTTTATATACTTTGGAACTTTCATTTTATTTTTCCTCTCTTAAATTTTATCGCGGCGGCTTTCACGGAATTTTCAAGGCCGGAAAAATCCCGGTCGGACATTTCCGCCGGCAAATGCGGCAGAAATATAGTCGTGATTTGAGCAACGAAATCATCGACGGAAATCTTTTCTTCCGAGGGTTTCCGCTCGCAAATGCTAATGGGCTTTTCCGCCTTGATGTAGCCATTTGTCCGCAACGCTGTCGTCAATGCCGATGTCATTTTACGGCTCCTTTTCTTGAAGCTGAATGACTTCTGTTTTTCGATTGAATTCGATTCACAAGAAACGCCGTAAGCTCTTTGGCAAGCATTTTATGGCCGTCTGTGTTGTCAATAATGAAAAGATAGCTTTTCCAGTTGCTCTTGGTTATTGCATCTAACAATTTATAGGGTGAAACTGCGGCGGCTACGCCAAGCAACATTCTCCAACTAACAGGAAATGATTTGGCGACTTGACTTGCCTCGTCGTGTTCTTTTTTGGCAACACAAAGCACTATAATGTTAAAGACAAGCGCTATCAGTGATATAAATATTGAAATTTGACTCATAAAGCTCATAAAAAAACTTCCTTACTTGTTATATTTCTTGACAATTTCCGAAGCGTCAGTCGGAACGCCGAGCTTTCCGGCAACCGCGTCGAAAGACAAATCCGCGAACGTGTCGCTGTTTTCGATTTCGTCGGCGGCCATTCCCTCGCGGAGCATTTCAAGAACTTTTTCCAGAACCAAGTCAACCGACTCGCCGAATCCCTTGCGGAAGCCCTCTCCGAATCCGTCCTTAAAGCGCTCTATGAGCCTTTCGTCGTATTCGGAGCTTTCAACATGTTCGGCAAGGTGTTCGCCCATGTCGCGGCTGTGCGGAGTGAAAATTTGCTTTGGGTCGCCGCTTGCGTCGTCCAAAGCGTCCGACAAGTCGTCCTCGTCCGCTTCGCCGTCTGAAGCGGACGGCTTCTGCTTCTTCTTTTTCTTTTCAGCCTTAATTTCGTCGTAGGTGGAATTGATTGTGGCGTCGCCCGATTCAATGGCTTCCATCTGCTCTTCGCTGGCGTTCTTTTCTACGAACTTCGCGCGCTCGACCGTTTTTTCCGAAACGCCGAGCATTTCGCCAATCGCGGCGTTCTTGTTGCCTTTGAGGTTTTGAATGTATTCGCTTCCCATCAAGGCCTCGATGTTTTTCAGAAGCTCGCTTCCTATCACTTTCAAAAAATTTTGATGTAAAATTATAAGAAAAACTGATGTTTTTTGCGGGGGCTATTTGGGTTGATTTGGGGTGTTTTGGGGCAAATTTATCGGGCGATTAGCTAGGTAATTTCGTTCTATGTAGTCCGTTATGGCGGTTTTTGTTAGGGTTATTTGACCGTCTGCGACCATTCTTTCGATTGTTGGTTCGGACACATGCAGGAGCTTTGCGGCGATGGAAACTGTGATTTTTTCCGGGATTCTTGGGAACAATTCCACGCCCAGATTGGCGGCTAAATAGTCTCTGGCGGCGATTTCGTCAATATCTTTATCGTTTATTATGTTCACTTTTTCCTCCCTGTATTTATGCTCAGAATGGTAAGCATGAAAATTCGCTGATTTCAAAGTCGTATACCCAATCATCTGCTTTTAGGTCGGTGTCTTTTCCGTTTTTGATGCAGATTGAAGGGATGCTTGCCAAGCCGTATTTTGAAGTGTAAGCGCGTCTGAATCGGCAGGGCAAGATTAAGTTTTTGGGGAATTCTATGGCAGAGATTTCTTTTGTCGAAGATGGGGTTGTAAGCTTTCTAAAGAAGTCGAATCCTATTTCTTCACCGAATTTTTGGATGAACGCATTGCTGACTCTTGTATCCCAATAAGTGTTTCTGATGCGATATTCATGTTTTTTTCTTCCTGATTCATATTCATCCCACCAGTGATTTGTGAGTATAAAGTTAAGCATTATCAGTCTCCTTAATCTTTCATCGAGCAGGTGTAAACTATAAAGACTGTAAGCAAAAATCCACCCGAGCCATAAGTGACAGAATGCTGAACATCCTTTACTTTAATCCCTCCGTTCATATCTCTCGAAAAACTTTTCAAAATAAAATTAATTCCTTCCTGAATCTTTGATTCACTCTCAGAGTCAGGTTTAAGATATTCCTGGAAAAAACAGACTTTAGTGATTTTCTCACCTGTTAGCATTTTTAATAACTTAGTCATAATTTTTTGTATCATTTTCTATTTTTCCTCCAAAGGTTTCCAATCAGGAATGTCATTCACACGATGTTGTGTGAGTTTACTGTTCTTGATTTTCTCGTCTGCACAGTGGGAACAGATTGTGTGCACTGAATCTGACCACCAACAAAAACCATATTTTGGATGGTAGCAGGGATTGTTGTGTGTGCATCCACATTTTTTACAGGTTTCTTTAGCCATTTTTCTTATCCTCCTCTTTGTCTGGGATAACTTGATATTTCCAGTTGTCATCGCATAAAATGCGGCATAGCAGAACCATTATTTCGCCATAGCACAAGTCCTTGCATTCTACGGATTCCTTGTCATCGCTGCTTATGAATTTCAATGTCATACAGTTTGATCTCCCTTTTTTACCTGCCCGATTTTATGTTTAAGCTTTGCCAGGATAACGGCGGTTTCTGTTTGTTCTGCAGATTCTGATCTAAGATTCTGGTGATTCAGTATTGCATTTTCACTTCTGGTAATGCACATCAGATTCTCGATATTGCAGTTGTAATGATTGCCGTCATTGAAGCTAATCATGTAGCCATCAGGAATTTTACCCTTGTGTTTCTCCCATTCCATTATGTGCTTAAAACGCCATCGGTTTGGCTCCGCAACTTTGATTTTAAGATAGCCGTCTGTGGTCATCGTTTCAGTTCCAACGGGAACATGATTATGTGGTATATGACCTTTCTTGAACCATCCTTTTTCAGATCCAGGAGAACAATATCCCTTCTGCCCTTTGTTGGATGGAATATGTCCTTTTTCAAAGCGTCCTGTAAGTCCTGAGATTAGATGCATTCTGGCTCTTAATCCTTTTATTCCTCCGACTGTGTAGTCCTTCCCAAAAGTTGAGTTCAAAAGCTCCGTGATTTCCACGACTGACTTTCCGGCATTGTTTTTTATCAGAAACTCACGTATGCATTCCGGGTAGCGTTCTTCTTTCATTTTGCACCTCCAAGAAGCTTCTGGCGTGCTGCTGTTTCGGATGAGCTGTCTTTGATTGCCAGAAGTGCCGGCATATCGTTATTTACAAGGCCGCAATTCTCCATTGTCTTTATTGCCTGGACCTGTACATTTGCAACTTTGAGAATCTGGGAAGAAATGGAGCTTATTGCCATTGCTTTTTTCAGTGTTTTTTCAAGCTGCTGCGAATCTTTTTCCAAGTCATCATCTTCCAATTCTTCAAGCATTGCAAAAAGATGATTATTCAAATCTGCAAGATTATTTTTCATTTGGGTTCCTTCTGCGTTATGCAGTTTTTTTCTTCCAGCTTTTTATGTGGAAGCGACTTTAGATATGCGTACATGGCTGTTTCCACGTCGTCGGCGGGGTCTATGAGGTATTCTGCAAGGCTCCACCACGGTATGCGGATTATCGTGTCGCGGATTACGACGCAGTCGAGCTTGTAGTAGTTCAAGAGCGTTTGCATTTCGTCGTAAGTGGCGTGGAGGAATCCGCAGACTTCCTTGACCTTGTACATGTAGCGGTGTCCGATTTGGGCGTTGCGAATGACGCGGTCTATCAGGTCGCTTTTCTGTTCTTGGGTCAATGGCGGTTGCGCGAGGTCTTCGGTGGAAAACAGCCAGTTCTCTTTCATTTTGATTCGCGCTCCCGGCGCTCCAAGTTGGTCATAAAGGCCATCACGCTGCGTAGCTCGTTGTCGGAACATTTGGAGTACGTTTCTTTCTTGAATTTCGAGAGCGCGAAGTGATCCAGGCGCTTTTTCCAATCCGCTCCAAGGAGCTTTCTCGCGCGGGCTTCGACAGCGTCAATGAGCGTCGGGGCCTTGTTGCGCGAATAGAGTTTCCAAGGGCTTTTTCCTTGCATGGCGAGGACGGAATTCATCGCTTTTAGGACGGCGCGCAATTCCTGAACGCCGCATTCGGAGCAACTTTCCTTTCCCACCGCGCCTTGAAGAACGGCCCTGTAGGCCTGGTCGTCCAAGCCAGCGGAATTCTTGGCGGCGTGTATCGCGGTAATGAGCCTTGAGCGGATTGACTTGTTCATTCTGTCCTCCTAAGCGCAGAGTTTTTCCAGCATGTTGTCGGTGATGGTCGAAAGTCCGCTGGCCTTTGACATCTTGCTTATCGCTATGCTGTCGTTGACGATTGAGCGGAAGCCGCCCATCGCGTGGCGGGCAAGACGTTCGGCGGTTTCCAACGTGATGTCGATTCCAGCGGCCTCATGGTAGTAAGCCGCCACGTCAACGGCCTTTGCCACCTCGAACAAAACAATCGGCTTACGGATTCTTGAGCGCAAGCGCGGAACCCTGTCGGTCTTGACCTTGAGCCCCTCCTCGCCCACGAGCATGAACGGAAGCTGGCAGCGCTCGTTGACGGCGCGAAGAATTTCCAAGTAGCGGACCGGCAGCTTGTCGGCCTCGTCGATAATCACAAGGCGGCGGGCGTACTTGCAGTTCTCTTCCAAGACTTCCAGGCAGTCGCCGAAACTGTGCGGGCGGGTGTGGGCGACCGCTTCGCAAACGTCGCGCAAGAGCTGCGTCTTTGTCGAGCCGTCAACGTAAAGGACATAGGCGGCGTTGGGGTTGTTCTGGACGTACCATTTGGCGCAATGGGTCTTTCCGCGCTCTGCGGTTCCGATGGCCATTCCGATTGACGAGGACATTGTTCCAGTCGGGTCAATCAAGTCGTCCGCGAGGTTTTGGAAGCGCGTGACGCTTCTTGTGAGCACCAACACGTCGGTGTCGATTTTTATCTTTTGCGCTATACTGTTCTTGTAGCCAGCGTCTTTAAGGAGTTTGACATACTCTGTCTCTTTGTCCTTCCAGTTGGGGTATTTCTGGGTGCAGATTTTGACGATTTGAGATTTGTCAACTCCCAAGACGCGGGCCGCGTCCTGCATGGAAAGACGGTTGCTTTCCAAACAATTTTTCAACGTTGATTCCATAATTTTCATCTCCCTATGAATTTCTTAGAATAGGATTCGTAATAGGCGACTTGCCTTGAATCCATTTGGCTTTCGTAGTCATGCATGAAGTCCAAGTCCTCGCGGCTAAGATGTCCGCCCGCGTGGTACTGGTTCAAGGTCCATTCGTAGCGCTCGCGCTCGTCGTAGAAGACCGGCCGCGACTGCGCCCGCTTTAGCGACTCGCTTCCAATCCGCTCGGCTACGCCTTCGAGGAAATCTTCCTGCGAAAGGCTCTCTTCCCTGCGGTTGAACGACATGGGCATCTCTCCGTAGTCGTCCTTTTGGCGGCTCACGCTCCGCGGAATCTCTTGGCTTTCAAGCGGCTCCGCGTCAATTTTTCTTGCAACGGCGGGAACAGGCTCCGGCTCCTTTTTGCTTTCAAGCCTATAGTCCGACGCCTGGGCTAGCTCCTCCGACTTTCTAAGCTCGGCGAATTTTTGCGGCTCGGAAAGGACGCGGACGCTCTTGTCGCCGATGGCGATTTTGAACGCTTCCTGAACGGCGCGCATGTTGCGCTTTTTCCATTCAAGCTGCTCCACGACTTCCCGCTCGTCGAGCATGTCTATTTTCTTGACAGGGCGAAGAGCGATTGCGTGGTTTGTTCCAGGCTCTATCGCGAAAACGCCCAAGGCCAAGTTTTCCGGGTCGTAGCGGACTTCCACCTTTTGGCGGTTGTAGGCGACGAGCGTTCCCCGGTTTTGCAAGACCATTTCTTGCGTGAGGTCGGGGCCGATGTACTCCACGCCGTTAAGCTCTATTCTGTCTCCCTTCACTTGGCGCATGGCGCTTTCCATAAAGAGGTAGGCTTCGTCGCGCGGGTCTATCATCGTCGGCATCCAGCCTTCGCGCTTGCATTCCTCCAGCCGTTCCTTTGGCGAGCAGCCGAGCGACGAATGGACGCGGCTTTCGTAGATGTCCAAGGCGCGGACGACGCATTTGACGAAGTCGTCGTAGCCCAGAATGCAGCCGTTCTTTTTTTGCCACTCAAGCCGCTTGGCCGCCTGCTCCTCTTCCGGCGCGGAAATCGCCAAGCCTTTCACAAGGCCTGGCAAGCACTGGTCGCGCAGGATTTGCTCCAGCGTGTTGAAGAAGCGCTCGATGGGCTTTGTCTTGGCGTTCTTTACGCGGGCGAAAATGCGGCGATGCTTTTTTTCCCATTCAGCCTTTGACTGCGCCACGTCGACAACAAGGCCTTCCGTGTCCTCCACGATGTAGCGATTGTTTTCGGCTTGGTACAAGTCGGCTTCGTCAAGGAAGCGCACTCCGTAATTCTGCAAGCGCTGAACGATGTCGTCCGCGAGCTTCGACTTCTCGCTGGATCCGTTGTCGTTGTACGTGCTCTCGAACTTGCCGAAGCGCTTGATTCCCATCCGCAAGGCCCGCGTGACAGTGCGCGTGTTGTAGGCGATGTCGAAGCTGATTCCGTAGACAAGGCGGGTGGCCATGTCAAGCCAGAGGTAGCATTCGGCACGGATGTACTTGTCCTTTTCGCCGTTGGCGTAAGGGTTCTCGCACCAAAAGTCAAAGATGTGCTGGTCGCCTACAATCAGCTGGAATGGCTTTAGCTTGGACAGGTCGCGGCTTATGTAGAACATGTTGTCCAGCGCGCGCTGCCCGCCCTTGGCGAGCATCTTCATCGCCGGACTTATGTTCCTGGCGTGAACGTAGGCGCTCGCCTCGCTTCCGATGCTCCAGCCCTGGCGCTCGGCTTCCGCCTTGGCGCACCTATAGGCGTTGCGCACCGTGCATCCGCCCACTTCCTTTATTGCCGCTAGCAGAAAGTTTGTGAAGAAGCTCAAGGCCTCGTCGTCCCAAGCGAACACGTGCCGTCCCTGCCTTCCGGCGGGAAGCGCGAACATCGAGCCGTTGGCCATGCGGCGCACGTAGCGCTGGACGGTCGGAACCGAAATGTTGAACTTGCGCGCTATCGCCTCGTAAGCCTTGGCCTTGGAGACGAGCGGGCTGCGCTTCCTGAATTCGTCGTAGACGGCCGCGCGGAGGGGAAACTTTTTGTCTGTAACCGGAAAAACGGTTCTGACAGTTCCGCTCATGAGGCGACTCCGCTGAAGGCGTTGAGCTCTTTGTCCTGCTCGGCGATTTCATTAACAAGCTGGCGCACCCGCAAGCCTATGTTGCAGACTGCGGCAAGGCGCGTTTGAGGATTCTCAAAGCTGGAAAGGAACGCCGTTAGAATGTCGAACACTTCAAGCTGAGCCTTCATCTGCTCCTTTGTCTCAAGGTTGATTTTTGTATACATCCTTCCGTTCTTGAGAAGCGTCTGCGAGAAGTAGTCGTCGTTTCCCCAGTTGAGCTTGATTTTTTGCTTGCCCCACACGCGGGCGAGCTCGGCGAAGCGCTCGTTGTCCTTGCGGCGCTTGTATTCGCGCTCATGCTCGTCCGTCCATCCGGCCAAACGCTCGCCGGTAGCCATCGCGTGGGCTACAAGCCGCTCGAACTCGCTTTGGGCTTCGAGCAGTTCCGGCGCGTTTTCCTTGGGAGGAGCGGAAAGCTCTTCCGGCGTCCGCACCTTGTCTTCCACCGGATCGTAGAGCTTGAGCCACAGGTAGGCGGTCTTTTTGGAAATGCCGACCAGTCCAAGGAAGTCGCAGAAGCCGAACGTCTGGGCGTCCTCGCTGCGGCGGTCGCCGCCTCTTTGGGCAAGCGCCTCGTGCGCTATGAAAAGGTCGCGGGCGACGTCCACGGAAGCCTTTCGCAGTCTCTCCACCTTGGGGCGCAGCTTTTCGACCGCGCTTTCCATGTTCCAAGCGTCGATTTGCTTTTGGAAGGGAAAGGCTTGCTCCGGCGTTAGGCTTGTGTTTGACGGTACAATTTTGTTCATTTTTGATTAGCTCCTTTGCCGGCTGGAGCCGACTTCTAGAAGACTCCAGCCATTGTCTTTGTCACGCGGCGGCTTCGGGAATTGTCCTTTCGGCGGCTTTGCAGTAGAATGTTTCCTCGCCGGGAACAAGGCTGACATGGAATTTCTTTTGCTGGGCGGCATCGAAATTTTTCAAGGCGGCCTTGACCGGCTCTTTTTTGACCTTCACGCAGTTTTGGAAGCCGGCCTTGATGAGCAGGTCGGCCGTGTCCTCGGAAACCTCCACTTTGTCGGGGTTTTGGCGGTAGCCGATTGTTCCGTTGATGAACTCGCGGCTTTTCTTTCCGTCCTCGTAGATTTTTGAGCGGTTGGCGTCCGAGTAATCCTTGAGCGCGGCCAAAAGTTTTTCGCGCTCGGCCGCGAGCGGAGCGGACATTCTGGCCGCCTCTTCGTTGGCCTTGTTGATTGCCACGGTCGCCGTGTTGTCGATGGCGCGGATTTCCGCGTCAATCTGGGCCACGCACTTGATTGTCTCCTCGACATCCTGAAGGCTTTTGATTTTCATAATTTCCCCCTATGCGCGAATTCCTTTTTCGCGCTATAATGAATTTGGTTTTGCGTCACGCGGCGGGCTTTCCGCCGTCGCTGACATCCGGCTCCGGAACGCTGACCGGCATCCGCGTTCCGGCTGAGGCCGCCTCTTCCAAATCCTCGCGGATTTGGTTGGGCGACCTTCCCATCTTTTGCATGCAGAGCAAGTAGCCTATCGCGCAAAGCTTAAGCCCCTCGAATGTCATGCAGTTGACCGCCTTTTGGATTTTGGGGACGTTCAAGTCGCCCACAATCCGGCTTTCCATGAAGGGCGGCTCCCGCCCGTTCAGCCACACAGCCGTCATCTTTTCCTGTTCCTCCCTGGCCTTTCTGGCCGCTTTGTAGACGTTCCGCCAAAACACGTACAGGTTCGCGTCGTGCCGGAACTTTTTCATGCTCGCTATCGCGAGGTCCTCCGTCCCTTTAGGGTCTCTCACTTTTCCTCCCCGGCGCGCTGCATGGCAGCCATGAACGCGCCGCATGCGTCCTGCATGAGTCGGCAGGCCGAACACTCGAAGTCCAAAAGCCGGAAGCCCATCAGCTTTCCGTCCTTGTAAAGGGCGACGTTCCTGACCGGAGTCCCGACGTGCGGATAAGGCTCCTTTTCCCTGGCGTTGGCGATCAGCTCCCAGCCAGACCAGTTTTCGGAAACGGCCTTGGCCAGCGCGGAAAAGACCGCGATTTTCTTGGCATCCTCTTCCGTGAACGTCTTGCGGCGGCAACGCTTTTTGCCCAGTATCTTCACCACTTCCTTTTTGCCGCGCTCCGTCAATTTGTACGCTTTTTCGCCAGCGTCTTTTGGGGCGGCGGCCTTTTTAGTCCTTGGCATTTTTGCTTTTCCCCTTGCGCGAACGGCGCTCCTTTCTTGACTTTTCATAGCGTTCTTCGCTACAATGCTCGCAACAAAGCCATGTACGAGACATCGATTGCTCAAGAACTTCAATCCATCCTTCAGGGATACCTTTTGAATTCAAAGCGTAAGAGAGCGCTTGCGCGGACTCCAGAAAGGCTCGCGAGGCCAATAACAAAACGGCAGTTATACCGTCTGAATCGGGTATTCTTTCTGGCACTTTCGCATGGCTTAACGCCTGATCCACTACTTGACAACACAAATCCCGAATTGCTTCGGGCGTACATTGGCGAAGTACGGAATACGATTTACGTATTAACCCACCGTACTTGCACTTTTTGGCGAGAGCCTTCTCGCAAGGGAGATGGGAAGATTCAGCTTCTTCGCCATTGCCAAATATCCGTCTCGCACTGCATCCATTTGTAAATTTGTAGCAGCCCTTGCAAAAGCATTTCAAATCCTCGAAGTCGGTCATGCGGCGGATCTCCTTAGCTCGGTTACCATGTCGTTCCAGCTGGGGTAGCCCAGGCGGGCGGCGACCGCGCGCTCTATGCGCTGGCTGTGGCTTTTGCCCGAAAGAACGTTGCTCACGGATACCGGCGTGCAGCCGACTTCAAACGCGATGTCGGCGCTGGACGTTCCGGCGCATTTGAGCCTGTACTTGATGTACAAGCCTTGCTGCGGCGTGATTTTCTTGGAAAAACGGCGCTGGCTGTTCTGTTCCTTGTACTTTCTTGCGGACGCGATAAGACGCTCCATCTCTTCTCTTGTCAGAGGGCTTTTTTTCTCCAACAAGCTCATTTCATTCATATTGCCTCCTTTTTTGTCGATAATTTGATTGATTAAGTTATTAGGTTTTGTTTGTTTCCTTGGAAACTCGAAAAACCTAATAACTTAGACTTTCTAAAATATATTATTGTCGATAAATCGGATTTTGTCAAGATAAATCGACAATAAATTTGCAAATTTTTGGAGTTTTATATGGAATGGGGTCGAATAATCGACATTATTGAAGAAAAAACAGGAAAATCAGTATATAAAGAGTTGGGTTTAAGACCTCAATATCTATCAGATCTTCGTTCAGGAAAAAGCAAGAATCCAAATTCTGATTTTGTGTTAAAGCTTATTGATACTTTCAACCTGAATCCTAATTGGCTTCTAACTGGCGAGGGCGAAATGTTCCAAAGCGAGGCACCGTCCGCCCAGCGGATTCCGGCGGAGCTGGTGAGCGGCGGCGGCGAGGAAGGAATTCCGTTCTACGACATCGACGTGATGGCGCACATCGCCGAAAGCCTTGACTTGAAGGACGAGAAGCCGGCAGGAATCCTTTCCATTCCCGGCTTTGAGGACTGCGTCGCCTGCTTCCCCGTCTACGGCTCAAGCATGGAGCCCAAAATTTCCAGCGGCGACGTTATAGCCGTGAGCAAGGCGGTTGACTGCGAGCGGATTCTGTGGGGCGAGATTTACCTTGTCATCACCGACGCTTGGCGGGTGGTCAAGACCGTCCACCCAGGCAAGACCGAGGAATACATCATCCTGCGCTCCATCAACCCCGACTACGCGGGCGACACCAACGTGGACAAGAAGGACTTGCGCACCTTGTACTTGGTCCGCGGGGTTGTGTCGAGATTGGGGATGTAAGGGGGGGGAAGAAAAGGCCCCGCAAGCGACTTGCGGGGCAATGGTTAGTTTGAGTTGAAGGCGAGGTCAAGCAAAAAGCGGGAAACGCTTTTTCCGGATTTTTCGGCAAGGGCCTTGACCGCTTCAATTTCCTCCGGGTAGCCCGAAATTGAAATTGTCTTGAAGATGGTCTTGCGCCCCAATTCGGTGCCCTTGTTGGGGCTTCCCTTTGGCCGTCCGCCGCCCTCTCTGTAGCCGCCTCTAGGCATAGGCTACCCCTTTATAATTCTCGTGGCGAAGTCAAGAACTTCAATCACAAGAATCGCGATAAGAAGAATCATAAGCCTTTTGTCGTCTTTCATGTTGACACCTCTCATAATTTGGTATATTATGGGCGTAAAGCAAGGGGGCAACGCCCCCTTGGTCTTACTTCTTCCTAAGAAGTTCGACAAGCCATTTGACAAGCTCGAAAAGCAGCGCGGCAATTGCTACCTTTTCGGCGTTCGTCAGTGGCTTTTTTTTACGCTTTCGCATATCAACCTCCTGATGGTTTTATATTACATCATTATTGATATTTTGTCAATAACTTTTTAACAAAGATATGAATTTTTTTTTGTAACGGCAGGGGCTATTGCGTGCCAGTTGGAATTCCGATAGAATAAGAAAAATGAGGAATTCTTTTGCATTTTTTTGCAACTTGTGGTAGAATAGGAATTCCTAAGTATTGCGGAAATTCCGAGAATTCCGCAGAATGTTTTATAAATGCCAAGCGCTTGCTTGGAAAGGAAGCTGGAAAAAATGAGGACCTATGCGGAAACCTTAAAATATGTAAGCGAATCAATAAATAAAGATTCGTTCACATTTCCTATTCACAATGAATTGGATTACACAGGTATTGGTTTTGGGTATAATCTAAAAGAATCTTACCCCAAGACCATGAAAGAAGCCGAAAAGGACTTAAAGACTCCATACTTTGACAAAATTCTCAAAATGGCGAGTAAATAAAAAATAATGGATTACAACAGTTATGAAGAATTGCACAACCTTATAACAAGCCTTGTGTGCAAAAATTATAAACTCGCATCATCAAACACAATATATCTTGAAGAACTCGACTCAAAAAGTTTTGTTGTTTATATGACCCAGTTCCGCGACGCATTCACGCATTTGATGAATGTTTATTCTGTTGACATTTTTGAAAAGAAAAATTATGTATTGGAACAATTGGAGCGTGTGAACGGTCATTTAGAGCGAATAGTCATTGATTCTTACAGAAAGATATGCGACAGTTTGTTATGTGCAATACGAAAAACAAAAAACTGGCGAGACGTTCACGGCTACGAGCTGCAAGTGGCGCAAAAAATCAAGGCGCTAAGAATATGTGAGGAAGGACTTACTTTTGATATGAAAAAGAAAAGCTTCCAAGATTTGATTGACTACATGGAAACCATACTAAAAAAAGACTAATCTTTCCCCCAGCGGTGGCTGGGGATTTTTTTTGTCCGCTACACTAACTCGCGGAGGGTGGCGGAATGCAAAAAGTGAACAATTCCCAAGACAAGCCTTATTACACTCAGCGGAACAACAGGCTCAAGCCTTACGGAGCGTGCAACGTCACTTCGGTGATCGCGGCGCTTTCGGCGGCGGGGTGGCCGGTCAAAAGGCTCGCCACAGACGAGGACGGCCAGCCGGAAGACGCGCTCATGCGCTTCATTCTTTCGGACGGCGAGACGCTGGCCCTTTGGAGAAAGCTTGACCCGATTGGACGGCACGACGCCAACGAGTGGCATCCGGTTCTCGCTTGCGGGGCCAACAAGTTTTTGCGCGTTCGAGGGGTTTTGTCCGGCAAAAAGGACGCGATTGAGTTTGGCGAAAATTGGGAAATCCGAGACATCGAAAAAATCATCATGGACGGCGGCGCCTTTGTCGCTTCCGGAGTTTTCACGGCGGAGGGAAAGAAAACCATCGGGCACGTCGTGGCGGTCGTCGGCTTTAGGACGGACGAGGACGGAAACCTCACGCATTTTGTCTTGGACGATTCGTGGGGCGACTATCGGACGGAATACAAAATCCAAAGCGGAAACGATGTCGAAATGCCCGCCGCCGACTTCATGAAGCTGCTGCGGCCTTGCGGCTTTCCAATAAAGATGGGCCACAAGGTCAATCCGTTTAAGAGTTTTCAAGGGGGAAATATATGAAAGCGAAAGACGTAAGTTTGTGGGCGATTGTAGTCGCCATTGTTTGGGTGGCCTTGCTTTTTGCGGCCAAGGGAATGATTCCTGTTTTTTTTGCAGGCAAGACGTTCGGGCTTGACGCAAAGGAAATCATCGCGAGCGGAGCGTTCTTCGTAATCGCGTGCTCGCCCGTCTACCGCTCTATATGGCTGGACAAAAGGCTCGGCCTAAAGGTTGAGGGCGGCGAAGCGGAGCCAAGCGGCGAAAGCGCCGGGGCGGGAAAATGAATGAGAAAGTTCGCGGCGTTTTTTTGCGCGTCGGTCTTTTTGTTCTCTGCGTTTGCGCAAGCCTCACGTTCGGATTCTGGCGCGGTTGTTCTCACGCAAGAGCAAGCGACGCTGATAGAAAAAGAGCTGAACGCTATGAGGCTGGAAGCGAGTCTGCTAAGGAAGCAGTCGGAAAGCTGGAAAGCGGACTCGGAAGCGTTGCGGAAGAAATGCGAGGCGTTGGAAGAAAAATTGACGCAAGCCTTGCAGACGTCGGAGAACTCCGAGAAATCGGTGATAGAATTGACGGAAATCGCGAAGGCGTTGCGGACGCAGCTGGACGAATTGAGGAAGGAGTTCGACGAATTGAACAAATCCTTCTTGAAGCGAAAAAGGGCGGAGACGTTCTGGCGGACGGCGGCGATAACGGCGGTTGTGATAGCGGCCGGTGAAGGCTTTGGCATTTGGCTTTTGAGCAGGTGAGGTAAAAATGGAAAAGTGGTCTATGACGGTTTCGATTGTCAGCGGTTTTTTGACGATTGCCGGCTTTGTCGGCATTTTCATCAAGCTGGGGCATGACAAGGGCGTGGCCGAAAGCGAGCAAAAGGAAATGCGCAAGGACATCGACAAGAGCGCGACCGACATCAACGCGCTTGGCGCCAAGGTTAGCCAAATGCAAATTGAAAACACGCGCCTCATAACCACCCTTTCAAGCGACTTAGGTTGGATAAAGGCGAGCCTTTCGGACATCAAGACCGAGATGAAAAAAAAGCAGGGGTAGAACGATGCCTAAAAGAAACAAGATTGAAATGCAGGGGCTTGTCGAGCGCATTTGCAAGATGTACTTCAACGACAAAATGAGCCACAAGCAGATAACCGAAATTCTCAAGCAGGAAGGATACGACATTTCCAAGAGCGGCGTGGGCCGCACGCTCATAGGGCAAGCCGCTCAGATGAAGGCCTACAAGGACAGCGCGAAAAAAGCCGTGGCCATCGTCAACGAGCTTGACAAAACGCCCGGCTTGAACATCGCCGAGGCGAGCGTGCAGCTTGTACAGGCGAAACTCTTGGAGGAAGTGAACAAGTTCGAGAACTTCTCCACGATTTCGCCGGAGGAGCTTTTGAAGGCCGTTGTCCGCAACACCGACGCGCAGACCAAAATCGCGCGGGTCAAGCTGGAATACGAGCGCGGCTACAAGAAGGGCTTGTTCGAGGCGGCCAAGACTGTGGAGACCGAAGGAAAGAAAGCCGGCTGGAGCGACGAGCGCGTTGAATTCGTAAAGGCGAAGATTATGAATTTGAAGGTGGCCTATGACGAAAAGACGCCGGAAAAATGAGAGCGCGGGCGGGCTTGAAATCTTTTTGCCTTACCAAAAGAAATGGCTTGAAGACAGGAGCGACCTCAAAATCATAGAGAAGAACAGGCGCTGCGGAATCTCTTGGACGGACTCAGCCGACTCGGTTCTTGACGCGGCTCCGGCGGAAGGCTGGAGCAACACCTACTACATGAGCTTCAACAAGGACAACTGCCGCCAGTACATCGAGGACGCGGGCGAATGGGCAAAGAAGCTCGGCTACGCGGTGAGCGAGATTGAGGAAAAGGAAGAGCCGCTTTTGGAAGACCCCGACAAGTCCATCACGACTTTCAGGATAACTTTTTCCAGCGGAGCGGAAATCATGGGATTGCCTGGCGTGTCGCGCTCGCTGCGCTCCAAGCAGGGAAACGTCGTCATAGACGAAGCTGCGTTCTTTGACGACTTGGAAAGCGTAATGCAGGCGGCCAAGGCTTTGGTAATTTGGGGCGGCCGCATTCGCGTGATCTCGACGCACAACGGCGACGACAACCCTTTTAATCTTTTGATTAAGGACATCAAGGCGGGAAAGGAAACCGAGTGGAGCCTTCACCGCATAACGTTCCGCGAATCCATCGAGCAAGGCTTGTTCAAAAGAATTTGCCTGACGCAAGGAAAGAAATGGAGCGAGAAAGCGGAAAAGGAATTCGTCGAGAGAATCTACAGGATTTATGCCAACAACCCCGACGAGGAATTGGACGTAATTCCAAGATCAAGCGGCGACCGTTACTTTGGACGCGGCTTGCTTGACCACGCTACGGCGGACGAAGGCGCTTGCGAGATTCGACGCCTTGAATGCCCTGACAGCTTTCTTCACAAGGGCGACGGCTACAAGAACCGCGAGATTGAGAAATTTTTCAACCAGGAAGTGCGCCCGCTTTTGGGAGCGGTCGGCGGCCAAGTTTTTGGCGGGAACGACTTCGGACGCTCCGGAGACTTGACGACGTATTGGTTCGCGGAAGAAATCGGAAAGACGCGGCTTGAGGCGCGGCTAGTCGTCGAGCTGAAAAACGCGCCGTTCGAGCAGCAGCAGCTTTTCAACGATTTGGCCACGGACTTTCTTGACGAGCGGGGAACGTTCGGCGGGCTTGCGGTTGACTCGCGGGGCAACGGACAGCAAATCGGCGAGCACGCCATGCTTCGCCATCCGGGGGCGGCGATCCAGGTGATGGAAACGCCCGCTTGGTACGCCAAGTACGGAAGCGACTTGCACGGCCTTATGGAAAGCGCGGACTTCACTGTTCCTGACGACGAGACAATCAAGGCGGACTTCGCGCTGGTCGTATTGAAAAACGGGATCCCCACGATTCCGGCGGTGAGAACCGCCGACCGCGACTTGAAGGGAAAGCGGCACGGAGACGGCGCGAGCGCGGCCATGCTTTGCGTTTGCGCTTGGCGGGAATGCGCGTCGGACCCCGCTCCGACGTTCACGGTCGCGCAAAAGAAAGACAAGAATATTTGGCGATAAAGGACGGTGATTTTTATGGCGAGGACAAACAACGTTACAAGCAGAGTCATAGACTTGAACTCATTCAGGAGCATAGCGTCCTACGTGTCGGACACGCAGGACTGGATTGGCTCCGTTCAGGAACGCGAAAGCATTTTTGAGGAAATGCGGGACGACGCGCGCGTGGACTCGCTTGTCGTTGACCGCAAGAACAAGGTTCTCCAAATGTACGGCTCGTTCAGCGAAAGCAGGAACAAGCTGGTGAGCGAGGCTTGCGAAAACCTTTTGACGTTCAACACCTTTTACAAGCTGAACAACATTCTTTTAAACGCCGTGCCTTACGGAATCGCCGCTTGCGAAGTCGTTTGGGAATTCAGGGGCGGATGGTACGTTCCGACGGACTTTGTTTCGATTCCGCGAACGGCGTTTAGCTTTCCGCAGCACATTGACCGCGAATGGGGAACGCCCGTCTTGACCGCGCAAAACATCATCCTTGGCGACAAGCGCAAATTCATAATCCACCGCAACGACGACGGCGAGCTTAACCAGTGGGGGCGGCCGGCATTGCGCAGCGCCTACGCCTTTTGGAAGTTCAAGCAGCTTGGCGTGAAGTTTTGGGCGATGGCCGCGGAGCTTTGCGGCGTTCCGTCGATACTGGCGATTTTTGAAACCAAAAGCGAGGAAGAAGCCAGGAAGCGCGCGAAGACTCTAACCCAAGCGCTTGAAAGCTGGGAAAGCGGATCTTCCGGCGCTTTTGGAAACGTGAAGGATATTAAGGTTGTTTCTTCTCAAATAAATAATTTTGAAAAAATCGTTGAACTTTGCGACACCGAAATAGCCTACGCCATAACTGGCCAAGCCTTGACGACCAACACGGCGCAATACGGAACTCACGCGCAGGGGCAAGAGCACGTCCAGACTTACGACAACCTTGTGAGGGGCGACGCCTACAAGCTCCAGCAGTCGGACCAGCTGCTCGTTGACGCTTTTGTGGAGTTGAACTTTCCTGGCGAGCTCGCGCCTCGATACGACATTGACTCAACGGACTTCGCTCCGTGGGAAGTGATTCGCGACGCGATTGATCGCGGCGTTCCCGTGAGCCTAAAGGCGCTCTACAACAAAATCCATTTGCCGGAGCCAGTGGACGAAAAGGACGCTTTTGTAAAGGCGCAGCCGTCGTTCGGATTCAGCGACAAGGGGAAGGACGATTTTTTTCAGAATCGGCGGTAGACCCCGAACGGCTCGCGGAGCTTGGCTTTGCCAAAAGGCTTGACCGAATTTCTACCGCCGCCTGGCTAAACATTTCCGACAGCTACGCGGAGCGAATCAAGGCTTACATAAAGGAAGCGGAAAGAAATCCGGACATTCTGCGGACAAAGAAAGTCCTTGACCCGGACTGGGCGGCGATGGGAGAGGCGGCAAAGCTTTTCACCCGCTCGCTTATGATGGGCTTGGATTCCACTGTCAGAAAGCCGGAATTCGCGGAGCCGACCGCAGAGGACATAGAGAACATGCCCTACCATGAGGCCGTGGAATTCCTGAAGAAGCGCGACGTTATAAAAAAAGTTGACTACGACAAGCTTAGCGACAAGATGAAATTCCGCGCGTTCACCGCGTCAAGAATCAACGACGGAAAGCTTTTGGAAAAGCTGAACGCGCAAATGCTCGCCAACGTGGACGGCGGCAAGGGCTTGAAGGATTTTCTTTCGCTCACAAAAACCGACATCCTGGACAAAATCGGAATGGGGCCCAACCAAGGCTGGTATTGGGAAACTGTTTACAGAACCAACGTCCAGACCGCCTACAATGTTGGCCGAGCAATGGGCTTTGAGGCGGACAAGCCGCTGGCCTTGCAGTTTGTCGGAATCGACGACGCTAGGCAGACAGACGTTTGCCATTCGCTCAGCGGAATAGTTCGGCCTTACGGCGACCCTTTTTGGCAGTCGCACTTTCCGCCCCTGCACTTCAACTGCCGCTCGACAATACGCGCCATTTACGACGAGGCCGAATTGCCGGAAGAATGGAGCGGCCTTGACGAAGCCGAAAGCCCCGCAAAAGGTTTTGGCTCCTACCCCTTGGACAGCGACAATTGGTGGAAGGAGCTGGACAGCCAAGTTCGCCAGGCGAAGCAGTTTGGCTTGCAGGGCGAGATTGAGGCGGCGAAGGAAATGCTTTTTCCTAAGGAGAAATTCGGCAAAGGAATTGTTACAAAAAATGAAGAAATACTAAGTCTTAATATTAAAACAGAACCTGTCATTGATGAAATAGCTGGAATAAAAAAAGGAAAACCTATGTCATTTAGTGAAGCAGACGGCGGAAACACCAATCCTGGCTATAATAGTGATGGCTCTAGACAAAAAAATTGTCAAAGTTGTGTCCCGGCTTTTATCGCAAGGT
This sequence comes from uncultured Treponema sp., assembly GCA_937902125.1. Taxonomy (GTDB): domain Bacteria; phylum Spirochaetota; class Spirochaetia; order Treponematales; family Treponemataceae; genus Treponema_D. The sequence continues at coordinate 24,053 of CALDIB010000027.1, forward strand.
TATTAGGTTTTAATGTTCAAGCAAAACCTTATGACAAAACAAATAAAATAATGGAAGCCTTAAGTTTAAAAACAAATTTAGCGTGGATTGACAGAAATACAAAAACTTTCCCAGAAATAAAGACTCCTAAAAAAATAGGCTCCGAACTTACAGATTGGTTAGTAAAACATGTTGAACCAAACAAGTATTATTCTATTGGGTTTGAATATAAAAAGAATCTCTTTTTATCTGGAGGCCATGTTCTTGTAATTTACAAAAATAAAAATGTTCTGACCCTATACGATCCACAGGACAATACAATAATAAAACAGATAAATGAAATTGCAAATTACTTCAGACAAGCAAGTCCTAATTCTGTAGAATTTTATAACATTTCTGATTGCAATTTGAACAAAAGTGTGTTAGACTTTATTGTCGAGGAAAAGAAATGACAATAGATGAGTATCAAAAATATGCAACCTCAAGAGGTTTCCCCTATGTAAAGAAACTCGGACAGTATCAGGGGGAAACAATTTATGCGGGTTTAGCATCTTTGTCACAACACGCAAAACTTGGATATCCTCTTTTAATGAAAGCCTCAAATGGGGAAGTGGTGGGTATTGATAGACAAGAGACAAAAAAAATTCTTATCGAAATGTAAATATTAGGACTTTATACAGAAGATGCCCCGCAGGTCCGGGGCTTTTTTATTGCCCCGCCGATTATCAAAAAAGTTGACAAAATTCTGGAATTCCTGTATAGTATAAATGTTGTTTTTTCTTCCGAAAATTTGAGAATTATGGTATAATTATGGCAAGGAGCTTTTGAAATGGCGATGACATTGAAAGAGTGCAGAACAAGGGAAGAAGTGGAGAATTTTTTCAAAACTGTAGAGTCTGGCACCTTGAAAAACAAAACAGCTTTTCTTATGGAAGCCATGAACAATCCACAGTTTTTTTATTCGATTGGAAATCCAACGGATGAACAAAAGTATGAAATGATTTTGACGACCTTTCTAAGCGGCAAATGGCGCTATGCAGATTCTTTGAGGTCTCTAAAGAATGGGCAGTAATCAGGTAAAAATCCGTGCTGAAATTGAAAAGTTAATAAGCAATGAATTTTCAGCAAGTTCAACAGCCATAAAGGCGTGCGCAGAGAGTTATAACAAGATTCTTTCAAAGTCGCCGTATGAATATTTAGCTCATTTGATTAGAACAATGGAAATTTTTGTTAGAAACCAAAAAAGCAAAGATTATTTCAGAATTACTGTCACTCCAAATGATTCATCCACCGGAATTGCAGATTTGGCGTGGGCGGCATATTCTGGCGATTGGTATTCGTTTGACATTTACTACGACGAAAAACTTGATCCTGTTCAAAAAAGAGTCGCAATAGCGCATGAATTAGGGCATCTTTTTTATGATGTAATCAGCGAAAATCCAAATCAACCTGATAGGGAAACTTTGTCAACTCTTTTTGGAATTGCAGCTATGCTGCACAAATATCAATGCAAATCAACTGTTCCTTTGTATTCTTCGGAAGAGGATTTGATTGCGAAATTCAAACTACTGCAAAATCGTGCAACTGGCACCATAAATACATCAGGAACCAAAAATCAATAAAATCAACCGCCTCGGAACTTCCGGGGCTTTTTTTGCCCAAAATTCCCCTTTTTTGCCATAACCCCAAAACAAAGCCAAATCCGACCCTTAAAACCAACCTAAAAAACCGCTCTCCGCTCAAAAAAGGCGGTGAATTTCGGTGAACAATTTTTAAACGCAAACTTATTCGATTTTGCCCTTGGCGACGCGCTGGGGGCGTTTTTTTAAATTCCGGCTTTCCCCAGCGGTAGCCCCGCAAAAATCCTGTCGCGGTAATGATAGAAAATACAAAATCACGTTTAATCCGCGTTTGTGGCTTCCAAGCATTGGGCTGGTGAGCGAATGAAAAAGATAAGTTTTGACTTGCAAAAAACAGGTGTTTGTGGTATATTTTAATTACCACAAACTCAAAGCAGACTGACACATCTGTAAAAACTAGGTGTCTATTTTTATGCCCTTTTGGTTTTACGAAAAAATCCGTAAAGTCAGAGGTGGCGTTATCCGACTATGTGAACATAGCCGCAGAAAGCCCCGGTAAGCAGCGATGCCCCGGCTGTCTTTGAGCAGTGGTAGGACTTTTTGCGGCTTTTTTTGTCTTTAAAAAATCCGTACTACCAAAACTCAAAGGAGGTCTGTTATGGCAGACACAAAAACAAGAGCGGAAACGCTCATCGATGAAATCAATGGCAGTGTAATTTTTTGCACTGGGATTCTGAATCTGATTGAAAACGATGGATGTCAAAACGCAGCGCCATGCGTAAGTGCAATTTTTGGCGTTGACAAGCTTCTATGTCAGGTAATGGTACATGCTCAAGAACTAGATACCATAATAACAAAACTGAAAAATGACGGAAAACTGACAGATTAAATTATGCGGGGCGGTTTTGCCCCGCTTATGTGGAGGCGTGAAATGGGTAAGAGCATTGTCAAAGAGATAAAAAACTATGAAGGTTTATACACTATAAGCAAAAATGGGGTTATACGTTCTTTGTACACAGGAAAGATTATTAAGCAATATCTTAATCGATATGGATACTACCATGTTCGATTGTATAAAAACAAGATTCCAAAAAACTACACTGTACACAGGCTGGTTGCAGAAACATTTATTCCAAATATACATAATGCAGAATCAGTCAATCACATAGACGGAAACAAAACAAACAACAAAGCGGAAAACCTTGAATGGGTTTCGTCTAACGAAAACTTTAGAAAAGCTTGTCTTGCTGGGCTTATCCCGAAAGGATGCTTAAATGGGAATTCAATCTTTAATGAAGAACAGGTAAGGTTTATCAGAGACGCTTATAAAAGCGGTTATTCGGAAAGACGGTTGGCAAGAGTTTTTAATACAACGCATGACATCATTGATAATATTGTCTCAGGAAAATCTTACAGCAATATTTCAGACAGCAAAAAAAACGAACAGTATTCTTACCTTGTGATTCAAGTTATAAAAAATTTATTAAAAAGATTTAGTTATAAAGAGGTCACGGAAATTACGGAATTAGATAAAGACCGTATAAAGGCAATTTATTTTCGCCTAAAAAAACAAAACTCCATTCAGTAATATTCATATCAAAAAAATATCACCGCTACAGACAAAGGCATAGATTCTAAACAATCTTGTATTATCGTGCCTATGAAACGAATAAGAACCTTACAACTGGCTCGTACCGGAATTCACGGCACGCAGTCGGCGCGACTTACAAAACAGGACTTTGCGGAAATGATCGAGACTTTCACCCAAAGCCCTGTGTATCTTGGCCACGAAAGCGCGCATAAGGATTTTGAGCCAAGCTGGGGAAAGGTCATTGAGTTGAATCTTTCCGATGACGGCGAAACGCTTTATGGCGACGTTGTGCTTGAGCCGGAAGTGGACAAACTTTTCAGCGACAAGAAGTACAACGGCTGGTCTATCGGTTGTCCGAGGCGAAAAATCGACAATAAACGAGTTCTTCACCATCTTGCCCTGCTTGGAAGTACAAAACCCGCGATTCCAAATTTGCGGCAAGTCAAGGTTTCACAAAGCGAGTATGCGGAAGATATTTCCGCTGCCGAATATAAGTTCTTGGGCGAAGTGCCTGAGTTCAAGGACAATTATCAGGAGGAAATCCCCATGACGGATGAGGAAAAGAAAAAGATGGAGGCGCTTGAGGCTGAGAACAAGAAGCTCAAGGAAGACGCCGCCAAGGCCGCCGAAACGAAGGGCGGCGAGGACAAGAAGGAGAAGTTCTCCGACTCGCCCGAATTCGCCGACATGCAGAAAGAAATTTCTGAACTCAAGGCGGCCAAGAAGGATGCGCTCGTCAAGGGCGTTTGCGACAAGTTCTCGGACATTCCGGCGGGCTTGAAGGACGGCGTCCAGAAGGTCGCCTCGGTTCTCGCCTCCGCTTCGGACTCATTCGAGTTCAGCGACAAGGACGGAAACAAGAGCCAAAAATCCGCGCTCGAAGTTTTCAGCGACGTCGTCTCGGGCCTCATCGCGGCTCCGAAAAAGGACGACGTGACGACCCGCCAGTTCAACGCTGACGAGTTTAATGACAAGAAGGAAGGCGGCAAGGAAACCGATTGGGGCAAAGTCGCCGCCAAGCTTTAGTTTAGGAGGAAGAAATGAAAGTCGAGGAATTCTTTGACCGCGGCGTTCTCCATTCAGGACACCCGCCAATCGTGGACTTTGTGGCTATGGCCGCCAGCGCCAAAAATCTCAAGGCCGGAACAATTTTGAAGAAGGACGAAGGCGGCTACGCTCCCGCCGGCGATTCGGACACTCCGGCCGCCGTCCTTTTGGAAGACGTGGCGGCCCATGCCGGAGCGGCGGTTGACAAGGTTCCCGTCGTTGTCCACGGCCTTGTCGTCAAGAGCCGCCTTTTGGACTATTCCGGCTCGGAAGAGGCCGCCGCGAGCGACGAGCTTTGCGACCAGCTCCCGGGCGTGGGAATCTACCTTGCGCAGGCCGGCTGGTCTGAAACCAGATTTTGCTGAGGAGAAAGACGATGGCTAAATTTTTCAACGGAACGCTCACCATCAAGAGCGAGGACATCGAAAGGGTTGTGGCCGCGCAGCCGGAAAACATTTCCAACGCGCGCGGATATTTCAAGCAGGTGAAGCTCAAGAACTCGACGCACATCGCGTCCGCCGAACTCAAGCGCGAGTACGGAAACATTCCCGTAATCGTCCGCGGCGACACCGGCGTGACTCCCAAGCACGGAGCGGACGTGACCGACATCGTGCCCATGCCGATCGAGATTGACGACAAAATCTCAGCCGTGGACATCGACGAGCTTGGCCGCGCGACCGACTTGGGCACGAACCAAATCGTTGACAGCTACTTGGAGCAACACGCCGACATGGTGCGCAACACCGTCAACGCGCTTTGCTGCCAAGCCCACAAGGGAAGCATCGACTACATGATGAAATCCGGAAGCGGCTTCGAGCGCTACCAGGTGAACTACGGAACCGTCAAGAACGTTTCGTTCGCCGGAAAGATTTCGCAGCTCACGCTCGGACTTGCCGTGCAGAATCTTTCCGCCATCAAGCAGTTGACCGTTGACCAGGGCGTGGGCGGCCCCGGCGAGTTCGTCGCGTGCGCGGCGTTTTACGCAAAGATGATTGACCTTTTGGCCGCCGCCAACAAGACCGAAAGCGTCAAGGACGGCTGGCTCCAAATCGGCCCTTACAAGGTTCTTGAGGACAACGACAGCTACGTTGACACCGACAAGAACAGAACCGCGACGACCAAGGGCATCTGCGGCGCCCGCGAGGTTGTCTACCGCGCCCTCAACGCCGGCCAGAAGCTCTGCTACCTGCGCCTTGACGACGTGGTCCAAAAGGCCGCCGTGCCGATCTACTCGTTCACCGAGAAGGAAAGCGGCCAGCGCGGAATGAAGCTCTACACCAAGAGCAAGCCGTTCCCGCTCGTCAACGTCAAGGGCTTGGCCTACGGAACGTTCGCGGCTGAATGAAACTGAATTGTGTTTGGCGGGGACGCGCCTGACAGACCCGCTATACCAAATGGCGCACTAGCTCCGGGAAACCGGGGCTTTTTTTTATAAAATTTTTTATTGAAATGTATTGACAAATTATTAAAAGAGCGCTATATTATAACCATCAGGGGCGTTGCTCCGGTGAACAAATCTTTGTTAAAGGGGGAAAGGTATGAAGAAATGGATAAAAAAATGCCTGCGAGAAGCGATTGCAGCGCTAATCGCAGGCGTTATCCAAATCCTTGCAGCGATTGTCATTAAACTGACAATCGGCTAGCGGGGAGCAAGAGCGGCGGTTTTAGGACTTCCGCTCTTGCGTACTCATATCTTACCCCAAGGGGGCTTTTATGTCAACAAAAAAAGAAGAAATTCTTTGCTTCCTGTTAAAGGCGGTCATGCAGGGAATCATCAACGGAATCGTTCTCATAGCGGTTCTGAAAATCTTCAAGGTGATTTAACTATGCCGGAAGAAAAAAACAAGCGCGGCGGCGCGCGAATCGGCGCCGGACGCAAAACCACCGGCGTGGCAGGAAAAACTTGCAACATAAATTTCCGCATATCGCCGGAAGAAAAAGCCGTAATAGACGCGAAGGCGAAAGCCGCCGGAAAGTCCACTTCGCGCTACATGATAGACCTCGCGCTGAACGCTTGAAAAATTTCAGCCAATAGGCTCTGGAGAGCCGTCCATTCGGACGGCTCTTTTTTTATGCCTTCCACGCTCAGCCGTCGCTAAAAGGTCGCGCGCCATAATTCCAAACATGAAAACAAAGAAACTCAAAGTAAGGGTTTTCAAGCTAAAGCCATACGAGTACACGATTGAATCCGGCAAGGTCTGCGTAGCTGAAGACGAGTTTGTCGTGGGAACAATCAACAAGGACGGCTCCTTTTGCGGGGCTGTTTTCAGTCCAGCCGACGGCTTCTGCGGCTCGGTCACCTACACAAAAACTGAATTCAAGAAAATTCGCGGCCAAGAGCTGTTCTTGCGGGAGGAATGAGTCATGAGCGAAGAGAGCGAAAGCCAGCTCACGCTGGACGACCTTAAAAAAGAGCTGCCCCCTCAGGACTTGGAGACGCTCACGCTGGGCGACGACACAGTGGCCGTCCGGGCGCTTCTTAAGGGCAAGGTGGCCGTAAAGGGAATGGTCTTGAGCGCGGGCGGAAAGTACAACGAGGAAAACGAGGTCGTCCGCGAGGCCGTCCTTAAATGGGCGCTCTATGAACTGTTCGCCTTTGTCGGACAGGAAAGCCGCGCGCGCGAAAAGCAGGAGGACTGCCAGCTATTGATTGAGACGAACTTCGGGCCGATTGCAAAAAAAACTGACGCAACTTCGAGCGGGCCGGCAGTGGGCTTTGTGTCCG
>CALDIB010000028.1 GCA_937902125.1 uncultured Treponema sp.
CACAGCCGTTGACAAGCTCTTCGTTACAATCGGAGGCGCCTTCACAATCGCCGACTCTGACTGGTGGAAAGCTCAAAAGGTAGAAATTAAGGAAGGCTCTTGGACTTTGCCGCAGGAGCAAATCAAGTTGGCCTTGGGCGCTTCTTACGGAATCACGGAGGCCTTCAAGCTTTCAGCCAACTTTGCCGCCTTGTTCTTCAACAGCGACACACAGGGCGACTTGGATCCCATGTTCCAGTTTGGAGTTGGAGCCGACTACGCGCTCAACGACACCCTTGGACTTTGCGCCGACGTCCGCATGACTCTTCCCAACAACGAGGCCGACCCAACTTTGAGCTTCTTGGCGGGCCTTGTAGGAAACGTCAACTCAAACGCCAGTTTGGGAATCGGCTTCCAGGGCGTGGTTGGATTGGGCGACAAGGCTGACAAAAAAGGCTTCCCCTGCGTAAAGCAGGACAAGGCTGACTCTTTTGCCTGGGCTGTTCCTATCAAAATGGAACTTTCGTTCTAATCCAGCTTAAAGCTTTTTTGAGACCGTTCCTTTTGGGGGCGGCCTCAAAAAGCCCCGCAAAAGGCGGGGCCTTTTTTCTTCTTGAGGATTTATGAAAAAAACACTTTTGCTTTTTGCGGCGCTTTTTTTTGTTTCCGGCGCCTGCTTTTCAAGGCAAAAAAAAGAAGACCCTTACAGCGACAAAAAACTTCATCCCATAGAAAGGACGGGGCTTCAAAAATTTTTGGGCACAAACCGCTACGACGTTTTGGAGGAATGCTCCGTTTTTGTAAAGACCCTCACCGGATCGATGAAAGCAAAAAAAGGCTCCTTTATTTACAGAAGAGGTACCGACATAGCGGGCTTTAGGCTTTACTACGACACCACGGCCTACGCCTTGCAAATGGCAAAAGAGGCCAGGGAAACTTGCATTGCGGCCATTGACAGATATTTTTCCGACTTTGAAAGCAAGTCTTTGAACAGAAGCCTTAGCGCAAAAAAAAGCCGCCGCCTTTACGGACAGGCAGGCGCATACATAGATTACGGCGTGGCCATAGACATGATGAATTACAAGGCCAAGCCCAACGCCACCTTTGGCTACGTCTTTGTCAAAGGAAACCCGTATTTTGTCATCCACTTGGACAAGGCAAAAAACTTGACGCTGGAAGGCAAAAGTTCTTCCGACTACGGCAACCTGGAGACAATTGTGGTCAACTTTTATTTTACAAGAAAGCAGGCGCAAGCGCTCAAGGACTTTATTTCAAACCAAAATGTAAATGAGCTGATGGCCAATTACGACTACAAAGAGATTGAAGCCGACGCTCAAAACGACGCGGATGAATACAACGAGCAGGAAGAATACAACGAGGCCGGCGATTTTGAAGAAGACTATGAGGAGCGGGATGACTTTACAAAAATAAAAATGTAATAAACAGCCGCCTTTAATTTTTTTTTAGGCGCTTTTAAAATTGCATTCATTTTTAAGGAATATATGTTAGGAGGTTCCAAATGAAAAAATTTTTATTGACCGTTGCTGTTGCCGCCATTGTCGCGGGAGCGGCTTTTGCCGAAGACGTCACAGACGCCTTGAACACCGCCGGAAGCGCGGTTAGCGCCATGAGCGAAAGCGCCAATGTAAGCGAAAGTTTGCAAGGAGTGTGGTTTGACAAAAAGTTCAACTGCAACTGGCAGTTCCAGGTCAATTCCGGAAGCGACGTGTTCTGCGTTCTTAAGGACGCGGACACAAACGCCGTCATTTACCAGTTCAACAAGAACAAGGTAAAGAACTTTAGGGCTGAATCCCAGACAAATTCTTTTGTCATTTCTTGGGAAAGCGAGGAAAAGAATAGGGTCTACAAGTTCTCAAAGTCGATTTCTGTTGACCTCGACTTGCAGCTTGACATCTTCAACAACTATTACAACGAGCGCCACAACGCAAAAATCAAATACGTCAGCGCCGACGCCCGCGTAAACTAAGCCGCTCGTTCCGCCGATTCAAGACGACAAACTTGAATTGCCGGCGGCTTAATTTTCCATCGTAAAAAAAACTTGTCCGCCACTCCTATCTGCCGCATGGCAGGCGGCGGGCAAGCCGGGCCGCGCGTCGTTTTTCGTTCGCGCGGCTCTTTTTTTGCCGCGCGATTTTTCTTGACTTTTACGGGCGGGCATGTTATAGTAAAAAAAAGAGCGCCACAGCGATGCGGCCGCCTCTTGTTAGGTTTTATAAAAAAGCCTGTCCGAGGTAGACACACACACGGGCAGGCTTTTCCTTTAGCTATTTCTTCTTCTTTTGGTTGAAGAGAGCCGCTGTTTCAACAATCAAAGACAAAAGGGCGACGATTAACATCGCCAGTTCATACTTGCTCATGCCGAACAGACCTCCCGATGACAAGAATCAAGAGGCGGCGCCTGCCACTTTCGCCGTGGCGCGGAGCGTCGGGCAAGCGGACGCTTTCCTTTTCGCTCCGCATATAAGATGGGTTTTTTTTTGAGATTTTTTTAGGTGTTTTTAAAATTTTTTAAAAAAATTTTGGGGGCTTGGGCCGCCATGTCCGGCCGCCGCTTGCTAAAAAAACTTATGCGTGGTAAAGTGTTTCCATGAAAAAGATTTTATCCGCCGCCGCGCTTTTTCTTTTTGGAATTTGCGCCTTTGCCACTCAGCCCAGTTCAGAATATCCCATGCTAAAAATAAAGCCAGTCCGACAAAAAATTTGGAAGGACGTTCCGGCCATGAAAGGCTTGAGTTCCCGTTTGGATTACTACAAGCCTCTTGAGCAAAGTTCGGACGCGGCCGTAATCGTTTGCCCGGGTGGAAGCTACCACCATTTGGGAATTTTTCATGAAGGAAAGGACGTGGCGCTTTGGTTTTGCTCCAAGGGAATCAGCGCCTTTGTCTTAAAATATCGGGTCAGCGGAAACGGATGGCATCACCCCGCCATGCTTGAAGACATTCAGCGCGCCATTCAGCTTGTCCGCCAAAACGCAAGCCAATATAAAATCAATCCGCAAAAAATTGGCGCCATAGGCTTTAGCGCCGGCGGCCACTTGGTTTTGATGGCGCAGGAATTTTCCGGCCAAGACCAATTGAAAAAACTTGGCCTTCAAAGCGGCGTAAGCCTTGAGCCAAATTTTATCGTTCCGGTTTACCCGGTGGTTTCGATGCAAGACGACATCGCGCACGTTCGCTCCCGAAAAAGCCTTTTGAACAAAGACTTGAGCCAAGAGCGAAAGGACGCGCTTTCCCTTGAGCTTCACGCCGACAAAATAAAATGCCCGGTTTTTTTAATCGCCAACAAGGACGACCGCACTGTGGACTACCGCAATTCAGTCCGAATGGACGAGGCGATGACAAAGGCCGGAGTTGACCATATTTTTATTCTTGGCGAAAAAGGCGACCACGGCTTTGGAATGGGCAACAACAATTTTGTCCACTCCACAAGATGGAACGACAATTTGCTTTTGCCCTGGCTAAGAGAGATTGGAATCGCAAACTAAAAAGCGGCTTGCGGCTCAGGCCTAAAAAGCCGCGGCCATCACTTCCTCAACGTCAGTCACCGGAATGAATTTAATTCCGGCCTTGACCCGCTCCGGAGTTTCCTCCAAATCCCGCGCGTTTTGCTTTGGAATTAGGATTGTCTTTATCTTGTTGCGCTTGGCCGCCACGGTTTTTTCTCTAAGGCCGCCAATGGGAAGAACTTGTCCTGTAAGGCTAAGCTCGCCTGTCATGGCCAGCCGCGGCTTTATGGTCTTTCCTGACAAAAGGGAAACAAAAGTTGTGGCCATCGTTATTCCCGCGCTGGGGCCGTCTTTGGGCGTGGCGCCTTCTGGAATGTGCAAGTGAACCGTGTTTTCGTCAAACCATTTGGCGTCTTTTATGCCCTTTGAAATGACATGCCGCCTCGCCCAGTTAAAGGCAATTTGCGCGCTTTCTTTCATAACGTCGCCCATTTGTCCTGTAAGCTGGAGGCCGCCGTTCTTGCTGGGGAATGAAACCGCCTCAAGCAGCAACGTGTCGCCGCCCATGCTTGTCCAAGCCAAGCCGATGGCCATTCCCGGCTTTGAAGCCTTTTTGATTGAGCTTTCGTCAAAGACAGGCTTTCCCAAATACTTGTCCAAATCGACCGCGTCAACAGAAAGTTTTTTGTCGCCGCCGTTTTCCTTGCTCAACAATTCGGTCACAAGCTTGCGGTTGATTTTGTCCAAAGCCTTTTCGTAGTCGCGAACGCCGGATTCCCGCGCGTATTCTTCCGCGATTCTAAGCAGGGCCTTGCCGCTGTATTTGACTTGGCCTTTTTTTAGGCCGTTCTTTTCCAAGTTCTTTGGAATCAAGTAATGCCGCGCGATTTCAATTTTTTCTTGGTCGATGTATCCTGGAATCTGAATTATTTCCGCGCGGTCAATCAAGGGCGCCGGTATGGAGTCCAAGGTGTTTGCCGTAAGAATGAAGAACACGTCGCTAATGTCAAAGGGCAAGTCCAAATAGTTGTCCCTGAACGAAACGTTCTGCTCCGGATCCAGCGCCTCCAAAAGCGCGCTGGCAGGATCGCCCTGCGCGCTCTGGCCCATCTTGTCAACTTCGTCAATCAAGAAAACGGGCGAGCGGCTCTTTGCAATCTTCAATCCTTGAATGATTTTTCCAGGCATGGCTCCGATGTATGTGCGGCGGTGGCCCTTTATTTCCGCTTCGTCCCGCATTCCTCCGACGCTAAAGCGGTAGAAAGGCTTGTTCATCGCGCGCGCGACGCTTCGGCCCACAGAAGTTTTTCCCACGCCCGGCGGGCCTACCAAAAGCAAAATCGACCCCTTGTTGTCTTTCCTTAATTTTCGCACGGCCAAAAATTCCACAACCCGCTTTTTAACGTCGTCCAAGCCGTAATGGTCGCCGTCAAGAATTTTTTTGGCCTTGGCCAAATCGTATTCTTCTGGCGCCGACTCTTTCCATGGAAGCGCGCAAACCAATTCCAAAAAGTTTCTGGTGCCGATGTATTCCGGCGAATTGGGATCCATCACTTGGAATTTTGAAAGCTCGCTTTCAACGCTTTCTTTTATTTCGCCTTCAAATTTAAGGCCGTCGATTTTCTCCTTGAATTTTTTGTAGTCGGTGGCGGTTCCTTCCGCGTCCGTTCCAAGCTCTTCTTGAATGGACTTCAATTCTTCCCGCAAAAAATAATCCCGCTGATTTTTTTCAACCCGCTCGTTTATTTCCCGCTGAATCTTTTTTTGAACGCGCAAAAGTTCCTGTTCCTTTTTGATCAAAACAAGAACTTGCTCCATTCTTTGCCGGACATTTATCGTCTCCAAGATTTTTTGCTGGTCGTTTTTTTCGATGTTCAAAATTGAGGCGATGAAGTCGGCGATTTTTCCCGGGTGGTCGATGTTGACCATGTTCAAGCGCATTTCCTCGCTGAACATAGGATTGTTTTCGCTGATTTCCTTCATTTCGCTGATGAGGGCGCGGGTCAAAGCCTTGACTTGAAAAGTGTTGTCTTCTTCGTCGTCAAGATATTCCACCATTGCGGCCATAGGCGCCTTGTCATGCAAGGCGGAGCGAATTTTAAAGCGCTTTATGGTGGAAATGAAAACGTTTATTCCCCCGTCGGGCAAATTTATTTTTTTTATGATTCTGGCGGCGGTTCCCACGGAGCAAAGGTTTTTGAGGGAAGCCTTTTCCTTGTCGTCTTTTACCAACGCGATGCCAATAAAGCCGTCGGCCTTAATCGCCGCCTCGACGGTCTTTTGGTCGTCTTCGTTGGATATTTGAAGGGGCGAAAAAATTCCCGGAAAAATGGGCCGCCCTTGTATTGGAAGCAAATTGAGGGATGGGGGCAAAATCTGTTCAATGGGCAAAATCTGTCCGCTTTCCGGCGGAACAGTCTTGTTTTCTGTGTTCTTCTTCTTAGCCATACCTTTAAATATAAGAAATTTTTCGCCTAAAGACAAGCAAAAAGATGGCAAAAGCGCTCAAAAGGCGCTATTATTATGCGCATGAAAAAATTAACTTCTTCAGCAATTTGGCTTTACGCCGTGGGACAGTTGGGCTGGCCGATTTTAAGCGGCCTTGTGGCTTCTTGGCTTGTGTATTTTTACCAACCCGACCAAAACGCCTTGCAAGAAGGAATGCGGCTTTTTGTTCCCCAAGGCCGCGTGGCTTTTGGAGCGCTTACGCTGGTGGGCTTGGCCACCGCTTTAGGCCGCCTTTTTGACGCCATAACCGACCCCTTGGTGGGAAGCCTTTCGGACAACTGCCGCTCCAAATTGGGAAGGCGGATTCCCTTTTTGCGCCATTCCGCCATTCCCTTTGGTTTGGCCACGGTCCTGATTTTTTGCGCGCCGGTTCAAAAAATAAGCGGCGTAAACACAGTCTGGCTTTTTTTCTTTGTTCTTTTGTATTATTTTTTGCTGACCTGCTATTACACGCCATACACTTCCCTTATCGCGGAATTGGCAAAAAGCCAAGAAGAAAAGCTTAAGCTTTCAACTTGCATATCCCTGACATTCATAGTGGGAACCGCCATTTCTTATTTGGCGCCGGCGGTTTGGACGGCTTTCATTCAAGGCGGAATGGAGCGGGTGGCGGCAATGCGGCTGACCTTCGCCATATTTTCATGCTTGGCGGTTTGCTTTATGCTTGTTCCCGCCTTCGCCCTAAAAGAAAAGGATTATTGCCAAGAAGCGTCGCAGGAAAAAAGCGCCATGTTTTCTTCCCTTGCAAAAACTTTTTCAAACCGCGACTTTAGGATTTTTGCCGCGCAGGACGTTATTTATTGGTTTGCCCTGACCATGTTCCAAACAGGCCTTCCATTTTTTGTAACTTCCCTTTTAAAATTGCCGGAAAGTTTCGCCACCCCCATGTTTGTGGGCCTTACCGCCGCCTCGCTTATTTTTTATTTGCCCGTGAACTTTTTGGCAAAAAAATTTGGAAAGAAAAAAATCGTTTTGGCGGCCTTCGCATTTTTTGCTTTGGACTTTTTGTTCACGGGCCTTTGCGGAGAGCCTCTTGGACTTTCCAAAAAAGCGCAAGCCGCTTTCATTGTTTTGGCGGCGGCCTTTCCCATGGCGGCCTTTGGCATTTTGCCCCAAGCGATGGTGGCTGACTTGGCGCAGGCGGAAACCGCAAAGACAGGCCAAAACCGTTCAGGAATGTTTTTCGCGGCCAGAACCTTTGCCTTTAAGTTGGGACAAAGCGCGGCCATGCTTTCGTTCACAAGCCTTGCCACAATTTCCAGAGGGACAGGCTTGGGCTACAGGATTGTGGCCGTGACAGCTTCCGTCTGCTGCGTTTTGGGCGGAGTGATTTTGCTATTTTTTAACGAAAAGAAAATTATGGGCGAACTTAACGACAGCCTTTAATCCAAGCGCGCCGCTTATTGAGGCGCGAAAATTTCATCCGCGCGCTCACTCGTCAGAGTCGCTTCCGTTAAGAACAAAGTCGCCGTATTTGTCCGCAATCTTTGTCTTGATGCTGTCCATGGGCCGCCAAACCACAGACAAAGAAAAGTACGGCGAAAAGTCGTAATGTCGGGCGCCGGAGTCTTCGGTGACAAGGCGGGGCGAAATTTTAAACTTCATGTTAAAGTCCCAGTCGTGCAAGTCGTGGGTCATTTGAATTATAAATGACTTAAGCTTAAAGCCGCTGGACTTTCTCAAGTCTTCGTCGTCAAACCTAAAGCCGTTAATCAAGTCCACAAAAGGATTTGTCTCGCCGGGAATGCGGCCTGGGTGGCCGTCCGCGCTTTGAAAGTAACGGTAAATGACGTCGTTTCTAGACTCGGCGGCAATTTTTATGTAAAAGAGTTTGTTAAGTCTAAAAGTGATTGACGGCGTGAAAATAAAATAGGATTGCGTCGGCCTTATAAAGTCGTAGGAAATGCTTGTTGACAAGCCCGGAGTGACTTCGATTCTGTTTTTCCAAGCCTTGAATTTTTTGTTGGAGCTTGCGTAAGCCAAAGAAAACGAATAGGGCGAAAATTCCTTTTCGCTTCTGGCCACCCAGCCAGTTCCGTGGCTTGCCACAGAGCCGTCGGCATTGTATTTGTCGCCATCAAAATCGTAGGTTGTCGTGTAGCGCATTATGTATGACGCTTGCAAGCCTCCGTAAGAAAGGGCCAGCTTCATTGCGTCATGCCGGCCTTCTTCCATCTCGTAATTATATGACTCGGTAAATTTCAACTTTGAGTCAAAAACAGAAAGCGACAAAGATTGCTTAAAAGGCTCTTTTTTCCAATTGGAATCGCTTGAACTGATTTTTGAAATTCCTGTTTCGCAAGAAAACGAAACGTAAGGAAAAATCAAATTCAAAGTTCCATAATACTTGTCCACTTGCGGAGGAAGAGTGGCGGTCAGCGTCAAGCTTTGCTTAAATCGTTCGCCGTATTCGTTGGCGGCAATTGTGGCGCTCATCGTGTGCGCCGTGATTGAATCTTTGTTGGTCCAGTCAACGGTCAGGTAATCCCACTCGGGATTGTCCGCGTCTCCGATAAATTCCGTGCGAAGCCAATTTACGCTTGCGTTCCAAGAAAGCGCCGTGTCCTTAAAATGCCTAAAGTAAACCAAGGGTTTGAAGGTCACGGAATTGGAACCGTAAAGCTTTAGGTAGCTGGATTTGTAGTCGGTCAAAACAAGGTTGCTCTTTGACACGTCCGTGTAGCCGCCGTTGCTTCTTCCCGAAGCGTCCGTTTGATATGAAGAAATGTAAGGGTGCTTTTGGTAATAAGGCTCAAACGAAAGGCTGTTTGAAATCGTAAAAAAGCTGTCGTAAAAACTTATTTTTGAATCCAAAGAAAGCGGCGTTTTTACTTGAATGTAAGAAGCCTTGGGCTTTGAAAAATCAAAGTCTTTTGAAGTGGCCAGCGGTTCCGAAGCGTAAGTGATTTGCGACGAAAAATCAGGAGAAAAAGAATATCCCAGAGAATAAGAAAAAGGGGTCAGCTCGCTTTGAGACGGAAGAGAAAAAGACAAGTCAGGCAAAAGGCTTTCCTCCGACAAGTTTTGAGAAATAGCTTTTTGTTCCGTTCCTTTAGACTCACTTTTCTCTTCCAGTTTTTCTTCGCCGCTTTTTTCTTCGCCCAAAAAATTTGGCGCGGCCAACTCGGCGGCCAACTCTTTTTGGCTTTTCTTCATTCTGTTTCGGGTGATTGAAGTTGAATAAATTGTTCCTGAAATTCGTAAGCCGGTCTTTAATGGCGTTATGGTTGACGGAAAGAAAAATTTTCTGTTGGGCGTGTAATCCTTCCAGTTGTCCGAAGTCTCAGTGGCTGACAGGCCGCTAAAGGTCGCGGCCGCCTCGCCAAAAACAATCGACGAATTGAATGAATTTATCGAAAGCGAAGAAATGTAAGGCTTGACGCTTTCCGAAAGCGGAATTGCGCAAGAGGCGTCGCTGTTCCATGTAAAGGAATTGATTTCCGCGGCCTCTTGCTTTTGAAGTTCGGTCTTGGTGGAACCGTCCACGTTGGGATTGTTCAAAAGATAGCTGAACCAATCCATGGTTTCGTTGCGGTCGCCAAAGTCGTAGTTAAAGTACGGATCTGAATAAACAGGCAGCGACAGGGAGTAAGAAAAAGGCGCGGTTCCTGATATTTTTAGGTTGGCCTTATATCTAAACGGAATCCATATTCCCATAAAGTTTGAGTCGTCCTTATATGTTTTTCCGCTGGCCGCGAATGAATGCCAAAATCCAGTGGACTGGTTTTGAAAGACCGTGTTTGAAAATCCCAAAACCGCGCTTCCCTCAACGCCAGGAATTTGCGCCGCGCCCTTGTAAGCTCCAGCTATGCCAGTTGAAAAACCGATGTTGGTGTAATAGTCCAACATAAGCTTTAAATAGTTTGAGGCGTCGCCTTTGAACTCCGTGTCAAGATTGTGAAGAATCAAGCCTTCCCGTTCTTGCTCCATCAATTTTGAGGGTTTGATCAAGCTAAAGTAGTCGCCCAAAATGTCGCTTTCTTTGTCTTCAGTAAAAGATGATTCGGAAGACTTTGTGTCCAAGGGCTTTCGGCCAATCAAATATGTTGTGGTCTGAAAAAAATAGCCGGCCCTGTTTCTGTAGCCAAACACAGGATTAAAAATAAGTTCGTCTTTTGGATAGTAAAAGGCCGGCAAATACAAAACGGGAACAGGGCCGACGTAAACCAAAGCATTTAAAAACGCGAACTCATTTCCGGGCAAAAGCCAAATGCGGCTGGCCTTAATCCGCCAATGAGGATTTTCGTCGTCGCAAAAAGTCAAGGAACCGTTCTTAAAAGAAATGGTTCCGCTGTCGTCCCGCGCGAACAAGTCGGACGCAACCGAAATCTTTGAGCCTGACGGCAAATTTATGGCGTTGCTTTGCGCTTTTACAACGCGGGAGTTGTCAAAAACGCCTTCAAGCGTGGCGGTGTTGAACAAAAGGGAGTCGCTAGAAATGGTTTGCGTGGAGCCTGAACTTTCCGTTTGCTCAAGTTGAACGGCTCCTTCGGCAAAAAGCATGTCCCGCGCCCTGTTGTACGAAACTCTGTCGGCGCTGATTACAGTTTTGCTTCCGTTTTTTTCAACTGAAATTTTTACATTGCCCTCAAAAGTCAAAAGTTCGTCGCCGTTTTTTGGATCCTTTGAGTTTCCGCTTTTTAGCGCGTTCATTATAGTGATGACTGTTTTTTGCTCGCCGGATTTTTTTTCTCCTTCGTCTTTTTTGTCGGCGGAAAAAGCCGCGGCCGAAAAGAAAAAGGCCGCGAAGAGGAGAAGGACTGTTTTTTTTAGCGCCAATTTTTTAATCATTCAACTTTTTTCTATGCGATTTAAAAACTACTTGGCCTTGGCTTTTTCCTTGGCGGCCAACAGGGTCTCCTTTACATAGCGACCCGTCCAAGAGCTTTCGCATTTTGCAATGTCTTCAGGCGTTCCCGCAAAGACAAGGTTTCCGCCGCCGCTTCCGCCTTCCGGCCCCAAGTCAATAAGCCAGTCCGCTTGGCAAATCACGTCAAGGTTGTGCTCAATCATAACGACGCTGTTTCCAGAATCCACCAAACGCTGAATCACTCCCATCAGCTGCTTCACGTCCGCAAAGTGAAGGCCGGTCGTAGGCTCGTCCAAAATGTAAAGGGTCTTTCCCGTTCCCACTTTGCTAAGCTCGTTGGCAAGCTTGACCCGCTGGGCTTCTCCGCCGCTCAAGGTCAGCGCCGATTGGCCCAACTCAATGTATCCCAAGCCAACGGATTTCAAGGTTTCCAACTTTCGCGAAATGTGGGGAATGGAAACAAAAAAGTCGCAGGCTTCGTCAACCGTCATGTTCAATACGTCGTTTATGCTTTTTCCTTTGTAAAGAACGTCAAGAGTTTCTTTGTTGAATCTTTTTCCCCGGCAAACGTCGCACTGAATGTAAACGTCCGGCAAAAAGTTCATTTCTATTTGAATCGTTCCCGCGCCCTGACAGTTTTCGCAACGGCCGCCCTTTACGTTAAAGCTGAAACGGCCCGGCATGTAGCCCCGCGCCTTGCTTTCTGGCAACGACGCGAACAAGTCTCGGATTGCGTTGAACACGCCGATGTAAGTGGCGGGGTTTGAGCGGGGCGTTCTTCCGATAGGGCTTTGGTCAATGTTTATAACTTTGTCTATGGCGGACAAGCCCTCAATTTTTTCATGGGCGCCCACAGGATATTTTGTCCGCATGGTTTTGTTGGAGGCGGCCGGGTAAAGAATGTCGCTTAGCAAAGTTGACTTTCCGCTTCCCGAAACGCCTGTGATGCAAACAAAAGTTCCCAAAGGAATTTGAACGTCGATGTTCTTTAGGTTGTGCTCCTTGGCGCCCACAAGACGCAAAAAGTTTCCGTTTCCCGGCCGCCGCTTTTTGGGAATGTCCATCCGCAAGGTTCCCGCCAAATATTGGCCGGTGACGCTTTGCTTTACTTTTGCCACTTGCTCGGGGCTTCCCGCCGCCACAACATTTCCGCCGTTCACGCCGGCGCCGGGGCCCATGTCAATAAGGTAGTCGGCGGTTCGCAAGGTTTGCTCGTCGTGCTCCACCACAATGACGGTGTTTCCTAAATCCCGCAAGGAAGTCAAAGTGTCAATCAAGCGCTGGTTGTCCCGCTGGTGCAAGCCAATGCTTGGTTCGTCCAAAATATACATCACGCCTGTAAGAGCGCTTCCAATTTGCGTGGCAAGCCTGATTCGCTGCGCCTCGCCGCCGCTCAAGGTTCCCGCGTTTCTGTCAAGGGTCAAATATTCAAGGCCCACGTTCTTTAAGAAGTCAAGGCGGGAAGTTATTTCTTTTATGATTTGCGCGGCGATTTGCCTTTCAGTTTCCGAAAATTTTATTTTCTTAAAAAATTCGATTGACTCCAAAACGCTGAGGCTTGTAAGTTCGATTATGTTTTTTCCGCCGACGGTAACGCCAAGAGCCTCGCGGCGAAGGCGC
Source organism: uncultured Treponema sp. (assembly GCA_937902125.1). Taxonomy (GTDB): domain Bacteria; phylum Spirochaetota; class Spirochaetia; order Treponematales; family Treponemataceae; genus Treponema_D. The sequence continues at coordinate 12,384 of CALDIB010000028.1, forward strand.
TTTCCTTTGCAAAGGGAGCATTCGCTGACGGACATAAATTTTTCTTCCATGCGTTCCCGCTGGGCTTCACCCCAGGCCTCGGCGTGCCGCCGCCTCATGTCGGCCATAACGCCAAGCCATGGCCGCTTGTATTCGGAATAGCCTTCGCCGCTTTGCTTTTGGTAAACCCAATGCAAAACTTTTTTTTCGTCGCCGTTCATCAAATAGTCAAACTGCTTTGCCGTCAACTTTTCAAGGGGCGTGTCCAATGAAAAATTTCCCGCCTCTGAAACGGCGGCAAACATGGAGCGGTTCCATTCGCTGTCAGGATTGTAAAAAGCCAAGCCGCCTTCGTTAAAGGACTTTGACTTGTCGGGAATAATTTTGGCCAAATCCCATTCCATTTTTTGTCCGATGCCGGTGCATTCTGGACAAGCGCCAAAAGGATTGTTAAAAGAAAAAAGGCGGGGCTGCAATTCGGGAATCGAGATTCCGCAGTCGGGGCAGGCGTTTTTTTGACTGAAGAAAACTTCCTGCTCTATGTAGTCCTTTGAGCTGTCAACGCTGATTCCCTTTGCGGAAAGTTCCGCCATGACGCGCTCGTAGCCTTCTTCGCCTTTTTGAACGCGGCGCAAAACTATGACAATTCCGTTTGAAGAATTTAAGGCGGTTTCCAAAGAGTCGGCCAAGCGCTTTCTGATTCCGTCCTTTAAGACAATGCGATCGATGACCATTTCTATAGTGTGCTTTTTTTGCTTGTCAAGCTTTACGCTTTCGTCAAGGTCGGTCATGATTCCGTCAATGCGGGCGCGAACAAAGCCGGCCTTGCGAGCGTCGTCAAAAACTTTTGCGTGCTCGCCTTTTTTTCCGCGAATGACAGGAGACAAAATTGTAAGGCGCTCGCCTTCTTTCCAAGACAAAATGGCGTCGATGATTTGGTCAACGCTTTGCTCGTTGATTTCCCGGCCGCAATTGGGGCAGTGCGCTTTTCCGATGCGGGCGAAAAGCAAGCGGTAGTAGTCGTAGATTTCAGTGACCGTTCCAACTGTGGAGCGGGGATTGTTGCGGGTTGTTTTTTGCTCTATTGAAATGGCGGGGCTAAGTCCTTCTATCAAGTCAACGTCAGGCTTGTCCATGGCGCCCATGAATTGCCGCGCGTAACTTGAAAGGCTTTCCATATAACGCCGCTGGCCTTCGGCAAAAAGCGTGTCAAAGGCCAAGGAAGACTTTCCGCTTCCCGACAAGCCGCTAATAACCACAAGCTTGTTTCGCGGCAAATCAACGCTGACATTTTTTAAGTTGTGCTCTCTCGCTCCGCGAACAGAGATCGTCTGAGCGCGGGAACCGTCATTTTTCTTCGATCCAGCCATAATTCTACTATTATAGCGCATAAGGAATATTTCCGCAAGCGAAGCGTTGCGGCTTACGCGGCTAATGAACAATTTTAGTAAAGAAGGAATAAGTTTTGCCGCTCTTTTGCTAGAGGCATTTTATTAAAATATCCGCTTTCGCGGACTGCCCAACCCCAAACCTTTTCCCAAACCAAAAAAGCGTCCTGCAACCTATAAGCCGCCCGCCTAATACCAAAACCTTTTCCCAAACCAAACCGGACCATTTTTGTCTTGCAAGCCAAGACACGAGCGGCACCATACTTCCGTTTAGTCATTTTTTTTAAAAAAAACGCAAAATTTTGCGCGAAAGTTTTAAATAACTTGTTATTTTTGCCGGAAAAATCGCGAAATTCGCCCTTTTTTAAAAAACGACTCTCTAAAAAAAAGGGAGGTTTTTTCATTATGAAAAAATTGATTGGCGCTTTGGCGCTTGCTGCTATGGTAGCTACTTCGGCCTTCGCCGAGGTTTCATTTGGAGCGTGGCTCTGCGCGCTTCCCACAATCGTCGGATTTGACGGCGAGGACGTGAAGGGAGCCGGAATCTCCAACCCTTGGGGCTATGGAGCCAGAACCGCCCGCTTGGACATCAACTGGACTAGCGACGACGGAAAGGCCGGAATGACGATGGGCGTTTACAACGACGCCAAGAACGGACTTGGAGCCGCCGACGCCGCCGACTTCTGGATCAAGCCCGTCGACGCGGTTCAGATCACTGTCGGACAGATGGACAACTTTACGGGCCTTCGCGGAGACCTCTGCTACGGCTCATGGAACTGGCTTCGCCCCAACACATGGAAAGTTGAAGACGAAGGCTTGACGTTCAGCGGAATCAGCGACCTTGGCTTGGGAATCCAGCTTTTCCCTGTCGAAGGCTTGCAGGTTTTCGCCAGCCTCCCCATGACAGAGGTTAGCGGAAAGTCTAGCGCCGCCCTTAGCCGCATGGACAAGGCCTTCGGAAACGGAAAAATCGGCTCTTTCCCAATCGTAGGAATCGTAATGATCTTAATCGTGATATTGTTTACGTACATAACCACGAGCACGAAGTTTGGAAAGAAAATCTATGCAATAGGCAGCAACAGGAAGGGTGCAGGTATGGCAGGCATCAACACAGAACTTAATACTGTCATGGTGTTCGTAATATGCGGAATTCTTGTGGGTACTGCGGCTTTCGTATGGATAGGTATGACTGCATCATCTGATCCTGCAACAACAGGAAAAAGCTATGAGATGTACGCAATAGCTTCGGCAGTTCTTGGAGGCATCAGCATGAGCGGAGGAAAAGGCAAGAATCTAGGCGTTCTCTTCGGGGCAATGTCATACACAGTCATTGACAAAATAATCGTTGCCCTAAAGATGGATTCCTTAATCAACGACTCGATAAAGGGAATCATTCTGCTTCTGGTCATCGCTATTCAGATACTCGGCCCGCAAATCAAGAACAAACTCAGCAAAAACTAAAGCTACAACAAAAGAAAGACTGAAGCCCCACCGAGTGAAATTGGTGGGGGAATTTGATGTAGAGATTTATCTATGTTATTATAAACAAAATATGGAAGTGAAGAAACGTTCGTATTCTATTTGTATGTCACGGAAACATCTGCCGCTCTCCGATGGCGGAGTTCATAATGAAGCACCTTGTCAGCCAAGCCGGACTCTCTGAACAGCTCACGATCTCCTCAGCGGCCACAACAACGGAGGAACTTGGTAATGACATTTATCCAAACGCAAAGGCTGAGCTGAAGCGGCGCGGTATTCCATTCGAGAAACGGCGA
>CALDIB010000029.1 GCA_937902125.1 uncultured Treponema sp.
AACTCGCAGGAACCTCGAAAAACTTTCTGAAAGGGAGTTTTTCGAGGTTCCCTTAGGTCATCCCAACGCGCCCATCTCGGACAAAATCAAGCTCGCGCTGACCGTACAAGCTGTTTCAGTCCGCATTATTCTGTTGCCCATGCCAAGGCGGACAAAGCCTCGTTCTTCCAAAAGGGCGCGCTCGGCGGGAGACCAGCCCCGCTCGCTTCCGATGGCGGCAAAGACTGGCCGGCCGGCGGGGGGATTTTGGCGCAAAAAGGAGTCCAAGCTTTGGGCGGCTCCAACATTGTCCAGAGCGATTTTTAGGCAGGAAGAAGCCTCCTTTTGGCCTTGCAAAACATTTTGGCCGCCAGTTTCGTCAAGGCAGGCGGACAGGCTTGGATAAACATAAGGCTTTGGAACATGGACGCTGGCGGCCTGAACCGTTCCGTCCAAAAGCATTTTATACACTTCTTCCGGTTCCGAAAGCCGCGCCTTAAGGTAGGACTTTTCGCCCAGCTCGGTTCCGCAAAGGCGGACGCTGGACACGCCTAAGGCCGCCATGTCGCGGAGCAGGCGCTTTAATTGAATGGGCCGGGGAAATCCTATTATCATGTGAAGGGGATTCAGGGGCTTTCCGTCCGATTGCGCTTCGTAGTCAAAGAAAATGTCGCCTTCCATGCCGGCGTCCGCCGCGTTTTGGCCTTGCGAACAGTTTCCGCCAATGCTTGTGATTCTGGCAAGGCCCGCGGATTGGCCTATGATTCCGGCCGCAAAATTGTCGCCCGCGCCTTTATGCAAGATTTTTTTTATGTGAATTGCCCGGCTGTCCGAGGCCTTCAAGGGGCGGCCAATTTCTTCCTGCGTAAAAAGGCAAATGTTCATTGGCTTTGTTCGGCGGAAAACACGGCGGTGATGTCGCCTGGGCCCAGGATTTTTTTTAGTTGAGCTTGCGAAAGGCCGTCGATTTTTCCAAGGCGGGTGAAAGTCCAGGAATTTTTGTCGTAGTAAATCGTGATTTGATTTCCTTGATACAAAATTATGTCGCCCGGGCTGGTAGTGATTGGCTCGTCGTTTTTGGGAAAACTTTGCCCAAGGGGGCCCACTTTTTCAAAGTTGCCGTAGTCTTTCATCTTGACTTTGACGGGGGCTTTTTTTAGGGCTTCGTAAAAGGCGGCCGCCGAAGAATTGTCCGTAAGGCTCGCTCCGATTGTTTGGCTTTGGCCGTCTCTTGTTATTTGAATGGAAATTTTCATTTTGGAAACTCCTTTTGCGTCCAGCCCCCAAGCCGCCAGCGTCAAAAAAAACGCCGGAATCAACGCTATGATTTTTTTCATTTCCGCTCCTGTTCTCCGCATTTTCCCAAAAAAACAAAAAAAAGACAAGCGCTCCTTGCCCTATGGAGTGTTAGTTTATATTTTCAACTAACTAAAGAAAAAACCGTGAATATTTCTAAAAAAAATCAATTTTATTGATTTTTTTTAGAAATAACATTTCCGTTCCCTTTGTGGTTGGACGCCGTTGTGAGCGGCGTTTTGAAAAAAAATAATTTACAAAACAAGAATTGCGGCGCGATGGAGCGTAGAGGCCGGCTGCGACACTCATTTCGCGCCGCCGCGAAAGCGGCGCAATAAATAGGTTCGACGCGAAATGCGTGTAGCGAAGTCAGCGAGCGGCGCGGACGGACTCGGCAGCGACAGGAAGCCGCATTGATTTTTCTAATTGTTATGTTTTCTTGATATTTGCCGCTAATAACGACATAACCAAAGAAAAAACTTGACAAATATCAAAAGGGGGATTACACTAACCCTATCTATAATGCTGGGCAAGTTGGTTGAAAATATAAACTAACTTGCCAAAAATCAATTGCAGGAGTTCCTATGAAATTTGGATTCTTTGACGACGAAAAGCGGGAGTATGCCATCACAACGCCCCAAACGCCCTATCCTTGGATCAACTACCTTGGAAGCGAAAAATTCTTCTCGCTAATCTCAAACACGGCGGGCGGATACGCCTTTTACACCGACGCGCGCTTGCGCCGCTTGACCCGCTACCGCTACAACAACATTCCTCTTGACAACAACGGCCGCTACTTCTTCATCAAAGACGGCGACACGGTTTGGAACCCCGGCTGGCAGCCCACTCAGACTCCCCTTGACAAATACGAATGCCGCCACGGCTTTGGCTACACAAAGTTCGCGTCGGAGAAGAACGGGGTGGCCGCAGACGTTTTGTATATGGTTCCCGTTCACGAAAACTGCGAGGTTGAGCAAATCACGTTGACCAACAAGAGCGGCGCCGACAAAAAAATCAGCCTTGTTTCTTTTGTCGAATGGTGTCTTTACAACGCCTCGGACGACTGCCAAAACTTCCAGAGAAACTTCAGCACAGGCGAAGTTGAAATCGAAGGCAGCGCGATTTACCACAAGACCGAATACCGCGAGAGACGCAACCACTTTACTTTCTATTCTTGCAACCAAAAGATTGACGGCTTTGACACAGACCGCGAGACTTTCTTGGGCCTCTACAACAACTTGGGCCAGGCAAAGACTGTCGTGGAAGGAAAGAGCGGAAACTCCGTCGCCGACGGTTGGTCTCCGATTGCAAGCCACCGCTTGGAAATAACCCTTAAGGCCGGCGAGTCCAAGACCGCGATTTTTGTTTTGGGCTACATCGAAAACGATGACGCCAAAAAATTCCTTTCTGACGCCGACAAGGAAGCCGCGCTCAAAGCCGGCCTCTTGCGCACCAACACTGCCAGCGGAGTAATCAACAAGGAAAAGGCCTACGAGCTTCAGAAAAAGTTTGACACGCCCGAAAAAGTCGCCAAGGCCTTTGACGACTTGCGCGCCTTCTGGGACGAAACATTGAGCCACTTTACCCTTAAGAGCGGCGACGAAAAGCTTGACCGCATGGCCGTTTGGAACCAGTACCAGTGCGTTGTCACCTACAACTTCGCCCGCTCGGCCTCTTACTTTGAGAGCGGAATCGGACGCGGCCTTGGCTTCCGCGACACTTCACAGGACATGCTTGGAGCCGCGCACCAGCTTCCGGCAAGCCGCATCCGCGAGCGCCTTTACGATGTTGCCGCCACTCAGTTTGAGGACGGCTCGGCCTACCACCAGTTCCAGCCGCTCACAAAGCGCGGAAACGCCGACATCGGTTCCAACTTCAACGACGACCCGCTTTGGCTTATCCTTGGCGTAGGAAACTACATTCGCGAAACAGGCGACGTTGACTTCCTTAAAGTTGACGTTCCCTTTGACAACAGCGAGACAAACAAGGCCACGATGTTCGAGCACCTCAAGCGCTCTTACAACTACATTCCCAACCACATGGGCCCGCACGGACTTCCGCTCATCGGCCGCGCCGACTGGAACGACTGCCTTAACCTCAACTGCTTCTCAACAAACCCCAACGACTCGTTCCAGACTTGCACCAACAAGGAAGGAAAGAACGCCGAGTCAGTCATGATCGCGGAAATGTTCGTTTACGTCACACCCGACTACGTTCAGATGTGCCGCTTGATGGGCGAGGAAGAGGAAGCCAAGCGCGCCGAAGACGCCGCCGCCAAGATGGAGGCGCAGATTTGCAACGCCGCTTGGGACGGAGAATGGTATGTACGAGCCTTTGACGACGCCGGAAGAAAAATTGGCTCAAAGGAATGCGAGGACGGAAAAATCTTCATCGAGTCCCAGGGCTTTGGAACCATGGCCAAAATCGGAAAGGACAAGGGCTATCCCGAAAAGTCTTTGGACAGCGTAAAGAAATACCTTGACTCAAAGTACGGCATCGTCATTTTGGATCCGCCTTACAAAGAGTACCATGTTGAATTGGGAGAAGTTTCTTCTTATCCGCCGGGATACAAGGAGAACGGAGGAATCTTCTGCCACAACAATCCGTGGGTAATCATCGGCGAGGTTGTCAACGGCCGCCCGCAAGACGCTTACGAGCACTACAAGAAAATCGCGCCGGCTTACTTGGAGGACATCTCCGAGATTCACCGCACCGAGCCTTATGTCTACGCGCAGATGATTGCCGGAAAGACCGCCCGCCGCTTTGGAGAGGCCAAGAACTCTTGGCTTACAGGAACGGCGGCCTGGAACTTTGTGACGCTTTCTCAATACCTTTGCGGACTTCGCCCCACATGGAAGGGCTTGGAAGTTGAGCCTCGCCTTCCTGAGCATGTCAAGACGGCGGAACTTACAAGAAAGTTCCAAGGCGTGACTTACAAGATCAGCGTCGTCAACAAAAAGAATGACGGCGCTGTTTCCATCGTTGTCACAAAGGGCAAGGCCGATGTCAACGGAACGATTGTAAAAGCTCAGGCCGGCGAAAAAGAAGTCAGCCTGGAAGTTACAATCGGCTAGCGGCAATTTGGGCTGATTTACGCCCAAAAACATTGGATTGCAGCATACGACGGGTCAAGCCCGTCGTTTTGCTTAAGGAAGTTTATCCAACGGCGCTCTCACGAGCGCTGGCAATAAGCCGCAATTGCGGTATTATTTCTGGAGCAATCGATGCAACAATTCATCCTGGCCCTTGACGAGGGAACGACCTCTTGCCGCGCCGTTGTTTTTGACAAGCGCTGCAAAATGGTCGCGGTTCAGCAAAAGGAATTCAAGCAGTACTATCCCAAGCCGGGCTGGGTTGAACACGACCCGCAAGAAATTTTTGACACCCAGTTGGAAACTCTGAAAGCCGCGCTCAATGCGGTCGGCGTGTCTCCAGAAGAAGCGGGCAAAAAAATCGCCGCGCTGGGAATCACAAACCAGCGGGAAACTTTGGTCATGTGGGAGCGGGCCACAGGAAAGCCAGTTTGTCCCGCAATCGTTTGGCAATGCCGCCGCACGGCGCAAATTGCCGACGAGCTTATTACCCAGGGCTGGGGCGAAAAAATCCGCGCCGCCACCGGCCTAATTCCCGACGCATACTTTACCGGCACAAAAATCAAATGGCTTTTGGAAAACATTCCCGGTTTGCGGGCGCGGTGCGAGGCCGGCGAAGTTTTGGCCGGAACAATCGATTCTTGGCTTATATGGAAACTGAGCGGCGGAAAGGCCCATGTCACCGATTGGACTAACGCCAGCCGAACCATGCTCTTTAACATTCACACCCTTGAATGGGATAAGGAGCTGTTGCATTTGTTGAACATTCCCCAAAACATTTTGCCTCGCGTTGTCGATTCAAGCGGACTTTACGCCGTTACCGACAAAAGCGTTTGCGGCTTTGAAATTCCCATCGCCAGCGCCATCGGAGACCAGCAGTCCGCGCTTTTTGGCCAAGGCTGCTTTAATCCCGGCGAGGCCAAGAACACTTACGGCACAGGCTGCTTTTTGCTTATGAACACGGGAAGCAAGGCGGTTCTTTCTAAAAACAAATTGCTCACAACAATCGCCATTGGCCTTGGCGGAAAAATTGAATACGCTTTGGAAGGAAGCATCTTTATGGGCGGAGCGGTTGTCAAATGGCTTCGCGACGAATTGGGAATCATAAGCGCCTCAAAGGAATGCGACGCGCTGGCGGCCACCGTTCCCGATTCCAACGGCGCGATTTTAGTTCCCGCCTTTACAGGCTTGGGAGCGCCCTACTGGGATCCATACGCGCGGGGAGTTTTGGTAGGACTTACCCGGGGAACCAACAAGGCGCACATTTGCCGCGCGGCGCTTGACGCGATTGCCTTTCAAGTTACCGACAGCCTTAAGTGCATGGAAGACGATTCCGGCATAAAAATATCCTCCCTCAAGGTTGACGGCGGCGCTTCGGCCTCCAACATTTTGATGCAAATACAAGCCGATTGCCTTGACGCTCGGGTGATTCGGCCTAAAAACACGGAAACCACTGTGACGGGCGCGGCTTTTTTGGCGGGCCTTGCGACTGGCTTTTGGGAAAGCAAGAAAGAGATTTTGTCTTTTTGGCAGGCGGACAGGGAATTTGTTCCCCAAATGGACAAACTTGAGCGGGAGCGGATTTTGTCCGATTGGAAGCGCGCCGTTGTCCGCGCCGGCCGGTGGAGCGAAAATTAGCGGCAAGGCGTATGGGCGGCAATTTGAACTGATTCAAGCCCGCCGTTTTGCTAAGTTGAAATTAGTTGCTTGCGCTCTCGCGAGCGCCGCAATGCGATAAGCGGCAACAAACGCGCTCGGTAAGTGCTCCCGCGCTCGGGCTGTCAAATCAAATGCTTTCGCTTTTCTTTGTCGGAAGATTCCTTGTAAAGAATGGCGGTGTTGCCGATTATGCGGACGCATTCGGCTCCTGTCTTGGCGCAAATTTCGTCGGTCAACTCTTTCTTTTCTTCTTTGAAATCATTGAACTTAACTTTTATCAATTCATGGTCGTCAATCACTTTGGCGATTTTTTGAATTATGCCGTCAGTCAAGCCGCTTTGTCCCACGATGACAAGCGCGCTCAGGGAGCTGGCCGCGGAAGTCAATGTTTTTCTTTGTGAACTGGTCATAGGAACATTCTAGCGCATAGCGGTAAAATGTTCAAACCGTTTGAGCGGCGTATCAGAACGCCTTGCGGGGCTTGAATATTATTGGCTTTTTTTGTAAAATGGTTTTCACAAGGGGATTTCTAAAAAGTTCAGCTTTTTAGAGGTAACTCTGAAAATGCGATGTTTTAACTCTTGTTATTTTCAAGAGTTAAAACTCGTCGGGTTCTCTAAAAAATCGCTGAAGGCGAGTTTTTAGAGATACCCATAAAATCGGCAACAAAATCATTGACGGATTTTATTTTATGGACTAAAATAATGGGATATGAAAGATTTAATGACATTGGAACAGGCCAAGCCTGAGGTTCAAAGAAAGTTTATGGCCGGCGTGTATTTGCGAATGACGGCCGCCCTTTTCATAACAGCGGCCGTGGCTTGGTACGCCTCCCAGTCCGGCCTAATCATGGGAATCCTTTTTTCCCACAGGGGAGGCCCCTTTTACGCCCTTATCATAGGCGAGCTTGCCTTGGTGATAATCCTTTCGGCCTTCATCCACAAAATGAATTCTTTTGCGGCGCTCTTCTTCTTTGTTTTATACAGCGTCATAAACGGCCTGACCTTCAGCTCGATTTTCTTTGTCTACGACTTGGGCTCGGTATTCCACATCTTCTTGGTCAGCGCCCTTATGTTCGCGGCCATGAGCGTTTACGGAGCCTTTACCAAAAGCGATCTTACAAGCGCCGGCCGCTACCTTACCATGGCCTTGATTGGCCTTTTGGCGGCGGGCTTGGTAAACCTGCTTTTGCGCTCCAGCGCGCTCAATTGGATTACAAGTCTTGTGGGCGTGGGAATTTTCATAGGCTTGACGGCCTACGACACCCAGCGCCTTATGAGAATCGGCGTTAAAAACGACGGCAGCGAAAAATTCCAAAAGATGGCGGTCATCGGAGCGCTGGAACTCTACTTGGACTTCATCAACATTTTCATCAAAATGCTAAGCCTTTTTGGAAAGCGAAAGTAGGAATATTTCAAGGCGCGCTTCGCTAAAAGTTTACGCCTTATTCCTTTTAGGCGCGAAAATTAGGTTAATTGTATGAAAGAAAAAATTGTCATAATCGGCGGCGGAGTGGCGGGCCTTACCGCTGGAATATACGCGCAAAAGGCGGGCTTTGAATCCGCCATATACGAAAAGAATCCCGTCCTTGGCGGCCAGTGCGCAGGCTGGAAGCGGAAGGGCTTTTACATCGACAACTGCATCACTTGGCTCACCAACGGCGCGCCGAAATTTCCCGTCTACAAAATGTGGAAGGAAGTGGGATTTTTGGGCGACGAAAACGGAAACGAAATTCCCTGCCGCCAGCACGACGCCTTTTGGACTTCGGAATTGGACGGACAAAGCTACACTTTTTGGGCCGACTTGGAGCGCGCCGAAAAAGAAATGCTCCTTCTTTCGCCTCAGGACAAAAAGGAAATCAAAGCCTTTTTTAAGGCGGTCAGAATGTGCGAGCATTTGCGGGTTCCCTACGAAGCGCCTTTGGACATGATGAATCTTTTTCAGCTGGCAAAAATCGGCATTAGCATGATTCCCGTAGGCTTGGCCATGATGAAATACAGGACTAAGGACTTGAGCGATTTGGCCGCAAGATTCAAGCACCCGCTTTTAAAGAAAGCCTTCACCGACTATTTGCCAAAGGAATACTTGGCCTCAATATTGATGAACGCCTACGGCTCAATCTCAAACGGCGGCGGCGACGTTCCTGACGGCGGCTCTTTAAAGACCGCGCAAAGAATGGAAGCCATTTACAAAAAGTTGGGAGGAAAATGCTTCGCCTCCTCGCCTGTAAAAGAAATTCTTTTGGAAGATTCCCCGAACAAAAAAGGAAAAAAGCGCGCCACAGGCATTTTGTTGGAAAACGGCGAAAAGGTTTTCGCGGACTACATAATTCCTTCCTGCGACCCCCACTACCTTTTTGAAAATATCTTGGACAAAAAATACATGCCGCCCCGCCTAAAATTTGCCTACGACAATCCAGACGCGCACAGAAAAGGCTCCACATTCCATGTGGCCTACGAATGCGACGGGCCTGCCAATGAAATCGGACGGCGGACTTTTTTTGACTGCCGGCCCTTTGAGCTTGCGGGCGTTACGGTAAGCAGAATCAACATGAAAAACTACAACAAGGATCCTGTGAACGCTCCGGCGGGCAAGGCCTTGATTGAAGTTAAAGTTTTGGAAAAAGAAGAGCAGTTCTTGTATTGGCAAAAGCTAAGGCAAGAGGACAAGGCCGCCTACGACGCGGCGAAACAAAAGGCCGCCGCCGACATTTTGGAGCGCCTTGAAGAGAGGGTTCCAAGCCTAAGGGGAAAGATGAAATATTTGGACGCATGGACTCCATACACATACACCAGATATTGCAACGCCTACTACGGCTGCTTTATGTCATTCATCACCACAAAAAAAAGCTCCAACCTTTTTAACATTTCAGGAAAACTCAAAGAAATTGAAAACGTGGTTTTGGCGGGCCAATGGCTTTCAATGCCCGGCGGCCTTCCCATGGCCATGACCAGCGGAAAATTCGCGGTTCAAAGGATATTGCGCTCCCAAGGCAAAAGCATTAAAATAGAGCCGTAAAATTTGAAAATAAAAAGGGAACCTCTAAAAAATGCAATTTTTAGAGGTAACTTTGAAAGCGCGATGTTTTAATTCCTGCTATTTTCAGGAATTAAAACTCGTCGGGTCTCTAAAAAATCACAAAAAGTGAGTTTTTAGAGATACCCAAAAGATTGTCGGATCAAGTCCGACAATGACATCGCATGGCCTTGTCATTGCCGCGCTAGACGCGGCGATATTTTTATCTTCATAACGGAGAAATAATAAGATGATTGAAGTCTCTCACCTTTCCCGTCAGTTCGGGAATTTCAAGGCTGTTGACGACGTAAGCTTTTCAATCCCCACAGGACAAATCGTAGGCTTGCTTGGTCCCAACGGCGCCGGAAAAACCACCACAATGAGAATGATTTGCGGATTTTTGGGAGCCAGTTCCGGAAGCGTCAAAATTGACGGCAAGGACATCTCTGAAAATCCAGTGGAAGCCAAAAGCAAAATCGGCTACATGCCTGAAAGCGCTCCCCTTTATTCCGACATGATTGTGGAAGACTACCTTGTGTATGTGGCCAAAATGCAGGGCGCCGACGAAAAGCAAAAGGTTCCCCATCTTTGCCAAATCTGCGGCTTAAAGGAAGTGATGCACAAAAACATTTCGGAACTTTCCCGCGGCTACAGGCAGAGGGTCGGCCTTGCCCACTCGCTTATGAACGACCCGGAAATTTTGGTCTTGGACGAGCCCACCAGCGGCCTTGATCCAAACCAAATTGAAGACGTCCGCGCCCTCATAAAAGAAATCGGAAAGACTAGAACCGTAATAATTTCCACCCATATTTTGGGCGAAGTTGAAACCCTTTGCCCGCGGGTCATAATCATTTCAAAGGGAAAGCTTGTGGCCGACAGCCCCACCAACGAGCTTAGAGAGCGGGTGGGAAATTCCGCGGCCTTGAACGTGACTTTTGGCGGCGCCAACTTTTCGGAGGCGCAAAAGGTTTTGGAAAAAATCAAGGGCGTGTCCGGCCTTTTAAAGCTTGACGCTGAAAAAATCAAGGGCGAGCGAAAAATTTGCGCCCTCCGAATTTCGGTTCAAGAAGGAGCGGAAGCCAGAAAAGAAATTTTTGAGGCCGCCGTTCAAAACAAGTGGACAATCTATCAAATGGAAGTTCAGAAAAACAGCCTTGAGGACGTCTTCCACGCGCTGACGCAAGGCAAGGATGAAAACTAACATGAAAAAACAAAACGCAACTTTGACAATAATGAAGCGCGAACTTGGCGCTTATTTTACAAATCCGGCCGCCTATATCGTAACCGGCCTCTTTTTGCTTTTGTCGGGAATTCTTTTCTTTTCCACATTCTTTTTGAACGGCCGCGCGGAGCTAAGAAATTTCTTCAGCCTCTTGCCCCTCTTGCTAAGCCTTTTTGTTCCCGCGCTGACCATGAGGCTTTTTAGCGAGGAGCTGCGCTCAGGCAGTTTTGAAACCTTGATGACGCTCCCGGTTACGGAAGCCCAAGTTGTCTTGGGAAAGTTTTTGGCGGCCTTTGTTTCAAGCGCCAGCATGATTTTTCCGACTTTATTTTACGCGGTCACGGCGCGAGTTTTTGGAAAGCCCGACATCGGGCCAATTCTTTGCGGCTACATCGGCTCGCTGTTTTTGTGCGCCTTGTATTCCGCGATAGGACTTTTTGCAAGCGGAAACGCAAAAAATCAAATCATCGCTTTTTTTACGGCTTTGGGAATCAGTTTCGCGCTGACTTTGGCGGGAACGCTTTTAGTTTTTCTTCCAGCTCCGTTGGTCAAGTTCTTTGCGTGGGCAAGCGCCACAAGCCACTTTCAGTCAATAGCCAGAGGAATAGTTGACAGCCGGGACATTCTTTACTTTGCGGCGCTGACAGCCTTGTTTTTGCTTTTGACTGTAAAACGGTTTTCAATAAATTGGACAAAAGAAAAATCCATTGACTTTGTTTTGGTCATAGTGATTTTGGCGCTCGCGAACCTCGCCGGAAGCAAAGCCTTTTTGCGCGCCGACTTGACAAGCCAAAAAGTTTATTCGCTTTCAAAAGCCAGCAAAGAATTGATTGGCTCCCTTCAAGAGCCGCTGAACGTCAATGTCTTTTTTTCAAACGACCTCCCCGCCCCTTACAACAGCGTGGACCAATACTTGCGGGACATTTTGCAAGAATACAAAAGCCACGCCAACAAAAATTTCAACTATAAATTCTTTGACATGAGCAAAGAAGAAAGCGAGGAAGCGGCCCGCTCTTACGGCTTGAACCAAACTCAAGTACAAAAGGTGGAAACCACCGAAGTTTCCGCAAAGGCTGTTTGGATGAGCCTTGCCATTGTTTACGGCGACAAAATCAAAACGTTTGATTCCCTCAACTCAAGCGCCGGCTTGGAATACAAGCTGACTACGGCGATGTCAAAAATGATTTCGGCAAGCGACGCCTTGGCGCAAATGAGCGGCGGCCTTGAACTGATTTTGTTTCCTGCGCAAGAACTTAAGGACTACGGCATAGCTGGCCTTGACAAAATCGAAGGCCGGGTCAAAAACGCCGCGGAAGAATTGAACAAAAAATATGAAGGCAAGATTGACTTTAAGGTTCAAAATGTTTCCGGGGAAGAGGCTCAAAAACTTTCCCAAGAATACGGAATTCAAAGCGTCAACTTTGACGATCCTGAAACAAAGGAGCAAAAGACAACGGGCTTAGGCTTGATTTTAAAATCTGAAAGCGACTTTAGGAACATTCCGTTAAAGTTGCAAAACTTTTTTGGCTGGCGTTTGGTTGGAGCCGAAAATTTACAAGAAAGCCTTTCGTCGTCAATAGAAAGCCTGCTTTCAAAAACTGTTGAAATTGCCTACATAACAGGCCACGAAGAGCTTTCGCTTTACGGAAATCCATACGCGCAAAACGAGTTGACCGCCGAAAATTTCCGCAATGTTTTGAACGACATTTACTCGCTCAAAGAAATTGATTTGTCAAAGGACGAAATTCCTCTCAACATAAAATGCGCCGTAATCAACGGGCCAAAAACAAAATTCAGCGAAGAGGAATTGAGAAAGATTGACCAATTTGTGATGACGGGCGGAAACCTCTTCTTATGCTTGGAACCGCTTTCGGAATCAGACCAAAACGGCTCAATGCCAAGCTACCAAAAGCCTGACACTGGATTGGACGAACTTCTTTACGCTTACGGAATTCAAGCCGGCGCCAATTATGTCATGGACGAAAACGCTTATGTTCAAAATCAAGGAAGGCCAAATTCCGCAAAATTAAATTGGGCGCCTCTTGTTGAAAAAAAACAGCTTGATCCAAAAAGCCCGATTACAAAATACATATCGGGAATGATTTTCTTGCAAAACGGTTCGATTGACATCAGCAAGGCCCAAGAAGACCAAGACATAAAGACTACGGTATTGGCGCGCTCGTCCGAAAAATCATGGACTGTCAGCGAAAACATAATCTTATATCCCGGCTACATTTTTCCGCCTGACGACAAAGAAAAAATTCACTCAAACAACTTGGCCGTTTTGGTAGAAGGAAAATTTAAAAGCGCCTTTGCGGGACGCGCGCAAAAAAAAGGCCAAGACGCTTCTGTCAACGGAATCAACGCCGCGGAATTTTTGGACAAGGGAATCCAAAATTCAAAAATCGTCTTTATAAACTCTTCGCAAGCCGCGACCCAGCAATTGATTGACAACAACGGAAACGAACCGATGTCTTACTTTGTCAGGAACGCCATTGACGTTCTTAACGGACAGGAGGATTTTTGCGAGATGAGGACAAAAGGCGCCTCGCCAAGCTTGCTTGACTCAAAAGACGCCGCGCTTGCAACAGCCTTTAAATTGTTCAACCAATTTGGACTGGCGATTTTAGTCGCTTTGGCAGGCTTGCTTGTATGGCGGGCCAGAGCCGTTCACAGAAATGAAATCAGAATCAAATACAATCCCAACGACGAGCGGGAAATTTCCGCGCCGTCAAAAGACATTAAAAAGGAAGAATAATATGAGCGTAAAAAAAATAGTTTCAAAGCGAACAAAAATTTTATTTTCCGCGGCGATTATTCTAGCCGCGATTTGCGCCCTTCAATTTTTGCTTGAATTAAGGTCGCCGCAAAAAACATTCAAGACAAAAGAACTGCCGGACAGCATCCTTGTTGACAATTCAGGCGCGAGCCTTGTCCTGCAAAAAGACGAAGGCGGCTGGACTTGTTCCGGACAAAAATTGGACGGGGATAAAATTGAGCGATTGACAAAAAGCCTTTTGTCAATAAAAAGCCTAAGCGTGGCCAGCCGTTCCGACAGCCCGGCAAGCCTTGAGCGCTACGGCTTGGACAAGGCGATTCTAATCGAAGCAAAAAGCGGCGGCAAGGACATAAGACAAATTCTTGTTGGAAAAGAAAGCGTGAGCGGCTCCCAGTCTTACATTCAATTCAAGGGCAAAAAAGAAATTTATTTGGTTCAAGGAAATTTCCGAAAAGACTGGACCTTTACATTGGACGACATAAAGGAAAAGCAAGAGAATAATTGAACATTTTTTTTCTTTGCGCTATAACATAACAACTCGAACACATACTTATAGGAGCATGCAATGAAGAACCTTAAACGCGTCATTTTGGCGCTGGCTGTTTTGGCGGCAGGAACATTCGCTTTTGCGGAAACAGCCGCCCAAGCCTATCTTTCAAAATTTACCGAGCTTGTCACAACAGCCGAAAGCTGCGCCAAAAACAAAGACGGCTCAAAAGCCGCGGAAATCGCCTTGCAAAAAGAAGGCATTGACAGCCTTAGAAAAACCGTAACCCTTTCAACAACACAGCGCTTTAGCGATTGGCGCCTTACAAAGCGCTACGACTCAGCCTACGCAAAAATCAAAGCCGCGGCCGCAAGTTCAGAAGCCTCTCAAAACGCCAATAAAGTCGGCTCGGCAATTGAAGAAGCGGCGGGAACCATAAAGGAATCAACCTCAAAGGCGGTAAAAAACGCAAAAGACAATGTAAAGGGAGCCATAGAGGATTCTGTGTCAACAGTAAAGGACAACGCAAAAAACAAGGTTGACGAAACTGTAAACGGAGCCAAAGACAAGGTTGGAGAAACCGTTACCGGCGCCTCTGAAAAAGCGGCTGAAAAAATCCAAGAAGGCGCGGAAAGCCTTGCCGACAAATTGAACAAACTTTTTTCAGGAAACAAGTCCGAGTAACTCTCTTCCGTAAAATAAAAAAAGTCCGGCGGCATGAAGGAAGCTTCAGCAAGCCGGACTTTTTTTTGCCTTTTTGCCATTAGTGGTGGAACAAGCGGATTCCCGTAAAGGCCATGGCGATTCCGTGCTGGTCGCAAGACTCAATCACCGCGTCGTCCCGGACAGAGCCGCCGGGCTGAGCTATCACATTCACGCCGCTTTTAAACGCGCGCTCCACATTGTCGCTAAAGGGAAAGAAAGCGTCGCTTCCCACCGCGACATCCTTGTTTTTTGAAATCCATCGCGCTTTTTCTTCCTCGGTAAAGACGCCGGGCTTTTCGGCAAAAATCTTTTGCCACTTTCCTTCCGCCAAAACGTCCATATACTCGTTTCCTGTGTAAACGTCAATGGCGTTGTCCCTGTCGGCCCTTTTGATTCCGGGAACAAATTTAAGGCCCAAAACTTTAGGGCTTTGGCGCAGCCACCACTTGTCGGCCTTGTCGCCGGCAAGACGGGTGCAGTGGACGCGGCTTTGCTGACCCGCGCCGATTCCCACAGCCTGTCCGTCCTTGACATAGCAAACGCTGTTGGACTGGGTGTATTTTAAAACGATGAGGGAAATTATCAAGTCCCGCTTTTGCTCTGGGGTAAAATCCTTTTTCTTTGTGACAGTGTTTTGCAGGCAAGATTCGTCAAGCTTTATGAAGTTGTGCCCCTGCTCAAAAGTCAAGCCAAAAACTTGCTTTCTTTCCAATTCCGGCGGAACATAGTCAGGGTCAATTTGAATGACGCAATAGCCGCCGGCTTTTTTTGCCTTTAAGATTTCAAGAGCGTCGTCGTCATAGCCGGGCGCGATGATTCCGTCGGAAACTTCTTTTTTAATCAAAAGCGCCGTCGCCTTGTCGCACTTGTCGCTAAGGGAAATAAAGTCGCCAAAACTTGACATTCTGTCGGCGCCTCTAGCGCGGGCGTAGGCCGAAGCCAAGGGAGTGAGCTCCACATCGTCAGTAAAATATATTTTTTTAAGGGTGTCGCTTAACGGAAGGCCCACAGCCGCTCCCGCAGGAGAAACATGCTTGAAGGAAGCGGCCGCGGGAAGGCCAGTGGCTTCCTTTAGTTCTTTGACAAGCTGCCAGCCGTTCAGCGCGTCAAGAAGATTGATGTAGCCGGGGCGGCCGTTCACCACAGTTATAGGCAATTCGCCTGATTCCGCAAAAACCCGCGCGGGCTTTTGGTTTGGATTGCATCCGTATTTTAGTTCAAGTTCTTTCATAAAAGACAGTTTACCGCAAAGGGCGGCGGCCGGTCAATTGCCGCTGATGTTTGGGCTTTTAAGATTGCAATGTTTTTTACGTCGCTTCGCTCCGTTTTGCTTAAGGAAATTTATTCAACCGCCTCTCGCAAGCGCCGGCAATCGAGCGGTTTGATATGTTGTGCCATTTGTCAACATAAAAAACTCCTTTTGAGAAAAAA
>CALDIB010000030.1 GCA_937902125.1 uncultured Treponema sp.
CTCCGTGTGCCATCCGGATTTCCGGGACGAGCTGATCAAGGACGCGGAGGCCATGGTTCGCAAGTTGATGAAGGTTCCTGAAAACTACAAGGTCTTGTTCTTGCAGGGAGGCGGCTCCACGCAGTTTGCCATGGTGGCCCAAAACCTTGGAATCCACACGGGAAAGGCCGCCTACATCCAGACCGGCGTTTGGGCCAAGAAAGCCGCCGCCGAAGCGCGTCATTTGGGAGTTGCCGTTGACATAATCGCTTCCAGCGAAGACAAGGGCTACTCATACATTCCCAAGGTGGAAAAAATCGAAGGCGACTACGACTACGCCTACATTTGCCTTAACAACACAATCATGGGAACCCATTACGAATACATTCCCGACACTGGAAAAATTCCCCTTGTGGCCGACATTTCCTCTTGCGTTTTGAGCGAGCCCCTTGACGTTTCTAAGTTCGGACTTTTGTTCGCGGGCGCGCAAAAGAACTTGGCGCCGGCGGGAGTGACCCTTGTGATTGTTCGCGAGGACTTGGTTTGCGAGCCGGAAGAGTGCCGCGCCGGAACTCCCACAATGCTTTGCTACAAGACTCACGTTGAGGGCGAAAGCATGTACAACACGCCGCCTTGCTACACAATTTACGTTTTGGGAAAAGTCCTTAAATGGATTGAAGCCAACGGCGGCGCCGAGGGAATGCTCAAGCGCAACAAGGAAAAGGCCGACCTTCTTTACTCTTACTTGGACAACAACGAAGGAAACTTTTATCACGCAACCGCGCAAAAGGGAAGCCGCTCTTTGATGAACGTTCCTTTCCTTACAAAATACGCCGGCAAGGAAAACGAAAAGGAAATCAACGACAAGTTTGTAAAGGAAGCCGCCGCCGCCGGTTTGGTCAACCTTAAGGGCCACCGCTTGGTTGGCGGAATGAGGGCCAGCATTTACAACGCCATGACTTTGGACGGCGTCAAGGCTCTCATCGAATTTATGAAGGAATTCGCAAAAAATAATTAGCGGCGATAAAAACGCTTGGAATGCCCGGGTTATGGCGCTTGGCGCCCTTTCCTGAGCGTTGCGCAAAAAGGAGCAATTTATGTTTAAGATTCAGACTTTGAATAAAATCAGCGCGGTGGGTTTGGAAGAGTTTCCCCGCGACAATTACGAGACGGCCAGCGGCCTTAACGACCCTGACGCGATTTTGGTTCGTTCCGCCGACATGCGCTCTATGGAAATTCCCGGAAGCCTCAAGGCTGTGGCGCGCGCCGGCGCCGGAGTGAACAACATTCCCATTGAGTCTATGACGGACAAGGGCATTGTGGTTTTCAACACGCCGGGAGCCAACGCCAACGCCGTAAAGGAATTGGTCTTGCTTTCCCTTTTGATTTCAAGCCGGCCTGTTTTTAGCGCCACGGACTGGGTCAAGACTTTGGCCGGAAAGGGAGAGGAAATTCCTGACCTTGCCGAAAAAGGAAAGAGCCAATTTGTGGGCCACGAACTTAAAGGCAAAAAGCTTGGCGTAATCGGCTTGGGAGCCATCGGCGCCCTTGTCGCAAACTCCGCCGTCCACCTTGGAATGGAAGTAATCGGCTATGACCCCTTCATGTCAATCGCCGCCGCTTGGAGGCTTGACTCTTCAATCAAGCACGCGGAAACCCTTGACGTTCTTTTGAGCAAGGCCGACTATGTCACAATTCACATTCCTCAAACCCCTGACACAAAGGGCTTGATTAACGAAAAGACAATCAAGAACATGAAGGACGGCGTTGTAATCATCAACATAGCCCGCGGCGGCTTGGTGAATAACGACGACATTTTGTCCGCGCTGGACAGCGGAAAGGTTCGCTGCTTTGTCACCGACTTTGCAAGCGAAGAATTGTTGAACAAGAAAAACGTGATTTGCTTTCCCCACCTTGGAGCCTCCACTCCCGAGGCGGAAGACAATTGCGCCGTCATGGCCGTCAACGAGCTTAGGGAATTTTTGGAAAAGGGAAACATCACCAATTCCGTCAACTTTCCCAAGTGCGTCACTGAAAATCCCATTCCCAAAAACGGAACCCGCCTTTGCATCAGCCATAAGAACGCGCCCGGCATTGTGGCCAAGTTCACCACAGTTTTGGGCGACGCAAAACTGAACATCGCGGGAATGATTAACCAGAATAGGGGAGACACGGCCTACAACATCATCGACGTTGACGGCGTTGTTCCTGAAGAAACCTTGCGCGCTTTGGCCGGAATCGAAACAGTGACAAAAGTTCGCCCGATTTTTAATTAAGGGAACCTCTAAAAAGTTCAGCTTTTTAGAGGTAACTCTGAAAATGCGATGTTTTAACTCTTGTTATTTTCAAGAGTTAAAACTCGTCGGGTTCTCTAAAAAATCGCTGAAGGCGAGTTTTTAGAGATACCCTTAAGGTAAAGAGACAAGCGCAAAATTTTAAGGTAAACAAAAGAAAACGCGCGAGGGAGCGGGGCGGCAAAGCGCAACCGCGCATTTGGCGCTCAGGTTCCCGCGAGAGCGTTTTTATTTTTGTTTTTCTCTTATTTTTCGCGCTTATATGTTTATGGAGCCGATGACGGTTGTTTCGTCGTCGGCCGTTTTTTTGCCCCAAAAACTTTTTTTGCGGGGCGAATCTTCGTCAATTTCCTTTAGGCGCTCGTCGGCGCTTTTGGCGCTTGAGGCGGAGCTTCTTTTTGTTTTGGGCGCTGTCAAAAAAACCGCCATGCTGGCGCACAAGGCGCCGGCCAACTGGACAAAAACGCTTGTCACTGCAAAACGGTCTAGGCCGCCCTCAAGGGAGGCCAAAGAAAGGTTTCCCGCTACGCAAAAAAGCAAGGTCAAAAGGCTTGAAAGCTGAATTTCGTTTTTTGCGAAAGAAGTGATTGAAGAAAGCAAAATCAACATCATGGCCACGGAAGCCGCTCCGCTCAAGGGCCGGGGAATAAGGCAGGCGTTCAAGGCGCCGGAAACAAAGGCGGAAATCAGAATCGTAAGGGCAACCGCCGGGGCGCCGTAGCGTTCTTCCATTTGCGCTCCAAAGGGCAGTATGAAACAGCAGGAAAAAATCAGTTGCAAGGCGCTTTTGTTCCCAAAGACAAAAAACAGCAGGCGGAGATAGTCGCCGGGAGCGGAAAAATTGAAGGGAATTTGGGAACCCTTGGCGCCCGGAGCCGAAAAGACGCTTTGAAGCAAATTGAAATTTTTTAGCGCGAATTTATCCAAAACAAAAATCAAAAGGGACACAAGGCAAAAAGTTATTGAAACCCGGGCGTCGTAGTTGACGCGAAAAGCTTTTTTAGAAGGCATCTTTTTTCTCCATTTTTTTTATCGGAATTTTTGTCATAGAATTTACTTTTTTTGCCGAAAATGGAAGCATGAAAAAGTTTTTCGCGACAAACGTTCTCTTGTTTTTGTTTTTGCTTCCCCTTGCGGCGCAAAACAATCTTTTGATTTCTCCGCAGGATTTGCGCGTTGAAAAAACAGAAGGCGGCTGCAATTTGTTCATCAGAAAAAAAAGCGGCCTTGAGTCTGTCATGCTTACCGAGACTACAAAAGACCCTCTTGGAAAGGAAGACAACTACGCCTACCGCGCCAAGGAATGGAACCCTGTGAACGGCGACGAAAAGAGAATTCTTGACGGCGAGGTTTTGGACTCAAAGGAACGGGGCCTTTATTTTTTGATTGACTCCAACGCGGGCGACGACCCGATTTTTGGAAAGGCCTTTTTGATTTTCATTCCCGACGAATTGGTTTACGGATACGAGTGGAGCCGCAACGGCGTTGTTCAAGTTGGAAAGGGAACCTTCATCAACATTCGCGGCTTTGAAAAAAAATATTGCGACTACACGGGCGCATATTTTGACAATCCCTATATGTTCAACTTGGAAAAGCGGACAAGGCCCCGTCCAAAGGTTGAGATTCCCGTGGCGGTGGAAGAAGTTCCGGTTGAGGAGCCTCCCCTTGAGGAAGAAAGGGAAGAAGTTGTTTTGACCGACGACTACAATCCTGTGGCCGCCGACAAGTTCAAGGAATTTTCCGACATGCTTGTTTACTCAAAAGGGCCGGACACCTTGCTTGACGACATCAGCGTGGTTCTCCAAAAAATAGATCCAAAGGACAAGGTTGACGTTGTTTTTGCCATAGACGCCACTGGCAGCATGAAGGACGACATAGAAATGCTCCGGGAAAAATTGATTCCCCGCTTGACGCAAGAACTTGTAGCCTTTGGAGACGTCCGCTTTGGCCTTTTGCTTTACCGCGACTACGGAGACAATTTTTGGACGCGGGGGCTTCCTGTAAAATTTTACGATTGGACAAGATCCTTGGACGACTTTTTGAGAAACCTTTGCGGGTTTAAAATTGTCGGAACAGAAGGCGGCGACGTTCCCGAAGCCGTTTACGAGGCGCTTTTCGCGTCTATGGATTTTTACCAGTGGCGGGACGAGGCGCAAAAGAAAATAATTTTGATTGGCGACGCGGAGCCGCATCCAACGCCCCGCAGAAGCGGAAAGTATTCAAAGGAATTGGTTGAAAAAACCGCGCGGGAAAAGAATGTCAGCATAAGCGCCATCATCACTCCTGACGACAAAAGCCGCCGGGGCCGCTAGGTTTTTTGCCAAGGCCGGGACAGGCTCCTTTATTGGGCCTGCTCGCCTTCTTTTTCTTTCGGCTTTTCTTCTTCCTGTTTTTGGATTTCGCCTTCAAGGGCTTTTTCGCCTTGCTCTTGGGCGCTGTTTTCTTCCGCGGCTTTGCTTGTTTCAACGGCGTTTTCTTTGGCGGCGCTTTCCCTTATTTGGCGCTCTCTTTGCTCTTGCTCTTCTTTTTGCCGCCTTTCTTCTTGTTCTTGCCGCGCTTTTTGGGCCTCCAATTCGGCTTCCTCTTTTTTTGCTTGGGCCTTTGCCTCAAAGTCCTTTATTTTGTCTTGAGGAATTTTGGCAAGCTCTATTCCGCACAAAATTTTGTATGAGCCCGGAAGCCCAACGGGAATGTTTTCGTAAATCTCTTGAATTTCTGTGAAGTTGTCGTAGGCCGCGTTGTATTTTTTTTGCTTTAGGTAAAGGTGGCCAAGTTCGTATTTGGCTTCCAAAAAATGCTTTGGATCGTCGCCAAAGCGCTTTAAAACTTCGTTAAAGTATATTTCAGCGGCCTTGTAGCGGTGAAGGTCGTAGTTGTCTTGTCCAAGCTGAATCAACTGGCGCGCGTCAAGCTCTTCGGGAATTTCTTTGGGAACGGAATAGCAGCCTGAAAAAAAGGACAAAAGCGCGGCAAAGGCGCTTGCGATAAAAATCGTTCTTTTCATAAATTTTTTTTCCTTCTGTTAAAAAATAAACAAGCGAAAAGGCCTAAGGGTAACGAGATTTTTTTAAATAAGGCCTTGGCGACTTTATTCGGCTATTGTAATATTTTTCCAAACAATTTACAATATATTTTATGGAAAGAATCAATTTAAACGATGAATGGCTTTGGACTCCTAACTTTCAAAAGGAACTTTGCGCTCCAAGAATAAGCGGCGCGGCTTTGAAAAAATCCCTTCAAAAAGTCCGCTTGCCACACAGCGTCGCGGTCACTCCCTTAAATTATTTTTCCGCCGACCGCTATCAAATGATTTCCGGATACAGACGGGAATTCAAGACCCAAAAATCTTGGAAAAACCGCCGCGTTTTTGTCAATTTTTTGGCGGCGGCGCACGAGGCCGAGGTTTACCTTAACGGAAAGCTTTTGGGCTCTCATTCCAGCGGCTACACGGCCTTTAGATTTGAGCTGACTTCTTTTTTGGCGCCGGAAGGCAAGACAAACGTTTTGGCCGTAAAACTCAATTCCCGGGAGGACATTGACACGCCGCCCTTTGGCTTTGTCATCGACTACATGACTTACGGCGGCCTTTATCGCGGCGCCTTTCTTGAAATTCAAAACGAAAATTTCATCAATGATGTTTTTGTCATCACAAAGAAAAATAAATTTTTTGCCGAAGTTTCTCTGGACAAAAAAACTGACGCAACAGTTCGCGCTTCGCTTTTTAAGCTTGACGGCAAAAAAAGCCTTTTTGGCGGCGAATATGAATTTAAAGGCGGACAAAAAATTCTTGCGGAATCTTCCGAACTTTCCGTTGACTTTTGGTCTCCCGACTCGCCAAATTTATATGTCTTGAATCTTGAGCTTTTTTACGGAAAAAATTTGATTGACTCAAAAAGCGTCCGCTTTGGCTTTAGAGACATTGAGATGAACGGGGACGGCCTTTTCTTGAACGGAAAGAAATTTCTTTTGCGGGGAATGGACAGGCACCAAAGCTTTCCTTATGTGGGCTACGCCATGCCAAAAAGCCTTCAGCGCCTTGACGCGGACATCCTAAAGAACGAGCTTGGCCTTAACGCCGTCCGCACTTCCCATTATCCCCAATCCCAAGATTTCATCGACCGTTGCGACGAATTGGGCCTTTTGGTCTTTACAGAAATTCCCGGCTGGCAGCATATTGGCAAGTCAAAGGCTTGGCGGGAGCGGGCCGTTCAAAACGTTCAGGAAATGGTGGAGCAATACAGAAACCATCCTTCAATTTTTTTGTGGGGCGTCCGAATCAACGAGTCCCAGGACGACGACGAGCTTTACGAGAGGACAAACGCCCTTTGCCGCCGCTTGGATCCCGTGCGGCCCACAGGCGGGGTTCGCTGCATAAGAAAATCCCATTTGCTTGAGGACGTTTACACTTACAACGACTTTAGCCACGAAGGAAACAACGCCGGCTGCGCAAAAAAAAGCGCGGTTGTTCGGGCGGCGGACAAAAAGAAGCCTTATTTGATTACTGAATACGCCGGCCACATTTTTCCCACAAAAAATTTTGACGACGAGATTCACAGAACGGAGCACGCCATTCGCCACGCCAATGTGATTGACGCTGTGGCCGCCGCCAAGGGAATCGCCGGAAGTTTTGCCTGGTGCGCCTTTGACTACAACACTCACAAAGATTTTGGAAGCGGAGACGGCGTTTGCTACCACGGCGTTATGGACATGTTCAGAACGCCAAAATTGGCCGCCGCTCTTTACAAGAGCCAACAGGAAAAAATTCCTGTCTTGGAAATTTCCAGCTCCATGGACGTGGGGGAGCATCCCGCCAGCGCCAGAGGAAAGAACTGGATTTTCACCAACGGGGATTCTGTCAAAATGTTCCTTAACGGAAAATTCATCGCGGAGTTTAAAAAAGAAAATTCTCCTTACAAGAACATTCCCCACGGCCCGATTTTAATCGACGACTTTGTGGGAGACCGCTTGACAAAGGAGATGGGCCTTTCGGAAGCCGCCGCGCGGGACGCAAAGTTCATCTTGAATTTTGTGGCCCTTAACGGACAAAACGCAAAGTCATTCGCCCAAGTCATGGCCTTTGTCCGCCTTTTGTTCAAGGGAATAAACCGCGGCAAAATCACCGACTATTACACAAGCCTTATTGGAAACTGGGGGCAGGAATCTTCCGTGTTCAAGTTTGAGTCTTACAAGGACGGAAAGTTGGTTAAGACTGTGTTTAAAGGCCCGGTCCAGTCCATTGAAATTGAGGCCGACGTTTCCTCCAATCTTTTGCATGAGGAAGAAAGCTATGACGCGGCCAGCGTCAGGCTTTGCGCCAAGGACAATTACGGAAACGTTTTGCCTTACTTTTTTGAGCCGGCGAAATTTTCCGCGTCGGGCGCCATCGAAATTTACGGAGCGGACGAAAGTTCTTTTAGGGCGGGATCCTGCGCTGTCTATGTTCGCACCGTTGGAAAAAAAGGCAAGGGCGTCTTGACGGTGGAATGCGCCGGCATTGAAAAGAAGATTGAATTTGTGGTAAAATAGCGAATCATCTAAGGAGTGACTTATGTCAGTTTTGAAAAATGGAATCGAAGGAGCGGGAAAGCAGCTTGGCGCTTTCAAAAAATTCATCTCTCGCGGAAACGTGGTTGACATGGCCGTGGGCGTCATTATCGGCGGCGCCTTTGGAAAAATTGTCACAAGCCTTGTGAACGACATCATCATGCCGTTGATTGGACTTGCCATTGGAAAACTGAATTTTGCCCAGCTTAGCGTGGTCATCGGCGAAAGCGAAATTAAGTACGGAAGCTTCATTCAATCGGTGGTTGACTTTTTCATCGTGGCCTTTTGCATTTTTCTTGTGATTAGAATTTTCGAGTCCTTCAAGAAAAAGGAAGAGGAAAAGCCCGCGGAAGAGGCTCCCGTCATCAAAAGCGACGAAGCCGTTTTGCTTGAAGAAATTCGCGACTTGCTCAAGGCTAAAAACTAAGCTTTTTCATATATTTTCAAAAGCAAAAAGCGCCGCCCGCTTACGGGCGGTTTTTTATTTTTTAACAAGCTTCAAGCCCTGATTTTTTTTATTCTTTTGGGGACCTCGAAAAACTTCAGTTTTTCGAGGTGACTTTGAAAATGCGATGTTCTAAGTCGCGCTATTATAGCGACTTAGAACTCGCCGGCACTTTCGAAAAATCGCCGAAGGTGAGTTTTTCGAGGTGCCCTTTTCTTTGCATAAAAAAATAACAAAAAATTATGAATGTTTCTATTGACAGAAACACCAGAGCGCTGTATATTCTTCCTTGAAAATGTTTCTATTTGTAGAAACGAGAAAAACGGAGAGAAAGACTTATGCAAAAAAGAAGCGACGCGCTTTATGTCTGCATGGCAAGCGAGCGATACACGCCCTTTTCCTTGGCAAAAAAAATCGGAGCCAAGGCCGTCCTTGAGTCGGCCAGCTTCAACAAGGGCAGGGAACGCTATTCGATAATAATGGCGGAAGAAGCATTTAAAATAATTCAAGACGACGAAGGGCCGGCCTTTTTAATTGACGGCCGCCGCCTTCCTTTTAACACGGACGGAATAGAAAGCAAGAACGCCGTTGGACAAAAAAAAGAGGCCGACATTCTTGACGCGCTGGTTTATGTGGCCGGCCAAAACGAATGCCCGGTTCCCGACATTCCCCTTCCGGCAAGCGGGGTGGGCTACTTAAGCTATGAGTTTGTCCAGCGATGCGACAGCGTCCGCTTGCAAAGCCAGTTTGACGAATTGCGAATTCCTGAAAGCTGCTTTGTGGCCGGACATGTTTACATCGTATTTGACCACTTCGCAGAAAAACTTCACATCTTTGGCTTGAACTACGCGGAGCGTCAAATCGACTTGAAAAAAGAAATTGACGCGCTTGTAAAAAAATTGAACAACATGGATTTTTCCTATATGGAACAGGAAGAAGAGCCTGCCTCCTGCAAAGTCATAACAGACATCGGAGAGAGCAAGAGGGAATATTGCGAAAAAGTCCTGGAGTTGAAGAAGCGAATTGTGGCGGGAGACATCATACAAGCGGTGCCTTCCCGCCGCGTTCAGCTTGAATGCGAAACAAGCGCCTTGGAAATTTACCGCCGTCTAAGAAGCGTGAATCCGTCGCCTTATCTTTTTTACATTGACTTTGGCGACTTTCAGCTGACGGCCGCCTCTCCGGAAAGTTTGGTTCGCGTTGTGGGCGGCAAGGCTTCCATCCACCCAATCGCCGGAACCATTCGACGTGGAAAAAACGAGGCGGAGGACGAAAAGTTGAAGCTTGAGCTTTTGGCCGACCCCAAGGAAAACGCCGAGCATTTGATGCTGGTTGACTTGGCCAGAAACGATTTGGGTCGCGTGTGCCAACCGGGCAGCGTCAAGGTGACTCAATATATGGAAACCGAAACTTTCAGCCATGTCATTCATTTGGTGAGCGACGTTGAGGGAAAGCTGAAAGAAGGAATTCAGCCAGTTCAAGTTTTGCGCGCCTCATTCCCCGCGGGAACTGTAAGCGGCGCTCCAAAAATTTCCGCGATGAAAATTCTTTCTGGCTTGGAAAAAACAATGCGGCGCTTTTACGCCGGCGCTGTGGGCTACATAAGGCCCAACGGCGACTTGGACTTTTGCATCGCCATTCGCTCGGCGTTGAGGCAAGGAAAAATTTGGACGCTCCAAGCGGGAAGCGGAATTGTATACGACAGCGTTCCCGAACGGGAATTTGAGGAGACCAACGAAAAGCTTGGCGCCTTTATAGCCACTTTTGAGCGGCAATTTTAGGAGGTTGTGAAAATGATAGCGGTCATCGACAATTACGATTCTTTTACATACAATATCGTCCAAGCCTTGCAAGCGCTTGGAGCGGAAAAAGTTGAAGTATTGCGAAGCGGAGAGTCTTCCGTAGCCGACATAGAAAATTTAAAGCCCGACTACCTTGTGGTTTCTCCAGGGCCTGGAACGCCTGGCGACGCCGGAATAAGCGAAGAGGCCATAAAGCATTTTGCAGGAAAGATTCCAATTCTTGGAGTCTGTCTTGGACACCAGGCGATTGCCGAAGCCTTTGGCGCGAAAATTATCGGCGCCAAATTCATCAAGCACGGAGTTGTCGAGGAAATGGATTTGGACGGCAAGGGCTTGTTCCGCACGATTGGAAAAAAAGGAAAATTCACCCGCTACCATTCTTTGGTTGTGGACGAAAAAACTTTGCCTTCCGATTTTGAAATCACCGCCCGCGCCAAAGACGGCGACATCATGGGAATCCGCCACAAAAAATACGACATCGAGGGCGTTCAGTTTCATCCTGAGTCAATCGCAAGCGGCGACATGGAAAAAATATTCAAGGCTTTCTTGAACTACCGCCGCGAGAACCTTCCTGTCTCCGACTACTTGAACCAACTTTTTATGCGCCGCGACTTGACGGAAGAGCAGGCGGAACTTTTTATGGACATTATGACCGACGGCACTATGGACGAGCGGGTGATGGCGGCGATTCTTGTCGCCATGGCCTCAAAGGGCGTTTCGGAGTCCGAGATCACCGGCTGCGTCAAGGCCATTCTAAAAAAGAAGCGGAACTTTCCCCTTGAAGTTTCCGGCCACGCGGAAATTGTCGGAACTGGCGGAGACGGAAAAAGGAGCTTTAACATTTCTTCCCTTTCGGCCATTGTCGCCGACGCTTGCGGCCAAAAAGTGATTAAGCACGGAAACCGCGCCGTTTCCTCAAAGTCTGGCGCCGCCGATTTTTTTGAGGCGCTGGGAATCAACATCAACGGAAGTCCTGAACAAAGCGCGGAATTGGCGGACAAAACCGGCTTCGCTTTTTTGATGGCGCCCGTCTACCATTCCGCCATGCGCTACGCGGCTCCTGTTAGAAAGGCGCTGGGAGTAAAAACCATTATGAACATTTTGGGCCCGCTTTTAAATCCTTCTTCGCCGGACTATCAGGTGCTGGGCGTTTACAGCCCCGACTTGCTTGAAACTTACGCGCGCTCCGCAAAAGCCTTGGGCGCCAAGCGGGTTATGGTTGTGTCAAGCCGGGACGGTTACGACGAAATAAGCCCCTGCGCCGTTACGGACGTTTTTCAAATTGACGGAAACGGAAAGGAAAGCCGCTACGCCATTGACCCGGCCAAGTTTGGAATTGAAGGCGCCAAGGAAGAAGACCTTTTGGGCGGAACAGGCGAGGACAACGCCAAACTTGCCATGGACATTTTAAACGGCGGCGGCCGGACCGCCATTCGCGCTTCCATCGGACTTAACGC
Organism: uncultured Treponema sp.; assembly: GCA_937902125.1. Classification (GTDB taxonomy): domain Bacteria; phylum Spirochaetota; class Spirochaetia; order Treponematales; family Treponemataceae; genus Treponema_D. Next base: position 11,522 of record CALDIB010000030.1, read on the forward strand.
CGGAGCCGTTTTGTATCTTAGCGGAAAGACCAAGACATTAAAAGAAGGATACGACATGGCGCTTTCATCCATCGACAGCGGAGCGGCCTTAAAAAAACTGCGGGAAATCCAAAGGGTTTCAAAAGAGTTGGCGGGCTAAAATGGCGGAGGACATTCTTTTAAAAATTGTGGAGGGAAGAAAGGCCGCCATAAAAGAAAAGGGCCTTTCTTTTGGCTATGAAATTCCTTCGGAGCGAGAAAGGCCTCTTCATCCCTTTGTTCAAAAAAAGGGAGTCGTTCTGGAAGTCAAGCGCGCCTCTCCCAGCAAGGGGAACATAGCGCCTGGCCTTGACGCTAAGAAAACCGCGCTTTGCTACCAAGAGGCTGGGGCGGCCGCCGTAAGCGTCTTGACCGAAGAAAATTATTTTAAGGGAAATTTGGGCGACTTGATTTCCGTTTGCCGCGGTGTTGACATCGCGGTTTTGCGAAAAGACTTTTTGATTTTTCCTGAAGAAATCGACGTGGCCTACAAGTGCGGCGCCGACGCGGTTTTGCTCATCGCGCGGATTTTGGACAAAGAAACTTTGGCCAAAATGCTGGAGCGGACAGCCTCTTTTGGAATGACCGCTTTTGTGGAATTGCGTTTGGAAGAAGACTTGCAAAAACTTTTGGACGCGATGGAAGTCGCGGGAAAAAATCTTCCTCAAATAGTTTGCGGAGTGAACGCCAGAGATTTAAAGGATTTTTCGATTGACCTTTTGGCGCCTTGCGGTTTTTTAGGCGAAATAAAAGCCGCTTTGGGAAACTCTTGCTCCGTTGTTTTTGAAAGCGGAATCAGGACTGCGACCGCGGCCTTTTTTGCGGGAAGCCTTGGCTTTGAAGGCCTTTTGTTGGGAGAGGCCGCCGCGCGGGATTTGGGCAAGGCAAGAGAGCTTGTGTCATCCTTTGTGAACGCCGGCAAAAACGACAACGGCGCTTTTTGGATTTCCTTTTCAAAAAAAGTTCGGGAAAGAAAAGTCGCCGCCGCAAAAAGCGAAGGCAGTGAAAAAAAAGCCGGCCGGCCTTTTGTGAAAATTTGCGGCCTTACAAACTTTGAGGACGCGGCTTTGGCGGCGGATTTGGGCGCCGACCTCTTGGGCTTTGTCCTTTGCGCCTCTTCTCCAAGAAACGCGGAGGAAAATGTCGTTCGCGAAGTTCGCGCCGCCTTGCGAGACAAAAAGTTGCGTCACAAGTCCGCAAGCGAAGCGTCGCGGAGATCCGCTCGAAACAACGATTGCGGTTTTGCGTTCGACGACACGAGCGGCCCCCTTTTTGTGGGCGTGGTCACAGAACTTTCAAGCCCTCAAGGAAAGGCCGCCGTCCGCCTTGTAAAAGAAGGAATTTTGGATTGCCTTCAACTGCACGGAAAAACGGCCGCCTCTGAATTTTTTTCAGACTCAAAATATTCATGCCTTCCCCATTATTGCGCCGCGAACTTGCAGGACGGCGGCGGCTTGGAGGAAGTTCAAGGCCTTTTGAATCTTGGCGAAAGCCGGATTTTGGTTGACGCCAAGGTTGGCTCCGCGGTGGGCGGAACGGGAACTCAAGTTCCTGAGAACTTGGTTTTGGCCGCGGCGAAAAAAGCCCCCTTGTGGCTTGCAGGCGGCTTGGGGCCTGACAATGTTCGGCTTGCGATTGAAAAATTTAAGCCGGAACTTATTGACGCTTCCAGCTTGTTGGAAGCCGCTCCGGGAAAAAAAGACGAAAAAAAATTGCGGGCCTTTTTTTCGGAAGTTGGCGCCGCGGCTTTTTAGGTTTTGGAAAGCGCTTTTGCTCCCGGCGTTTTAGGCATTGAGGGCCTTTGCCCGCGGGCGGCGGGATTTTAGGCTGGAAAATAATTTTGGTTGTTATTTTATAGAGGAAAATATGGCAAATTCAACAGACGGTTTTTTTGAAAAATACGGCGGAAAGTATGTGGCGGAAGTTTTGCGCCGACCCCTTGACGAATTGGAACTGGCCTTTAAGGAGGCTATGGCGGACAAGGAGTTTTTGGAAGAACTTTCGCTTCTTAGGCGGGACTACATCGGGCGGGAAACGCCCCTTTACCACGCTAGAGCGGCCACAAGAATTTTAGGCGGCGCGCAAATTTACATAAAGCTTGAAGGCTTGGCCAATACCGGCGCCCACAAAATCAACAACGCCTTGGGCCAATGCTTGCTTGCCAAGCGCATGGGCAAAAAAAGAATCATCGCCGAAACCGGCGCCGGCCAGCACGGTTTGGCCACCGCCGCCGCCTGCGCCAACCTTGGCCTTGACTGCGTGGTTTACATGGGCGAGGTTGACGTTCGCCGCCAGCAGCCCAATGTGGCCGCCATGGAATTGTATGGCGCCAAAGTGCGCGCCGTCACAAGCGGAAGCCGCACCCTAAAGGACGCGGTGAACGAAGCCATGCGGGATTGGGCCGCCAACCCGGACGCCACCCATTATGTTTTGGGCAGCGCTTTGGGACCCGCGCCTTTTCCCGACATCGTGCGGGAATTTCAAAGCGTGATCGGCCTTGAAGTCAAGCGGCAGTGCGAGGAGAGGGGAATAAAAGTTGGCGCGATGGTGGCTTGTTGCGGCGGCGGCTCCAACTCCATCGGATTTTTCGCGCCCTTTGTTGACCAAAAGGAGCCGCGCCTAATAGCTGTGGAAGCCGGCGGAATCGGTCCCAATGTGGGGGAGAACGCCGCCCGCATGACAGGAAACGCCGGCCGCGTGGGAATCATGCAGGGCTACAAAAGCCGCTTTTTGCTAGACGACGACGGACAAGCCTTGGCCACCCGCTCAATAAGCGCGGGCCTTGACTATTGCGGAATCGGTCCACAGTTGGCGGCTCTTGGAGAAAGCGGCCGGGTTGAGTTCACCAGCGCTTTGGACAGCGAGGCTTTGGATGCGGTCAAGTTCTTTGCCAAAAACGAAGGGATTTTGTTCGCTTTGGAAAGCGCCCACGCGGGAGCGGCCGCGATAAAGCTGGCTCCAAAAATGCCAAGCGACCAAGCGCTTGTAATCAACATGAGCGGCCGGGGCGACAAGGACGTTTTCATCACAAGCCCCGTTTTCCGAAAGGAGGCTTGGCTTTCTTTCCTTCACGCGGAAATTGAGCGCTTGGAAAACGCCAAGGACATTCACGAACTGTAGGAGATTGTTATGGAAAAAATAAAATTGATGTCCCACTTGATAGCGGGCTATCCCACCGACGAACTTTCTTTGACGGCCGCCAGGGCCCTTGTGGAAGGCGGCGCGGACATTTTGGAAATTCAGCTTGCCTTTAGCGACCCCAGCGCCGACGGCCCCGCCATTCAAGAAGCCTGCGCGAAAGTTTTGGAGCGGGGCTGCAAAACCGCCGACGGCCTTGCCTTGATAAAAAAAATTCACGAAGAATTTCCCAAAACAAAAATTTACCTGATGAGCTATGGCTCTTTGGTTTTCACTCCCGGAGTGAAAAATTTTTGCCGCCGCGCCGCGGCTTCAGGCGTCAAGGGAATGATAATTCCTGACTTGCCCTTTGACTTTGACGAAGGCTTGACCGAAGCCTGCCGGGAAAACGGAATGGAAAACATACCTGTGGCCGCTCCCAGCATGTCCGCCGAGCGCTTGCAAAAAATGGCGTCCGCTGGCTTCGGTCACATTTACGCCGCCTTGCGAACCGGCATCACGGGAAGCGACACAAAAATTGGACAGGACACAATCGCCTTTATAAAAAAAGTTGCGGCGGGCGGAAGCAAGGTTTACGGCGGCTTTGGAATCAGCAAAGGAGAGCAGGCCAGGGCGCTCGCGCCCTATGTGGAGGCTGTCGTGGCTGGAAGCGTTTTTGTTCGGACAATCGCCGCCAACGCTGGCGACAAAGCCGCGCTCTTTAAGGCGGTAAAGGCAAAGGCGGAAGAGTTGGCCAAGGGCAATTAAGGCCTTGCGGCGCTTTCTTTATTTTTTTCGCCGTTTTTCGCGTCATTTTAATTCCCGCAAGTTTTTATTGGCGGGAATTATGGCCTTCAAAGTTCTCTAAGCCCTGAAAAACGCAGCGCGCGAGTCCGCTTTTAAAAAGCCCTTCTCAAAGTATATTGAACAAAATCCTCAAAACTTGTAAAATGTCCTCTCAGCCGAGAGAGCCGCTCTCAAAACGACGAGGAGAACGCTTATGAAAAAAGTTTCAGACAAAAACATCATTAAACAGCTTACTGTCCTTGCCCAAAAGAACGACCCAATCAATCCCGACCTTTACGAAAAATTTGACGTGAAGCGGGGCTTGCGAAACGCCAACGGAACGGGCGTTCTTGTAGGTCTCACCACAATCGGAGACGTTGTGGGCTACGAGCTTGACAAGGACAAGAACAAGATTCCCATTGACGGCCGCCTTATGTATCGCGGTTACAATGTGGCCGATTTGGTTCACGACACCGAACGCCGCGCGGAATTTGGCTACGAACAGGCCGCCTACCTTTTGCTTTTTGGAAGCCTTCCCACAAAAAAACAGCTTTCCGTTTTTTCCGAATACTTGGGAACCAGAAGGACTTTGCCCGAAAACTTCACCGAAGACATGATTATGAAGGCGCCTTCCAGCGACATTATGAACAAAATCGCCCGCGGCGTTTTGGCAAGCTATTCCTACGACCCCAATCCTGAAGACCGCTCTGTGGGAAACGTCATGCGCCAGTGCATAGACTTGGTGGCCCGCTTTTCAACTTTGGCGGCCTACGCATACCAAGCCAAGCGCCGCTTTTACGACGACAAGAGCATGTATATCCACAATCCTCTTCCCGAACTTTCCACAGCGGAAAACTTTTTGCGCTTGATTCGGGCCGACAAAAAATACAGTCCCCTTGAGGCGCAGATTTTGGACTTGGCCTTGATTTTGCACGCGGAGCACGGAGGAGGAAACAACTCTTCTTTGACCGTGCATGTGGTTTCTTCCGCGGACACCGACACTTATTCCGCCATCGCCGCCGCCGTAGGCTCTCTTAAGGGAAGGCGGCACGGAGGCGCCAACATTCGCGTAATGGAAATGATGGACGACATCAAGGCCCGTGTGAAGGACTGGGCGGACGACAAAGAGATTGAGGCCTACCTTAAAAAAATCGCCTCAAAGCAAGCCTTTGACAAGACCGGCTTGATTTACGGAATCGGGCACGCCGTTTACACTTTGAACGACCCCCGCGCCGTTTTGCTCAACGAGCTTGCCGAAAAGCTGGCCCGGGAAAAGGGAATGCTGAAAGAATTCCGCCTTTACAAAAAGATTGAAAAAATCGCGCCCAAAGTTTTGTACGAACTTCACGGCAAAAAGAAAATTCTTTGCGCCAACGTGGACTTTTTCTCAGGATTCGTCTATTCAATGCTGGACATTCCCCGGGAATTGTACACGCCGCTTTTCGCCATTGCCAGAATCGCGGGGTGGAGCGCCCACCGCATTGAGGAAATTGTCGCCGGCGGCCGCATTTACCGTCCGGCTTACAAAAACGTCTGCGCCGAGCGCAAATACATTCCCTTGGACAAAAGAAAGTGACGGAACGCCTTGACAAAGTTCTTTCCCACGCAGGCTTTGGAACAAGAAAGGACGCGAAGAAAATTTTAAGAAAAGGCCTTGTTTCCGTCAACGGCCAAGTTGTCCGCGACTTTGACTTTAAGCTTGACTTGGAGGCGGATCAACTTTTTGTTGACGGCCAAAGGGTGGGCGTTCAAAGCGACTTGTATCTTATGATGAACAAGCCCGCCGATTATGTTTGCGCCAACAAGGACGGCCTTCATCAAACCGTTTTTTCGCTTTTGGAAGACGGCTACAGGACTCCCTATTTTGAAAGCCGCCTGCACTTGATAGGCCGCCTTGACATCGACACCCAAGGCCTCTTGCTTTTTACCACCGACGGAGACCTTACGCACCGCCTTATAAGCCCAAAAACTTCATGCCCCAAAAAATATTTTGTCCGCTTGGAAAAGCCTTTTGGCCAAGAGGAAAGGGCCGCCGTTGAGGAAAAGTTGGCCCAAGGAATTATGGTTCCCGAAGAAGACCACGAGGCCGCGTTTAAGGCTCTTCCCGCTAAAATTGAATGGACGGAAGCGGCGGACGAAGTTTTTTTGACCATAACGGAAGGAAAATACCATCAAGTCAAGCGAATGTTTTTGGCTTTGGAAAACAAGGTCGCGGGCTTGAAGCGCGTTCAAATAGGAGGCCTTGCGCTTGATCCAAGCCTTGAGCCTGGAGAATACAGAAAATTGACCGCTGAAGAATTGGCGGCGTTGGAGAAATGAAGATGACAGACATTGAAATCGCGCAGGCGAACAAGATGGAGCCAATCGCGGACATCGCGAAAAAAATTGGCATAGACGAAAGCGGCCTTGACCTTTACGGCTCTTTTAAGGCCAAAATCAGCCTAAAAAAATTGCGGGAATTGCAGGCTAAAGCCGCCGACCCTGCCAAGCGGGGAAAATTGATTTTGGTCACTGCCATCACTCCCACTCCCGCCGGCGAAGGAAAGTCAACGGTTTCCGTAGGCTTGGGGGACGGACTTCGCAAAATTGGAAAGAAGGCTGTAATCGCTTTAAGGGAGCCTTCCCTTGGCCCCTGCTTTGGAGTCAAGGGCGGAGCCTGCGGCGGCGGCTACGCGCAAGTCGTTCCGATGGAAGACATCAACTTGCACTTTACCGGCGACATTCACGCGATAAGCATCGCTAACAACTTGATCGCCGCCTTGATCGACAACCACATCCAGCAGGGAAACGAATTGCAGCTTGACCCCCGTTCCATTACTTGGAAGCGCTGCGTTGACCTTAACGACCGCCAGTTGAGGAACATTGTGGACGGCTTGGGAAAGCGGGTGGACGGAACTCCCAGGGAAGACCATTTTCAAATTACCGTCGCGTCTGAAATTATGGCCATTGTCTGCCTTTCAAAAAGCATTTCTGAACTTAAGGAAAGAATCGCCAACATCACTATCGGACAAACCTACGGCAAGCGGCCTGTAAAATTTGGCGAGCTTAAATGCCAGGGCGCCGTGGCCTCTCTTTTAAAAGACGCCATTCGTCCCAACTTGGTTCAAACCTTGGAAAAGACTCCGGCCTTCATTCACGGCGGCCCCTTTGCCAACATCGCGCACGGCTGCAATTCCGTCAACGCCACCCTTTGCGCGCTTGCCTCCGCCGACTATGTGGTGACGGAAGCGGGCTTTGCCGCCGACTTGGGCGCCGAAAAATTTATGGACATCAAGTGCCGCGCCGCGGGAATCTCTCCCGACGCCATAGTGATCGTGGCCACCGTCCGCGCCCTTAAGATGCACGGCGGCGTTGACAAAAAAGACCTTAAGGCTCCCAATGTGGAGGCCTTGAAAAAAGGCTTTGAAAATTTAAAGATTCACTTGGAGAATGTGGCCAAGTTTGGCGTTCCCGCTGTTGTGGCCGTGAACAAGTTCGTCACCGACACTGACGAGGAAATAGCCGCCTTGCAAGAACTTTGCAAGGCCAACGGCTCCACAGCCATTTTGTGCGAGGCTTGGGAAAAAGGAGGCGAGGGCGCTTCCAGTTTGGCCGAGGCGGTTGTGGAAACGATTGAAAATAAAAAGGCCGGCTTTCATTTCTTGTATGAAAGCGATTTGCCGCTTGCCGAAAAAATCAAAAAGCTGGGCCACGAGATTTACCGCGCCAAGCATGTTGAATTTGAAGGAACAAGCTTAAAAAAGTTGAAGGAATTTGAGGAGGCCGGCTTTGGAAACTTTCCTATTTGCGTGGCCAAGACTCAAAATTCAATCAGCCACGATCCCAAGATGATTGGCGCTCCCAGGGATTATGTTTTCCCGATACGGGATGTCCAGTTGTACAGCGGAGCGGGCTTTGTGGTTGCCTTGGCCGGCGACATTATGACAATGCCCGGCCTGCCCAAGGCTCCCGCCGCGCTTAACATCGACATCGACGACGACGGAAAGATAACGGGGCTTTTTTAATCGCGGCCAAAAGGCAAAGAGACTTGGCAAAGAGACTTGGTATTGAATAAATGTCGCTTTTTTTCTATAATGGGCGCATCGACCTTATAAGGAGTTGTTATGGTTAGTTACAAAGAGCTTGGCCTCGTGAACACAAAGCACATGTTCGAGATGGCTATGAAAGGCGGATACGCTATTCCCGCGTATAACTTCAATAATATGGAACAAATGCAGGCCATCATTCAGGCTTGCGTTGAAACAAAGTCTCCCGTAATCTTGCAGGTTTCAAAGGGAGCGCGCGCCTACGCCGACAAATACATTTTGCGCCACATGGCCGCCGGAGCCGTTGAATACGCCCGGGAATTGGGCTGCGAGATTCCAATCGTTCTCCACCTTGACCACGGCCCCAATTTTGAGGTTTGCAAGGACTGCATCGACTCGGGATTTTCTTCCGTAATGATTGACGGCTCAGCCCTTCCCTACGAAGAGAATGTCAAGCTTACAAAGCAGGTTTGCGACTATGCCCACAGCCAAAAGGACTATGTGACTGTAGAAGGCGAGCTTGGAGTTTTGGCCGGCGTTGAGGACGACGTTGTGGCCGCCGAAAGCCACTACACAAAGCCTGAAGAAGTTGAAGACTTTGTAAAGAAGACTGGCGTTGACTCTTTGGCCATTTCCATCGGAACAAGCCACGGCCGCTGCAAATTCACTCCCGAGCAGTGCACCCTTAAAGACGGAGTTTTGATTCCCCCGCCGTTGGCCTTTGACGTTCTTGAAGGCGTCGCCCAGAAAATCCCCGGATTCCCCATCGTATTGCACGGATCTTCTTCAGTTCCCGTAAAATATGTTCAGGAAATCGAAAAATATGGCGGAAAAATCCCTAACTCTGTTGGAATCCCCGAAGAGCAGCTTCGCAAGGCCGCCAAAATGGCCGTTTGCAAAATCAACGTTGACTCTGACGGACGCTTGGCCATGACAGCCGCCATTCGCCGCGTTCTTTCCGAAAAGCCCGACACGTTTGACCCCCGCCTTTACCTTGGCCCGGCCCGCGACGAGCTTAAAGAAATGTACAAGGACAAGAACATCAACGTCTTTGGCTCCAACGGCCACGCTATGGACTAATCGCCGCTTCAAAGGTTAGCCAAAAGCCGCCCCTCAAAAAGGGCGGTTTTTTTTTGTCCTTCCAAGCCTGTCCAAAGAGCGGGGTGGTTGGCGAAATCCGCTCGAAAAAAAAATCGTGCCCACGCTCTTGACAAAACCGCGGAAATTCATATTATATTCTGTTTTAAAATCACAAAAAAATCGCTGCTTTTTATTGACTAAAGTTTGACAATCGTTATAATGAAATTTACGCTATGTCAGACGAAATTTTGCAGGCATACAGTTTGATGAGGAGCGGAAATCCGGCGGAGGCCAAGGCCTTGCTGAACGGAGCGCTTGTTTACGAACTGGAAAACCAAGAGATTCTCTTTGCTATAGATTGCTGCAACTTTTGGATTGACGTGGTGGCGCGCTCCAAGACTATGGACAACGCTTTTGAGCGCGGCGAAAATTACTGCAACGAATGGAAAAACTTTTTGCGCTTTTTGCGGCGCGAAAAGAAAACCTTTGACAGAACTCTTTTTGCCGTAAAGACCGGAGTTTTTTCTTTGGCCTTGGCCTGCTACAACCAGTTGGCCGGCGAAAAAGACCCCGCTCAAAAAGCGGAGGTTTTGCGAAAGACCGGCCTTTGCTACAAAAAGCTTGGCTCCTACGAAACGGCCCGCAACTGTCTTGCGGAGGCCAATTCCGTAAAGCCTGACACCGCCGCCATTATAGCCGAGATGGCGGACTGCTACGCCTTGTGCGCGGAAGAGCGGCAGGCTAAGGTTTTGTTCAGGGAAGCCTTTTATGTTGACCCGCAAAAGATTGACCCGGCCTTTTTGGATTCCGAGTTGATTCAGTGCCTTATAAGAAACGTGCAGGACAAGGGTTTTTCAGGCGCGGCTTTGATGGAATGGATTCCTGTTTACGGCCAGCTTTACGGCGTTTTTACTGTAAAACGCAAGCTTAGGCCCACCGAGATAGCAAGGCTCAAGCAGGAAATTTACGCAAAGGAAACGGAAATAAAGGATCCGTCGTGCCAGGCGGAGTTTTTGACTCCCCGATTGATAAACCTTTATTTTTGGCTGATTGACCACTATGTTTCGGCCAACGAGGATGTCAGCAAGATTAACGACATTATGACAAGAATAAAAATTCTTGACACGGATATATACGAACTTTATGTCAAATGACGATAGGAGAAGCAAATGTCTGAAGAATTGGTAAAGAAGGTTCAAGAGCAGCTTAAGGAAGAGTCATGGACTCGCGCCGCGATTAGCAATGTAACCCAAAACAGCATTGAAGAACTTGAAAAAATTGTGGCCCAAGCCGTTCAAGAAAACGCCGTGAGCGAAATTCGCGAGGTTTGCGACGAGCATTTGACTCACTCAAAGGACAGCATCACGGCCTTGTATGTTTCAGGAATGCTGGCTCTCAGACAGGGCGCTCTCGACAATTCAGCCTTGGTCTCTCTTGTTGACATTTTTAACAAGAACAAAAAAGAGCCGATTGTGGTTTACATTTGCAAGAGCGTTTTGGCTTCCGACGAAAACAACAAGTTTGCCTTGCGCGCCTTGGCCGAGCGCTACCGCGAAGACAAGAACGAGGAAATGTGGGATCTTTACGAAAAAATTGTAAAGATTGACTTTGAGGAAGCTGACATGGCCAAGGCTTTGGCCGAACGTTGTGAGGAGAAGGGCGACGCGGACAACGCCATCAGTTTTTACAAAAAGGCCCTCCACCGTTTTGTCGCCCTCAAGAACATTTCGGCGGTAAAAGAAGTTTGGTCAAAATTGGTGTCGATGATTCCTCAAGAAATAGACTTCTTCCTTTCTGTTCAGAGAAAAGTCGCCAAGTCCATCAGTGAGGACAAGTCGGCCCTTTTGATGCAAGAGCTTTACGGCTGGTATAAGGACAACCAAAAGTGGGAGACCGCCATCAGCATCCTTAAATTGATTTTGCAAATCGACCAAAAAGACTCTTGGGCCCGCCGCGAAATCGTTGAATGCTACAAGGGCTTGTATGCCGGCCGCTCCAACCTTGACGAATACATCGCCTCAAGCGACTTGACTCAGAATTTCCGCAACGTGTTTGAGGCCATCAACGATTTTGAAAAGCACATCGCTTTTGACGTAAAGAGTTTTGTTTTCCACCGGGCTTGGGGCGTTGGAAAAATCGTGAAGTCAAAGGACGACAACCTTACAATCAATTTTGGCAAAAAGAACGGCGTTCACGAAATGTCCCTCAAAATGGCCGTCAACGCCTTGACCCCCCTTAAAAAGGACCACATTTGGGTTCTTAAGGCCACAAAAACTCGCGAGGAGCTTGTCAAAATGGTCAAGGAAGACAAGGTGGGAACGTTAAAGACTATTATCAAAAGTTTTGGAAATTCCTGCGACTTTAAGCGGGTCAAGGCTGAATTGGTTCCTTCCATTTTGGAAGCCAAGGAATGGACAAGCTGGAACAACGCGGCCAAAAAGATTTTGGAAAGCGACTCAACCTTTGGCGTGAACCCCAACGACATCAGCCAGTATGTTGTCCGGGACCACGAAATTTCAAGCGAAGAAAAATATTCCAACGAGTTCAAGGCTCAAAAGCTTTTCTTTGCCCGCATCGACATCATCATGAAGTTTGTCAGCGACGACTCCACGGACAAGGACAGCGACTTGTTCAGCGACATGTACCAGTATTTTACCGGCTTCCTCAAGACAATCACCCGCGCCACAACGCAAGTTGTCGCCGCCTATTTGACCGTTCAGAGAATTGGCCGCCTTATTCCCGCCCGCGCCTTTCCGTGCAAATACACGTTCGCGCAGATTTACGGCGACTTGGACAAGCCGCGCCAGACTTACGAAGAACTTAAGGACACAAAGAACACTTCCCTTAGAGCCGATTTCTTGGCCGCCATCAAGCTTTTGCCGGAATGGCAGGACGAATACTTAAAGCTTTTCCCCACCGTTCTTAAAAAGGAAATGCTTTCTGAGGTTGCGGGCGCCGGCGGCTCTGAAAAGCTCAAGGCCTTTGCCTCGGCGTGTTTTGAGGACTACAAGGATTATCGCGCGGCGCTCTTGTTCCTATTTGAAAATTGCCAGAACGACGATTGGTATAAGGAAAGCGGAGTTTCTTACGAAAAGCAGCTTATCGCCTTGCTTAATGTGATTGAGCTTTGCTTCCGCGAAATCAACAGCCACGTGAACACGACTGAGAACAAAAAAATTGAAAAGCAGGCCGAAACCCTCTTGTTTAAAAACGACACTTTGGCTTCATACATGTTCTCAAGCGGAGACGAAAACACAGTCACAAAGATGTACACCCTTGTGGACGACATTCATGACTTGCCGCCGCAAATCAAGACAACTTTGCGCAACAAGATTTTGGAAAGATATCCCGACTATAAATTCCGCGCCGCGGAAGAAAAGTCCTCTTCTCCAAAGGGAATGCTTGTCACTATGGCCAAACTGGAGGAAAAGCAGGCTTTGGCCGAGCGCATCCAAAAAGTGGACATTCCCGCCAACGCCAAAGAAATTGGCGAAGCGCGCGCCCAAGGCGACTTGAAGGAAAACGCCGAATACAAGGCCGCAAAGGAACAGCAGCATTACCTCAATGTAACTCTTGCCAAGTTGCAGGAAGAACTTGGCCGCGCCGTTGTGTTTGACCCCACAACCGCTTCTACCGCCGTGGTTTCTTTTGGCACAAGAGTCACGCTCTTGAACAAGGACACAAACCAAAACGAAACTTACACGATTATGGGACCTTGGGAATCAGACCCGGACAAGGGAATCATTTCGTATATGTCTCCAAGAGGAAACGCCTTGTTGGACAAAAAGGCCGACGAGGAATTTTCGTTCAAGATCAACGAAACTCAATACAACTACAAAGTTGTTAAAATCGAAATAGCGAAGTAAGACTATGGAAGACGCGGAAAGGCAAAAATTGGAGTCTCAAAAAAAAGGCTTGGAGTCCAACCGCTATTTGTGCGGCGCCCTCTGCGTCTTCCTTGTTTATGTCACGTTCAAGGACTTTAAGGCCAATCCAGGAAGCCCGCTCTTTTACGCCGTCATGGCGCTTTTGTTTTTGGCGGCGGCGGGATTGGCGCTCCGCGACACGATTTTAATCGGAAAAATAAAAAAGAAATTGCTGGCGGCGGAGAGCGACCTTGGCTGAAATTCAATGCCAAAATTTCACGCTGCGGAAATTGTCCGAAGGCCTTTTTGTTTTTTTGGGGCCAACCAACACGGGTGTGGCCGCTCAAAAACTTTCCTCAGGCTTGACCGAAATTTATTTGATTGACACAGGCGAGGACGCGGATTTTGCAAAAAAAATCTATCAGGCCTGCCAAACTGCTTTTGGACAGATAAAAGTCAAGGCCGTGATTTGCACCCACGCGCACGCCGACCACATTGGCGGAAACGCTTGGATAAAAGAAAAAACTGGATGCGAGATTTGGGCCAGCAAGGCCGAAAAATCCTGCGCCGAAACGCCGCAACTGCAAGCGCAGTCGTTTTACGGCGCCTTTCCATTGCCTGAAATCGACATACCATACTTTCACGCGCCGGAATGCAATGTGGACAAGGTTATTTTTGGCGGACAAAAAATCAGCCTTGGACAAATTGACTTGGAGTTTGTTCCGCTTCCGGGGCATAGTTTTGACATGCTGGGCGTTTTGGCTTCAGGACCTGACAAAAAAAAGGCTTTTTTTGCCGGCGACGGAATCTTTGGCCGTTCGATGCTTAAACGCTTTTGGACTCCCTTTATAGTTGACGTCCGATCTTTTAAAAGCTCCATAGAGCGGATTGGAAAAGTTGCCGCGGATTATTTTGTTCCAAGCCACGGCGGACTTTACGATCAAATATCGGAACTTGCGGAGTTGAACCTTATTTCGACCATATCAAACGAAAGATTGATAGAAGAAATCATTCAAGAGCCAAAAACGCAAGAGGAGCTTTTAAAGGCTTTTGCGGACGCGAGCGAAATAAAACTTCGTTTGAGCCAGTTTATGCTTATTGGAAGCACCTTGCGCTCTTATTTGACGTATTTGCATGTTGAGGGCAGGGCGCGTTATTTTTTTGAGGATAACAAAATGCTTTGGCAAGCGGTAAAAAGGCGCGGCTAGACCGCGGCCTGCCTTGCTTAGCCTTCCCAACCTTCCACGATTGCGACGCCGGCGGAACAGCCCAAGCGGTTGGCGCCGGCGGCTATCAGGGCCGCGGCGCTCTTGGCGTCTCGAATGCCCCCGCTGGCCTTTACCCCCATTTCGCTTCCAACGGCTTTTCGCATAAGCTGAACGTGACGGACGCAGGCGCCGTTTGGCAAAGGCTTTCCGTCTTTGTCTTTGGGCGTTCCAAAGCCGGTGGAAGTTTTCACAAAGTCGGCGCCGGCTTTTTTTGCGGCCAAGGAAGCGGCCTCAATTTCTTGGTCTGACAAATAGCAAGTTTCCAAAATGACTTTCACAAGAACGCTTTTGGCCAGGTTTTTTCCCGCTTCCTTTGAGGCTTTGACAACCGCCTGAATGTCGCCTTGAACTGCGTCAAAATCGTTGTCTTTGGCGGCGCCGATGTTTATCACCATGTCAATTTCGTCAGCCCCGTCAGCCACGGCTTGGCTTGCGGCAAAGGCTTTGACGGCGCTTGTTTCCGCGCCCAAAGGAAATCCGATTACAGCGCAAACGGCGACGCTTGTTCCGGCCAATTCGGAAGCGGCGGCTTTTACCCAACAAGGGTTCACGCAAACAGAGGCGAAGGAATGTTTTTTGGCTTCCCCGCAAAACTTTTTTATCTGGGCCCTGGTGGCTGTGGCGGCCAAAAGGGTGTGGTCTATCATTTTTGCGACTTCTTCTCTTGTCATAAGGCCATTGTATTGACTTTTTGACTTTTTTTCTAGAGCAAAATAAAACTTGACAAAATAAAAAATTATGTTATAATAACGACGTTGAAGTAAAAAAAACATTGGAAAAGTTATGGCCTTAAATTTTAAAGACGTTTTGGAAGAAAAACAGATTCCTGACGGATTTATAAAAGTTGCTGACAAACCTATACAAGGTCTTTCGTCCGAACAAAAGGCAATTCTCAACAGGCGTGGGAACGTTTTTTTCAACAACGGCGACATTGAGAGCGCTAGACGTATTTATTTGACAACCGGATATTCCGACGGGTTGATTCGGGTTGGCGATGAATACGCCAAAAAAAAGCAAACGCTAAAGGCTCTAAAAATGTATAGGCTGGCTCACAACACCAGCAAGGTTGAGCCGATTTACGAAAAAATCGCCGCGACAATTGGAGGTCTATTAAAAGACGATCAAAACAATGGCGAGCAGTAGCCAAAAGCCTTGGGCGTTGGAGCTGTTCCACAGGAGTTAAAAAATGAGCGACATCGAACAAAATTCTTTTGACGAATATCCAGAAATTAAGGCCGATGGAAAAAATAACGAAATCGCCGAACTTTCCAAGCGGGGCTACCAACTTTTAAAGGAAGGCGAGGTGGACAAGGCAAAAGCCGAATTTAAAAAAATCCTTGAAATCGAAGCCAACAACAATTACGCCCTTGTGGGCCTTGGCGACAGCGAGCGAAAGCTCAACCACTTTAACGACGCCATTGACTATTACACAAAGTGCCTTTCATTCTATCCCGGAAACAATTACGCGCTCTTTGGCTTGGCCGACTGCTACAAGACCTTGAACCAATTCCACAAGGCCATTGACATTTGGGAGCGGTATTTGGTTCACGACGACCGCAACATCACTGTCCTTACCCGCGTGGCCGACGCTTACCGAAAAATCCGCGACTTTAAAAAGAGCAAGCAGCTTTACCTTAAAGTTTTGGACATGGAAGAAAACAATCCCTACGCGCTCATCGGTTTGGGCCACTTGCACTACGACTTTAAGGAATACACCGACGCGCTCTTTTATTGGACAAGAATGCTTGAGCTTAACGAAAGCCAGGTTGACATTCGCGTTTTGACCAGCATCGGAAACTGCCACAGAAAGCTCAAGAGCTTTGAAAAGGGCGTTCCATTTTTTGAAAGGGCCCTCAGCCTGGATCCCAAAAACTTTTACGCGCTCTTTGGCTTGGCCGACTGCTACCGCGGAATGAACCAGCAGTTCCGCTCAATTGAATATTGGAACAAAATCTTGGACATGGATCCAAACAACAAGGTCATTCTAACCCGCGCGGGCGACGCTTACCGCAATTCCGGCGACTACAAGACTGCCGAGCAGTATTACAACAAGGCCATGAACATTGACTTTGACATTTACGCCGCGCTTGGACTTGCCTTGATTTGCAAGGGCGAAGGCCGCTACGAAGAAAGCGTTGACCGCCTTGGAGCCTTGATTAAAAACGATCCCAAGAATTACCGCCTTTACATTGACTTGGCAGACAGCTATGTCAAGATGAACCAAAAGAAAAAGGCGGTGGAAACCCTTGAGACTTTCCAGAAATTTGGAATCAGAAGCCAAGCGATCAACGACACTTTGGAACGCCTTAAGAAAAACGCCTAAAAGCCAAGATGGAAAAGCTTTCTTTGTCCGGCCTTTTGCCGGATGAAATTTGCCCCGCGCTGAATTTGTCTCCCGCCTTTAGGGGAAAGCAAATTTTCAAGTGGATTTCTTTGGGCGTTGAATCTTTTTCAGACATGACGAATCTTCCCAAGGACTTGCGCCCTTTGCTGGAAGAAAAGGCCGTTCTGCGCTCCTCTTTGGTGAATCAAGTTTTTAGAGACCAAGACGGAACCGTAAAGCTTCAAATAAAAACCCATGACGGCCTTTTGATAGAAACCGTTTTGCTCACCGACATTGAAGGGCGAAAAACAGCCTGCGTTTCTTGTCAGGCCGGTTGCGCCATGGCTTGCGCCTTTTGCCAGACAGGGCATTTGGGCTTTGCCAGAAATTTGGACGCGGCCGAAATCGTGGAGCAGTTTTTTTTTCTGGAAAAAGAATGCGGCGAGCTGCAAAACATTGTCTTTATGGGAATGGGGGAGCCGCTTTTAAATTTGGAAGCCATTAGAAAGGCCGTCGCCGTTTTGACCCACAAGGACGGCCGCGCGCTGGGGACAAAAAGAATTACCTTGTCCACCTGCGGCCTTGTTCAAGGCATTTACGACTTGGCCGACAAGGGGCCAAAGGTCAGGCTTGCGGTGAGTCTTACCACAGCCGACGAAGAATTGAGAAAAGAGCTTATGCCTGTGGCAAAGACAAATCCTTTGGACCGGCTAAAAGAGGCGATTTCTTATTACGCCCAAAAATCAGGCCGCCGCGTGACTTTGGAAGCCGCGCTTCTTGGGGGAAAGAACACCGGGCCTGAAAGCGCCCGCCGCATGGTGGAATTTGCCCGCGGCCTTGACGTCAACATAAATTTAATTCCTTGGAATCCTGTGGCCTCCCTTCCGTTAAAGGAGCCTAGCCGGGAAGAGTGCGAGGCCTTTGTCCGCCAATTGGAGGCCGCGGGCTTGAACGTGGTTTTAAGGCGGCGGCGGGGCGCGGGCGTTAACGCGGCTTGCGGCCAGTTGGGAAGCGCAAAATTTTCAAAAGAATAAAAATCGCTTGCAAAACAAAAAAGTTTCGCAAGACCAAAAAGCGGCGGCGCTAGTTAAAGGCCGAGCAAACTTCCTTTACCGCGTCCAAAAGCGCCTGCATTCCCGCCTGCGTGGTCTTTGGGCCAAAACTAAAGCGGACGGAACTTTCCCTTTCTTCCGCAGGAACTCCCATCGCTTCCAATATCGGCCGCGAGGCTTTTTTTGACGAGCAGGCGCTTCCTGTTGAAACGCAAATGCCCTTTGCGTCAAGCGCGCGGAGCATCACCTGGCCCGGAATGTTTTTAAAGCTTGCCTGAACGACCCAAGGAGAAAATTTGTTTTGGCTTTCAGGAAGGCCGCGGAAGGCGGGAATTATGGAAGCGCCCTTTATGGAAAGGAGGCCCTTTATAAAATCTTCCGTCCATTTTTTTTGCTCTTCAAGGCGAGGGGTTGTCTTTCCCGGCAAAAAGGCGTGGCGCTCCAAGCAGTCGGCAAAGGCCAAGGCTCCGAACAAATTTTCGGTTCCGCTGCGAATGCCTTTTTCCTGGCCGCCGCCGCGCAAAAAAATCTCTTCTTCGTTTTTTAAGTAAAGAATGCCTATGCCCCTTGGCCCGCAAATTTTGTGCGCGCTAAAGGCGGCGGAATCAACTCCTTCAGCGGCCAAAAAGTCAATGGGAATTTTTCCCAGCGCTTGAACGCAGTCAACATGAAATCTTGGCCGCCTTTTTTTTTGGTATTTTTGGACAAGCGCGGCGGCAATTTCCTTTACGGGCTGGATGGCGCCGGTTTCGTTGTTTACGGCCATCACCGAAACGAACAAGGTTTTTTCGTCAACGCTGTCCAAGACCGCCTCTGGCGTGACAAAGCCGTTTTTGTCGGACGGAATCAAGCGGCATTCGATTCCGCATTTTTTAAGCTCGTTGGCCATTTCCCGCAAGGCTGGGTGCTCTATGGCGCTTATGGCCACGTTTCCTTTTTCGGGGCGGTTTAAAATCGCCAGCAGGGGAATGTGGTCGCTTTCGGTTCCCCCGGAAGTGAAGTAAATTTGCTTGGCTTGAACGCCCAAAAGTTCCCCGCATTTTTCCCGCGCTTTTTCCAAGGCGGCCCGGGCTTCTTTTCCCCCTGCGTGAAGACTTGAGGGGTTGGCCCAAGCGTCCAAGGATTTTTTGAGCGCGGCCTCCAAAATGTCTTGGTCTGGAATGGCCGTCGCGGCCCAGTCAAAGTAAAGGTTTGGATTTACAGGCATTTTAAGATATCCTTGTCGGAGACTTCCGTTATTACTGTATCGCAAAGGCCGCTTTGCAAAATAACGCGGATTTTGCTTGAAGAATTTTTTTTGTCCAGCCGCATGGCTTTAAGCAATTCTTTTTCGCCGCCCGGCTTGCAAAAGCATTTTGCCTTGGCTCCAGTTTCCCAGCCAAAATATTTTAAAAGCTCAAAGACGCTTTCCTTGTATTCTTTTGAACAAAGGCCAAGGTTAAGGCTAAGTTCCAGCGCCCGGCCTATTCCCCAAGCCACAGCGTCGCCGTGGGGAATTTTTCCCAGCCCCGCGCAAGTTTCAAGCGCGTGTCCAAAGGTGTGGCCCAAGTTCAACTGCATTCTTACGTTTTTTTCGGTCATGTCTTTTTGAACCACGCGCGCCTTGGCTTTGACGCAAGAGCCAATCATTTTAAAAACAAAGTTCCGGTCCCGGGCTTTGACTTTTTCCTTGTTTTTTTGAATGTCCAAAAACATTTTCTTGTCGTAAAGCATGGCGGTCTTTAGGGCTTCGGCAAAGCCGGAACGGTATTCTCTGGCGCTTAATGTTTGGACAAATTCCGGAAAGACGTAAAGCTTTTGCGCGGGATAAAAGGCGCCAATCATGTTTTTGTATTCGTCAAAGTCGCAGCCGCTTTTTCCGCCAATGGCCGCGTCCACCATGGAAAGCAGGGTGGTGGGAACAAATTCGCAAACGGCGCCCCGCTTGTAGATTGAAGAAGCGAAAGCGGTCATGTCCGTGACCACGCCGCCGCCGACGGCGCAAAAAATGTCTTTTCTGGTAAAGGCGCGCTCAAGGGCGGCTTGAACAATTTGCAAAACGCTTTTTATCGTCTTGTATTTTTCTCCGGCCTTAAGAATTATGAGCGCGTCGTTTTTGGCCTTGCCAAGTCCGTCGTAAACGCCGGGCTTTAAGGCGGCGGCTTTTTGGCCTTGAGCGCTTTTTGCGGCGAACAGGGCCGTAAAATTTTTTAGGCAGGGAAGGGCGGCCACATTTGTGTCAATTACAAAAAGGCGCCTTCCGCCCGCATTGTTGGACGCTTCCGTGGAAAAGAAAAGCTTTTTTAAGTCGGGCGTTCCCTCAAAAAAGAAAATCTCGCTTTTTGGAGTGGCTATAAATTGTTTTTGGTAATTTATGGTGAACAAGTCATTTTGCATAAAAGAAATTATAACGCGCTTTCAGCGGTTTTTCTAGCGCCAATTTTAGCTCTCCGTCCTCGATGAAAACTTCCGTCCGGGCCCTTTCTAAATTTTCAATACAGATGTTTTGTTGCCAGAAAAATTCTGATTGAAAAACTTGTAAAATTCCGCTAAATCAAGGCGGTTAATTTTATGAAACTTTTTGGCGTTGACAAATTCTTTAAGAAATTTGCGGAATTTCAAACGCGGCATAGAAAAAAGATTCTTGCCCTTTTCTTTTTTTGGACATTTTAGCGCTCCTTGGCCTTGGAAAAATCGTCGTCAAGCGCCGATGTCCAGGCCTCGAAACCGAACGAAAAAACTTTAAAGGCGGAAGAAAAGTTTTTTTAAACTTTTCCAAATGAATCCATTTATGTCTTGGTTTCTTCCGACGATGTTTTCAGTCCGCAAACTTTAAAGGTCATGGACAAACTTGGCCGCAGGCTGGAAACGGAAGTTCCCGCCGCCTCTTCCGTTTATTCCCTTTTGACAATGACGGTTCCTGTAGGAAGTGAAGACGGAATAGAAATAAAGAATCCCTTTGACGGAAAAATTCCTGACGACCCTAAAAAATTAAAGGAGATAAAAGATTTCTTTTTAAGCCGGGAGTCCTTGGTCAATGTTTTTGTTTCCGCCGACGCTACGGAAACTTGGCTGATTCTTCCCCTTCCCAGAGTGAAAGACGACAGGTCTTTGAGAAACCAAAGAAGTCGCGCCGCGCAAAAGATTATTCAAGAAGTGTCCAAAGAATGCCAGGGCGTTTGCAGTCTTAATCCTGTGGGCTGGGATTATTCCGCCACGGAAGCCAGCGATTACGCGATTCGCGAGGCCATGACAAGAATTTCAATCGGCTTTGCGGTCATGCTTTTTATGCTGATTTTTTTGCTCCGTTCGTTAAGGGGCGTAGCTTTTTCCCTTTTGTCCGCTTTTTTGGGAATAGCGTCCGTGTTGGGGCTTTCGTCCTATTTGGGGTTTCCCATAAACGCGAACGCCATTTCACTTCCGATTTTGCTGGGAATGGCGCTTTCAATTGGCTATTCCCTTCATGTAATCAATTCCTTTAAACGCCATTTTAGGCGGACTGGAAAAAGAATTGAGTCTGTCATTTTAAGGAAAAAGCCGAAGCCGGCAAGGATTGAGCGCGGAAGATCTTAGTAGCTCTTAGATTCAAGGGCTTCCAGCTTTTGAAGCTCCTCGTTGACCCGCTCCAGCTCGCGGCTTAAGATTTTTTTGTAGTCCAATTCCGCGCTGGCGATTCTGAGGTTTTCGTCTTCCCAGAAGGGCAGGTCGGCGAGATGCAAAAAGCGGAATTTTGTTTCGCTGGCTTTTTCAGACCAAAGCTTTGCTTCCCGCCAATAGTAAAGGCCGGCCTCGTAGCAGCTTTTGGCTTTTTTTAGGTTGGCCAAATATTCGTCTTTCCAAGGAGCGTCGTAAAAGCAAATCGCCCTCTTGTCGTAGACGCGGGCCAGGCGCATGTGCTGCTCGATCAATTTTAGGTTCAAGTGCATTTGGAAAAGGTTCCGGTATTTTTCCCATTCGTCCTTAGTCTGAATCTTGGCCCTGGCGTAAAGGGGATTGGCGAAGTCGGCGCGGACGGCCTGCTCCAGCCAATAAATGTTTTCCATGCAATCGTCGGGATACTGCTGGTAGTGGACGTGGTAAAGCTTGTAAAAGTCCTCTTTGTACTTGCACATGTAAGAAAAGGCCGGCAGGCAAAAAAAGGCCGCCGCGGCGAGCGCAAGGGAGAAGAAGAATATTTTTTTTGCGAACTTTTTCACGAATTTATTATCGGAAGAATTTCATTCCAAATTAAATCTGAAATTTTTTCTTTGGAAAGGGTGGCGTCAATTTCGATTATTCTCATTTTGCTGTCTGCTGTTTTTTTGTATTCGGAAATTATGTTCCGGTAACGGATGGCGGTGTTTTTTAGGAATTCAACGCTTTCGTATATCTCCTTGGCTTCTCCCCGTTTTTCCACCCGTTCAAGGGATTTTTCCGCCGAAATGTCAAAGAAAAACAAAAGTTGGGGCAAAGGAAAGGGGCTGTTGAGAAGTTTTGGCAATTCTTCGCCGCAAGTGACTCCTTGATAGGCTAGGTTTGAAAAAAGGTATCTATCCGATACAACTGTCAAGCCGTTTTTAGTTTGGTCAACAATTCCCCCTTGGCCCCAAAGGTGCTCCGCGCGGTCCGCGGCAAAAAGGTAGGCGGCCGTTTGGGGCGAAACTTTTTCTTTTCCGCTCAAAACGCTTCTTAAAAATTTTCCGGTGGAATTTTCGCTGGGCTCGGCGGTAAAGGCTATTTTTTTGCCCTGGGAGCGCTCTTTTAGCATTTTCATTTGAGTTGAAGTGCCCGAGCCGTCAATTCCTTCAAAAACGACAAAGTTTTTAAGTATCATAGTAGAAAACCTCAAAATTCGGCCAAAAAATGCCGACAATATATAAAGTATACTATAATGCAAAATTTTGCAATCTTTCGCCATTTTTTTTTAGCGCTTGAAGGGCAGGGCTCGCCATGAAATTCAAGCAGCGCTACATAAAAATTGGCCTTTGCGTATTCTTTTTTCTTTCTCTCCTTGTAGCCGTGAACAGGCTTTTGCATCCTGTCTACGAACGCATCGGCGCGCAAATTCAAAAAACGGTTCAAGCTTTTCGCAGCGACTTAAAGGACGCGGCGGGCCTTGACATTTCCTACAAGTCTCTTTCCCCGTCCGTTTTGTCGTTGATAAACATCAACGGAATCTCTGTCGTTGACGCAAAAAGCGGACTTGAAGTCGCCTCAATCGAACGCCTTTCTTTGGGTTATTCTTTGCGCGACCTTTTTTCTGGAAACGCCAAAAACTCCGTTGAGAATTTGACGCTGAGGGACGTTGAGATAAAAATTCTTTCTCAAAAAAATGATTTTTGGCTTAGGCAAATTCTTGAGCGCAGAAAGGCTGGACAAGAAATTGAGCTTGAGGAAAAAAGCGGCGGCGAGCGCGTCAGAGAATTTTTGGAGAATCTAGACTTCAACAACATCACGCTGAATTTAGGCGCCGACATTCGCGTTTACCGCTTGCGCTTTTTGTTTGAAGCCGCCTCGGATTCTTTTGAGGCGAACATTTCAAAGGCGTTTGTCGCCGCCCGCGGACAGACAAAGGTTGACGCGAATTTTTCAGGAGCCTTTTTTGCCTCGGTAAAAAATCAAAGGCTTTCCGGCTCTTTGGATTTTTCGGCGCTGATTCCGCGGGGCGTGGACGGAAGCTCGGCTGTTTTGCGCTTTTCAAACCTTTCGGCCTTAAACTATCGCGCCCGCTTTGTAGGATTCTTGGCCGAATACCGTTCTCAGGTTTTGAGCTTTAAAATGCTTCCAAGCGCCAGAAACGTCTATGCCGAAGCGAGCGCCGACTTTAATAGCGGCGACATTTTGGCCAAACTATACGCCGATGGATTTGATTTGAACAATTTTGTTCAAACAACAAAAAACGACGCCTTGACAAAAGGCTTGTTCTCAATGAATTTTTCTTTGAGCGCCGACGCAAAATACAATTACAAAAATGGAGTCTTTGGATATTCTTCCAGCGGCGACATTTTTGTTCCCGGCAGCGTCATTCCCGCAAAGAATTTTCAAAGCGACACCATTGTTTCGTATTCCCTTTCTGGCGACCAAAATAAAATCACGATTCCGTATTTTAAGACTTCGGGCGACAGATATAATTTGTCCTTTGACGGCGCCTTTGATTTTGCGGCAAAAAGGCCTTCGGGAACATTTGCGGTTGAGTCCTTTGTTCTTCCCAACGGCGGCGTTGTTTCAACCGAGATTTTTATAGACGCTTATCAAAACGGCTTTATGTGCTTCGCGCCGCAAGTCTTTCTTGGACAAAATGTTTTTACGGCGGCGCAGTTGACTCTTAGGCCTGTCGCCGACTCTTGGGACTGGACATTTGAAGTTTCCGATTACTCCCATGACGGCGACCCTGGAGTGGTTTCTTTGTTTGGAAGCTATTCGCCGCTTACCAAAGCGTCGCAAGCGTCTCTTTCGTTCAGCGCCATTTACATTGACAGCATGGTTAAAACGGCCGCTTTTTTTGCTGAAGAAAACATGCAGCCTCTTCTTTTGGCGGGAGCCGACGCGGTTCAATCTTACGTTTTTTCTTGCGACACTTTCGCCTCTGGAGTTGGAAAAGAATTTTCTTTCAGCGTTCCTTACGCGATTTTAGCCAACACAAAGCGCGACGACCAAATGCTTATTTTGGAAGCGGACGGAAACCAACAAACATTCCAGCTTTCCCGCTTGGAATTTGTTTTTGGCGGACAAAAACTTTTGATGGACGGAATCATCGAAAAATTCCCGGAATCGACAGACCGCCTTTTGAGCGGCCGTCTGGAATTGAACGGCATTCCATACTCATTTTCTGGATTGGCCAACAAGAATTGGCTTGAAATCAATTCTGAATACGGAATGCGTTTTACGCTCAACACCGACACGTCGGGAGAAATCGCCGTGTTGAACGGTTCGTTTGAAGCGACCGGATTTCCTGTAAAAATCAATGACAACACATTCTCGTTTACAACGGAAAGCAGTTTCTCTTATTCAATCGACAAAGGCATTCGCGCTCTTGTTCCTTACTTTGACGGCCGTTTGCTTGAGGGAACCAGCTCGCTCAATCCTGTCGTGACATTCTCGGCCAACATTGACCAAAGCGGCGTTTTCTTTGACAATATGGCGTATTCTGACAACGTTTCGGTTTTAAACGGAAGCGGAGTTTTCTTGTATCGCTTTGAGCAAGATTTGTTTGAAAGCGCCGATTTTAATTTTGACCTTTCAAATTCTCTGGGGCTTGAAAAAGTCGCTTTGTACGGAAACATCATAAATTCGCTAAAAACGCCTTTGACTGTCGGCTCGCTTTTTTCCGGCTCGTTTATAAGCAATCTTTTCATTACCGCAAACTTTGACATTCAGTCTTTGCGCTCCAGCCGTTTCTTTGCGGAGTCTGAGGACAGCGACACCGTCAACGCCAACATTGTAGCCCAAGGAATGATTGGAAATCCGTTTGTGACAATCGACATTCCAAGCGCGGTTATGACGATTCAAGGAAAGCCCCTTAGCTTAAGGGCGCAAGCCATTGTAGAGGACAAAGTTTTTTCAATCCAAGAAGCGGAGGCCGACTGGGACGAAAGCAAAATCACAAACGTCTTGGCCACTTTTGACCAAAAAACTTGGGATGGAGATTTGACCTTTGACTTAAAGACAAAAATTTTTGGAAAGGACGTTCTTGCCTCCGCGAAGGCAAAAATCCAAGCGCTCAGCGAAGTGTCAAAAGGAGTTCCCGACTCTTTGAGCGTTGATTTTGACGCGGCCGAAAAAAGAATCGACAAAAAAGGCGGCGAAAAATATCATTTGGGCGTCATGAAAATTCAAGACCAATTGATTCTTTCTACAAGCCAAAACATTGGCCTTAGCGGAACCGTTTCAAATTACCAAGACTTGGATTTGACAATAAAAAATTCCGTTCCCTTCAACATGAAAATAAAGGGAAGCGTCAGCAAAGAATTTTTGAATGTCGGAGTGTCCGACATTCAAATCAACGGACGCGAGCTCTTAAATTCTCTTGGAATAAACGTGGCAAGAATTTACAAGGGAATCGCGGGCGGCGCCTTTAATTTAATCGGGCCTCCTTCAAATCCCGGTTTCTACGGCCAGATTGACATTCCAGACGCGGAATTCAATTTCCCAAATTTCTTTAAAAAACGCGCGTCAACGCCAATGCTTTCTCTTTTCTTGGAGGGCTCTCAATTCTACACCGAGCCGACCCGCTGTCTTTTGCAAAAGCAGCCGCTGGATGTAACCGTAAACATACAGATGAACAAGCTGGCCTTTGAAAGCCTTGACGTTCGGGTTCAAACCATTGACAACAATTTTGTTCCGCTTAACATGAATCTTTCCGAAATGCATGTCAAGGGCGACTTCTTGGCCGACATGACCATCGCTTTGGAAAACGACACGATTGGCGTTTCCGGAGAGCTTACCGCAAAGAACGCAAACGCCGAGTTTGGCGCCACAAGATTGAACGAAATCATTTCAGGCCTTGCGTCTGACGATGACAACGACGATGACGACGACATGCCCGTGGACGTTGACCTGCGCATTAAGGCCGCGCAGAGGGTTCAAATATCCTATACAACATTCCTGCGCGCGGTTATTGTTCCCGGCACTGAACTTGACGTTTCTTATTCAGGAGAAAGCAAGCGCCTTTCCCTTGACGGCGAGGTTCCAATTAGAAGCGGCGAAATTGTTTACTTGAATTCCAGCTTCTTTATTCGCGAGGGAAAAATTCACTTTAGGAACAGCGACGAAAGTTTTGACCCCAGCGTTTCGATTTTGGCTGAATGCAAAACTCGGGACGAAAACAGCGAGCCTTGCACGATTACCCTTGAGGTTGAAAACCAGCGTCTAAGCCAGTTGACTCCCCGTCTTAGCGCCAGCCCGGCCAAATCAGAACGGGAAATTATGGAAATCTTGGGCGCCATAATGACCGCCAATTCCAACAACGCGGCGTCATTAGCCCTTGCCACTGGCGACTACGCGCTTCAAACCGTTTTTGTAAGAAGATTGGAAAACGCATTGCGTGATTTCTTCAAATTTGATATATTCTCTGTAAGGACAATGGTTGTTCAAAACGCCGTAAAGCAGGGCGTAAGTCGAGATTCTTCCGGTTCGGACAATTTGGCCGGTAACTATTTGGACGGTACGACTGTTTATATTGGTAAGTACATAGGCGAATCGTTATTCGCGGACGGAATGCTTAGGCTCAATTACGATAAAAACCGCATTGACAGCGACTATACGTATGACGGCATATCGTTTAGGCCCGAAGTGGGATTTGAATTGGCGGCTCCTTTTGCTAAAATTAGATGGAGCATGTCTCCCGATTTGGAAAGCATTCTCAACATGAAGCTTGTTGAGAACACCGCGTTGACGTTGTCATGGAAGTTAAGTTTTTAAAAAATTTGGAGTTTTTGTTATGCGCTCTCAGTTAAAAAAAGTTTTTCTTCTTCTATTAATATTTTGCTCTTTCGCGTCCTTTTCTTTTGGCCAAGAAAGCGACGATTGGTATTTGGACAAACCGATTTCAAGGATTACATTCAAGGGCTTAAAAAGCGTCCGGCAGTCTGACCTTTCAGGCCTTACGTCAAGCTACATAGGACAAAAATTTCAAGACTGTTTTTACGACTTGCTGAACCGTTTGGAGGCTTTGAACTACTTTGAGGAAATCTCTCCCGGAGCCATCCACGATTCGGGCGACGGAATGATTCTTGTCCTTTCTGTTGTTGAAAAGCCTGTTGTCAGCGCCATAAAATTCAAGGGCAATAGAAAGGTTAGGAACCCTCCGTTAAAAGAGGCGATTTCGATAAAAGTGGGAAACGTCTATTCTGATTCCGACGCCCTCATTGACGAGCGCGCGATTCGCGACGTTTACCTTGAAAAGGGCTTTTCTTCAGTGCGAGTTTCCCATATATACGAAGAAACCGATTCGGGCATTGTCGTCACTTTTGTCATCAACGAAGGAAACTCAATTTCTGTTGTTGGCGTTAACTTTGAGGGAAACTCGGCCTTTCCCTCAAAAAAGCTAAAAAAACAGACAAAACTCAAGACCGCCGGAGTCATATCCAAGGGCGCGTTTAAAGAAAGCCAGCTTGAAATTGACCGCCAAATGATTTCAAAGTTTTACATGGACCGAGGTTATCTTGACTTTCATATTATCGACGTTACCCGCGACATAACTCACAACGACAAAAAAGACCGGGACGAGATGACCATCACTTACTATTTGTATGAAGGCTCGGTTTACACTTTTGACGGTTTGACATTCAACGGAAACAAAGTTTTTTCAACGGAGCGCTTGGAATCTCTTGTAAGCATAAAGAAAGGAGAAGTCTTCAACGCCACAAAATTTCAAGCCTCCATGGCCAATGTAAGCGATTTGTATTACGAAAACGGCTACACCGAAAACTCTTTTCAACCCGCTGAAAACCGCGACACGACCGAAAGAAAGGTGTCGTATGTTTTGAACATAACGGAACGGGACAGAAGCCATGTTGAGCGGGTTATAGTGCGTGGAAACGAAAAGACAAAGGATTTTGTAATCACCCGCGAACTTCCCATAGAAAGCGGAGACGTTTTTTCAAAAGCCAAGATTTCAAACGGCCTTAGAAACTTGTATAACTTGCAGTATTTTTCAAACGTTGTTCCAACTGTAGAGCCTGGAAGCGATTCAAACCTTGTCAATTTGATTATTTCGGTTGAAGAGCAGCACACCAATTCAATTGAGTTTGGCGTGACATTTACAGGAGTGACTCGCTCCGACGAATTGCCATTTTCGCTTTTTGCCAAGTGGTCAAACTCCAACCTTTTTGGCTTGGGAAAAACCGTTTCTGTGGGAACGACACTTTCGCCAAACGAGCAGTCCATCAGCCTTGGCTATTCGCAACGCTGGCTATGGAATCTGCCGATTGAATGGTCTGAAAGCCTTTCTTTTTCGCACGCAAAAGCCACAGCGCTGAGAATGTATTGGACTGACACAGGCGTTGTTGACGGGTCTAATTATTACATGCAGTATCAGCGCTGGCAGGTTGGCGCCGAACATGCTTTGGCCCGCCGATGGATGCCAAACTGGGCCATTTTGACTTTGTCCGGCGGTTTGACAAACACGCTGACAAATTACATTTACGATTCAAAGCTTTATGTTCCTCTTGACATTGGAATCAGCCGTTACGCCAACAACTGGGGATTCGCAAACTCAATTTGGACAAAATGGTCTATGGACGGTCGCGACATAAACTACGACCCGTCAAAGGGTTGGTTTGCCAGCGAAAGAATCGCTTGGTTTGGCTTGCTTCCGGTTGAAACTGACTTTTACTTTAGGAGCGACACAAAGCTTGAAGGCTACGCGACTTTGTTCAATATTCCCGTTTCCGAAAAATGGAACTTTAAGCTTGTCTTCGCGGCCTTGTCAACGCTTTCTTTCCAAGAGCCGGCTCCAGGCTCTTCGGTCAGCGACATTCACAAGCTTTATGTTGACGGAATGTTTAACGGACGGGGTTGGACCAACATTTACAACAGCGTCAAGGGCAAGGCCATGTTCAGCCAAAACTTGGAGCTTCGATTTCCTGTCATTCCAAGAATGCTGGCTTTGGACGGATTCTTTGACGCGGTTGTCATTAAGAACGATTTGCATGACCTTCTTACAAACTCAAGCGTAAACGACTTTTACTTTAGCTTTGGACCGGATGTCCGCATCTTGATGCCCCAGTTCCCCTTGCGCATTTTGCTTGCCAACTGCTTTAGGGTTCAAAACGGCAAGTTCTCTTGGGGCGACACATGGAAGTTTGTCCTTTCGTTCAACCTTGTCAACAAATGATATTCTTGTTATAATAAACGGCGTTTTATCGAGGAGTTTTACATGAAAAAAATTTTTGCCTTTGCGTTTTCTGTTTTTGCGGCAGGAGCCTTGTTCGCGCAACAACACATAACTAATTTTGGCGTTGTGGACACAACGCAGGTTTACGAGCAGTTCTTTAAGAATTCTTCCGCCGTAAAATCTTACGAAGAAAAAAGGGCCTCCTTTCAGGAGGAAATAAGCCGCCGCGCTGACGAAATCCGAGACTTGCAGGCAAAATTGCAGGAGGCCCAAGATTTGGGAATGGATTCCGATGTCAAGCGCTATCAGGATTCAATAAAAATCAAATCCTCAAGCCTCAAGACTTACACTCAGCAAAAAAATCAAGAGCTCAGCAACATAAAGAAAAACCTTTCAAACAACAACGAGTTTTACAAAAACTTGAACCGCACGATAAAAAAAGTCGCTGAAAACGAAGGACTTTCCATGGTAATCAACTTGCAGCAAAGCAATTCGATTTTATGGTACAGCCCTGCCGTTGACATTACCGACAAAGTGATTGAATCTTTGGAACAACAGTAATGGCAGACCTTACTCCTTTAATGGAGCAATACAACAAGCTTAAAAGCGAGCATAAGGACGAGGTTCTTTTGTTTCGCGTCGGAGATTTTTACGAAATGTTCGACGACGACGCAAAGGAAGTTTCCCGCCTGATTAATTTGACATTGACCCATAAGGGCGCCAATCCCATGTGCGGCATTCCTTACCACGCCGCCAAGGTTTACATAGCCCGCCTTTTGCGCCTTGGAAAAAAGCTTGCGGTGGCGGAACAAATCGGAGACGTTAGCCCCGGCGGCGGGTTGACAGAGCGCAAGGTTGTGGAGGTAATCACTCCCGGCACTGTGGTTGACGACGATTACCTTGAGCGGGGAAACAACAATTTTTTGGCCGCCCTTTCAATCCAAAAGGGCAAGGCGGCCTTTGCCTTTGTTGACGTGAGCACTTCCGAATTTTTGGCCACGTCTTGGCCCGCCTCAAAAATGGCCGACAATTTTTCAAAGGAATTGGACAGGGCAAGCCCCAAGGAACTTTTGCTTCCCCAGTCTTTGCGGGACAATCAAGACATCAACGGAGCGCTTGCGGCCCTTCCCAGGCTTTTGGTTTCATATTATCCGGACTGGCATTTTTCAAACCAAAATTCCTATGCCCGCTTGATTAGGCAATTCAAGACAAAAAACTTGTCTTCCTTTGGCCTTGACGAATCCAGCCCCGAAGTGGCGCCCGCCGGATTTTTGCTGGACTACCTTGACAAAACCACCAACGCGGAACTGGCGCACATTTCAGGAATAAAAACATACAGAGACAGCGACTACGTTTTGATTGACGATTCCTCCCGCAGGAATTTGGAAATCCTTCAAAACTTGCGGGACGGCTCTTCAAAATTCACTTTGCTTGAGCGGGTGAACCACACTCTTACCGCCATGGGAAACCGCGCCGTCCGCCAGTGGCTTTCTTTTCCCCTTGTGGACATAAAAAAAATCGAAGCGCGGCAAAACCATGTCCGTTTGTTTTTTGACAACGAAGGCCTTGAAAATTTTTGCCGCGAAAGGCTTTCTTCCATTCTTGACGTTGAGCGCTTGGCAGGCCGAATCGCCATGCAAAAAGCGCACGCCAAGGACTTGGTGGCGCTTGCCGAAAGCCTAAAGGCTTGGCTTGAAATTCAGGCCGCGCTGTCTTCCTATGATTTTGGCTTGATTGACGAAAGCGGCGCTCGCTTTATAATTGATTTGATTGGCCGCGGAATTTGCGACGACCCCGCCACTGTCTTTACCGAAGGACGGATGATTAGGCAGGGCTATTCCGCCGAGCTTGACCATTATAGGGAAGTCCGCGACAATTTTGCAAAAATACTTGACGACTATCTTAATCAAGAAATCGCCGACACGGGAATTCAAAACCTAAAAATAAAGCATAACAATTTGGCGGGCTATTTTTTGGAAGTCACCCGCGGCCGCTTGGACAAGGTTCCCAGCCATTTTATAATGCGCCGCTCTCTTACCAACGCCGACCGCTACACAACTGAAAAACTTCAAAACCTTGAGAGGGAACTTAACGGCGCCAGCGCCAGCATTGTGGAGACGGAAAAAAATCTTTTCCTTGACATCCGCTCAAAACTTGAGCCTTACGTTCCCTATTTGATGGAAGTCTCCCGTTCCATCGCCTACGCTGACGTGGCCTCGTCTTTCGCGCGCGCGGCAAAACTGGGCCGTTGGGTTCAGCCCCAAGTTGACGACAGCCTTGATTTTTTTGTCAAGGACGGCCGCCATCCTGTGGTTGAATCTCATTTGCCTTCCGGCGAATTTGTTCCCAACGACATTGATATGTCCGCAAAGTCCGAGCCGTCCTTTTTGCTTATTACAGGACCGAACATGGCCGGAAAGTCAACGTATCTTAGGCAGAGCGCCTTAATCGCCTTGCTCGCGCAAACCGGAAGCTTTGTTCCCGCCTCAAGAGCCAAGATTGGCTTTGTGGATAAAATTTTTTGCCGTGTGGGAGCCAGCGACAACTTGGCGCGGGGGGAGTCAACCTTTTTGGTAGAGATGACCGAAACCGCTAGAATTTTGCGGGGGGCGAGCGAAAGAAGCCTTGTTATCATGGACGAAGTGGGGCGGGGCACTTCCACAGAAGACGGCCTTTCCATCGCTTGGGCGGTGAGCGAACATCTGCTGAACAACATAAGATGCCGCGCCCTTTTTGCCACCCACTACCATGAGCTTAGCCGCTTGGAGCATTCGGCGCTCCGCTTGCTTTGCATGGATGTAAGGGAAACTGACGGCTCTGTAGTTTTCATGCGAAAAATAAAGGAAGGCGCGAGCGAAAACTCTTACGGCATTCATGTGGCGGGCTTGGCCGGAATTCCCCAAAGCGTCATTGACCGCGCGAGCCAAATTTTAAGGCATTTGCAAGCCCTGGCCGCGGAAAAGCCCTTGCTTTCCCAGAACGCGCCTGTTCCTCAAAGTCAAGAGGAGGTCATTGCCGCCCAAAGCGCCGCGGCCGCTCCAGGCCTTTTCAGCGATGAAGAAATCGTGCTTGACGAGATTTTAAGTTCGGATGTTGACAACCTTACGCCCATGGCCGCCTTGCAATTGGTAAGCCGCTGGAAAAAGGCCTTGAGCGGCCGCTAGTCTTTGTCAGAAAATCATTTTGCGAGTTTTCGCTCTGCGAAAACTCGTTGGAACAAAAAGCGGCGAGCGTTAGTTCGCCGCTTTTTGTTCCGCCTCGCTTGCCCTAAAGTATTGCGGCCCGTCGTAGTCGGCGAGAGGCGGCAGGCCGTTTTTTATTTTTTCTTCGGCCAAAACAAAAAGGCTTTCCATGTTGGCGGAGCGGCTTTTTGGCGCCAAAATTTTTCTACCCTTGAACAAGCCACTTTCTTTGCAAGCGTCAAAGAGGGCTTGGGCTTCCAAGCCGCACAAAAGAATTCTTTGCGCCGGCCAGCTTTTTTGGCTTTCAAGGCCTTTGGCCGCCTCCTCAATTTTTTGTTCAAGGGCGCTTAAATCCCAGTCGTCGCAGGGAACAATTTCCTTGTTGTCAAAAAAAGCCTTGGCGTAAAATTTTTCTTTATGCGCGTCTATGGCCGGCAATACTATTCCGTCAAAATCCATGTAGGGCTGGGCCAAAAAGTCAAGGCTGTTTATTCCGTAAATGGGAACGCGGGAAGAGACGCTTAAATCTTTTAAGGCCACGCCGCCGTCGGATTTTTGTTTTTGCTCAAGGCCTTTTTCTTCTGCCTTTCCGCCAAAAAGCTCTATGGCTTTAAGGGCCGCAAAAGAAAGCCTCAAGCCTGTAAAAGAGCCGGGGCCTTCGCACAAGGCCGTGTAGTCCAAGTCCGAAACTTCCAAGTCGGCTTGCTTCAAGACATAATCGATTGCCGGCAAAAGTTTTTCGCTTTGCCTCATTCCAATGTCAAGAACAAGGCATGCCAATTTGTCGTCGTTTTTTGCCGCCACGCTTATGCATGAAACGCTTGTGTCCAAAGCCAAGGCTTTCATTGTATTTCTCCGTAAGGCCAGTTTTCAATGTAAATGTCCCGCTCGCTTTCTTTTCCGGGGGAAACTTCAAGGCGGAGGATTATCGTTTTTTTGGGAAGCTCGTCCATGATTTTTTCGCTCCATTCAATCAGGCAAACGCCGTCGCCGTACAGCATGT
The DNA here is from genome assembly GCA_937902125.1 of uncultured Treponema sp. Taxonomy (GTDB): domain Bacteria; phylum Spirochaetota; class Spirochaetia; order Treponematales; family Treponemataceae; genus Treponema_D. The sequence continues at coordinate 45,036 of CALDIB010000030.1, forward strand.
CTTCCGCGCCCAAGTTTGCAAAGTCGTCGGAACCTTGCAAGCGGTAAACGTCAAAATGGTAAAGGGGAAGCCTTCCTTGATATTCTGAAATCAAGCAAAAAGTGGGGCTGGTGATTGTGTCCTCAACGCCAAGCGCTTGAGCGATTCCCTTTGTGATTGTGGTTTTTCCGGCGGCCAAAGGGCCTTGAAGCGCCAGCACGTCGCCTTTTTTTAAAAACGCGCCAATCTTTTTTCCCAAGGCCACGCTTTCTTCCACGCTTGAGCTGTGAAATTTCATATTGGCAAGGTTCCAGCGTTGTCGTTTTCGTTTATAAAGTCCCGCAAGGCCTTTATTATGGGAAGCGCAGGATAGTTAGGCTGGGTCAAGAGTTCAACGTCAATTTGTTTGTTGCCAAGCGGGCCTGTCTCTATGCTGAATTCAACGTTTGAATCAACAATTTCTGTCGGAAGCTTAAGCTTGGCGACAGCTCGATAGCGCCTTATGTAATAAATCGCGCCCGGTTCGCGCTCGACATTGTTCAATTCAAGTACAGTCATATTCCTACAAATATTCGTCCATTATAGCGCCTTTTTCGCTAAAAGGCAAGCGTTTAGGCAAACTCTAAAAACTGAAGCTTTTAGAGTCTCCTTTTAGTATTTATAAACGTATGCGAAAATGTCGTTCCTGTTTTTTTCTTCAATTTCAATGAAGGATATGTGCAAGGAAAAAATTTCCGTTTCGTTGTTCTTTTGCGCGCTCACAATCAAGCCCACCGCCTCAAATTCAGGCTTGTCGGGAAGGGAAACGCGAATCCACAATTTTTGGTCCCGCTTTATGGGAAGCTTGGTTTGAATCATGCAGCCGCCGGCGCTTATGTCGGCAATCTTTCCTTCGTATTTATTTTCTTTTGGAGAGTAAGAAACTTCGCCCCGCTTTCCTGTTTTTTCTTCAACGGCGCTGAACAAGCACTGGTTTCCTACATTGACGCGCTTGAACTGGCGGCGGTTTTGCATGCTCACCGCGTTTGAATGCCGGATTACCATTTCCAGCGAGCCGCCTTGCCCGTGCTGAAAGCGGACGACTCTTGTGGAAAGAACGTATTGAACGCTCTTTTTTGTCATGTAAGTCATAACAATTTTGTCCAAGGGCTTGGGGCAAAATTCCGTGCCTTCCAAATTTTGCGGAGCCTCAAGGGTGATGCTGTCTTGCTCGTTCTTTTTGATTTTAAAAGCGTAGAAGCGGCCGCCGGAAGCGGGCAAAACCAAGGTTTCTCCTTCGGGAATGTTGTGGCTTGAAGGAATGTTGTTCTTGGCGTTGGAAATTTTTTCCAAGCGGGTTCTCAACTTGAAAATTTCGCGGATTTCGTTTTCGGAATTCTTTTGGCGCAGGCGGTAAAATTCTTCCTTGAACATCGCGTCAATGTATTCGTTGTCGTTCCAAAAGTAGTAGACGTTCTTGGCCTTTTGCCTTAGGCACAGGGCGTAAAGCAAAAGGGCTTCTTGCCTAGTCAACGAAATTTTTTTAGCCAAGTCCTGAACGTTAACCAGCGTCGTGGGCTTTTGCTTTTGCGCCTCAATGTATTCCGGAGACTGCTTTCGCTTTTGGAGAAATCTCCACAAAAGCCAAAGCAAAAACAAAAATCCCAAGGCAACCAAGGCCGCGGCCATGACAGTGTAGGGGAGAGCCGTTTGTCTTGCCGCCACAAGCGAGCCTGTAGCCATGTCCATATTCGCCTCCTTTAGCCTACAATTCTTTTACCGCTTCCGCAAGGGAAGAAAGGCGGGGACTGATTTCGTATTCCGCCAAGTCGCCCAAGGTTACTGTGTCGCCGCTTTCAAGCGCGCCGTTAAGGTCGTTGAAAATAGGCATGAAGTCTTCAAAAAATCCGCTCAAGTTTTTTCCGTCTATCTTGATTTTTCCAAACCTTTCGGGAAAAAGGGTTGAAAGCGCTATGATGTGGCAAAAGTTGTCAACGGTGTCCGCCAGGCGCGCGATTGAGGCGCGGGCCTTGGAGTCTCCGCCGCTTTGAAGCTGGGCGGGAATTTGCGCCATAAGGCCAACCGTGTCATTTATGTCGGCCGCCGCGTTTTTAAATGCTTCCGCCACGGCGTCTTCTTGAACCACAGAAAGCTCGATTTTTTTTACGCTTTCAATTTCCGCCGCGGCGGCCGCGTCAAAGTCTTGGGCTTCGATTTTTTTTCCGTCAATTTGAACGCCTATTGTGGCGCAGCGGTTTTGGGAGGCCGTTTGCTCAAAGGAGCGCAAAACGTCGCCCACCGTTTTTTCGTTTTCAAGAGTTATGTCCAGTTTTTGTCCGTTTATAAAAAGTTCCATTTTTTATTCCTTGCCTAATTGTTCCTTTGGTTTTGCTTTGTGAAGTTTGAAATTCCCTCTTGCTGGCGCTCAAGAGAATTTAGGGTTCCTTCCATTTGTCCGTATTTGGCGCGAAGCTCGGCTTCCTTGTCGTCAAGCTGGCTTTCCAAGCGGCTTATTTTTTTTTGGGTGGAATCTATTTGCCTGTTAAGAACGCTGTCCTTGTTGGCCAAGATTCCGCCGGTTTGAACATAGCTTGTAAGCTGCTTGTCAATCAAGTATCCGATTCCTGAATCCACAATCAAGTCGCCGTCGGAATCGTATCCAAAAATTTTCTTTATGTCCTCAAGGTTGTTCTTTAAATTTTCGTCCAGCTTTTTTTCGTCAATCTCAAGGTAGCCCCGCATTTTTCCGGGATTGTAGCCGGAATAATTTGTGGCGTTGGTGGAGATTCCGATTTGGTTCAGCATGGTGACTTCAGCGCTTTCGGAAAACCTGTATTGCGCGGAAATTATTCTTTGCATGGAGCCTTTGGCGCTGGAAAGGCTGAAGTCGTTGAAAAAGAGGCCCAGCTTTTTTTGGTAGCTTTCCTTTTCGTCGCTTGAAAGGTAGTCAAGCTCCTCGATTATTTCCGGCTTGTTTTGGCTCAAGACGTTTATTTCGGCCACAGTCTGGTTGTATTTTCCCACAAATTGAATCAGCGCGTCCTTGGCGCTTTCGGTGTCGGGCTTGATTGAAATTGTGGCCGTCCGCTCCGTCTTGTCCGTCAAATGCAGGGTCACGCCTGGAACAATGTCGTCAATGTCGTTTTCAGGCCGGCTTATTGTTATGCCTTCGTATTTTACCACCGCGTCGCCGGCTTCGCTTACAGGATGGACGGCCTCAAAGCCCAAGTCCTTTTTCGCGTCGTAGGCCGTAAGGGCGCTTATGTCAAGCTGAACGCCGGTGTTCCTGTTTCTAATTACAATGGAAGCGATGTCGGGGTATTTTTTTACGTCCAGGCTTACTTTGACTTCTTGGCCCTTTCCGCTTTTTTCGTCAAAAGTCCAAGCTTGGGAGGGAATCTCAATTTCGCTTTCCTCGCCGTAAGAGTTTCTGGCGTATAAAACTGAATTGCTGCTGATTTCTTCAAGGGGCTCCGTCGGCGCCGCTTCCTGAATGCCGCTTTCGCTGGCCATGTTCTCAACCGTGATGCCGCCAAAACTGACGCTTCCGGCGTTGGGAATGTCAGGCCTGTCAGAGCCTTCGTTGATTTCCTTTGTTATGTCTTGAACCTTGCCCGCTTGGAAGGACAATTCTATTCTTGTGTTTTCGTTTTTTGCGGCGGAGGAGGGAATCTTTATTTGCGCTCCTCCCCGAGGGGCCACCGTGATTCCGTTTTTTGTAACGACCGCCCTTTTTGACGAAAGTTCGGGAATTCCCTTTTGTTCCGTTTCCGAAATGTTGTCGGCCGCCGGGTTTGAAAGCTCCGACTGCCTTGTTCCAAAACTTGTGGAAGACGAGGCGGTCTTTCTGATTATTTCCTTGTTTATGGCGTAGTCAAGCGCGGCGCCTTCAAAGACCAAGCGCTTGTCCGCTCCTGTTTTTAGGGATTCAATTAAGAGGGCCTTTTTTCCTTTGTTCACGCCGATTAGCGACGCCTTAATTGTGTTGGCCCCCCGCTTGTTTAAGGACGTTATGAAGTCTTCGATTTTTCCGCCCCGCCACTTGAATGAAACTGTCTTGTCGCCGGTTTTAAAAGTGTAAGTTCCTTCCGGAACTTCTTCGCCCTTTTCTATTTCTTTGCTTAAAAGGCGGTCGGCTGTGGCCGGCGTTATCACGTCTATTTTAAATGAATCATAAGCCGCGTCCCGCCCGGCGTCGGCTGTTATAGCGTATTCATCGCTGGAAGAGGCTAATTTGTTGTTGAATGGGTTGTCATACGAGTAGAGGCTTTTCACGCTGTCCCGCAAAGAAGACATTCTTTGGTTGACGTCGCGCCAAGCGCTTTGCTGCGTCTTGTAAGTTTCGAGCGTATCCTGCTCCCTTGTAAGCGGGATGCGTTCTACTTTCATCAGACCTTCTACGAGATCATTGGTTTTATATTTGTCGCTGACACCCGGTATGCCGATTCCTGCCATACAACCCCGTCGATGATCTCATATAGAGAAGTTAAATCATTTGATCAAACAAAAGACCCATGGTCTTTCGCATGTTGATTTTTATCCTCTGCATGTCCTCGGACGGTATTTCCTTAAGCACTTTGTTGGTGCTGGGGTCAACCACCCTGATTATAACGCTGTTCAACTCTTTGTTTACAGAGAATTGAAGCCTGCGTCCCATCACTTGATCCGACAGTTGCTGCAACTGCTGGACGTCAGCTTTGGTCTGGGCCATGTTCGCTTCAATGCTTTGAACGACGCTGGCGCCGTCCGCGATATTGAGCGTTTGTTCTACACTTCCTGTACCTGCACTGATAGGAACGGAATTGTAGCGCATTTGGCCATCCATTGCCAAAGACTGCCCTATGCTACTAATCGTATTCATAGGCGTTCCTCCTGAAAAATTAGGAAGAGGGAAGGGGCGCTCCTTCCCTTTTCCACGCATTTGTCAAAAAGATGACATCCAGAAATCTCTTAAACAAATGCGGTTTTGCTATCTCAACAATCCAAGAACGTTCTGAGACTGTGAGTTGGCCTGAGCGAGCATAGCGGTTCCAGACTGTGTGAGGATCTGGTTCTTTGTATACTCAACCATTTCTGAGGCCATGTCGGTGTCGCGAATGCGGCTTTCGGCGGCCTGAAGGTTTTCGGCTGCAACTTGAACGCCGTTAGAGGCCATTTCAAAGCGGTTCTGGTAAGCGCCCAAATCCGCGCGCTGCTTGGAAACAGTTGTAAGCGCGGCGTCCACTGTACCAATCGCCATGTTGGCGCTTTCAGGCGTAGCGATGCTAACCTGCTCGTCTGTGCCCTGAGATCCCTTGAGTCCAAGGGCCTGGGCTGTCATGGTGCCAATGTATACTCTCGCGTTCTGGTCCATGTTGGCTCCAATCTGGAACTGCATGACTCGATTTCCTTCCGAGGCGAAAGCTCCGGTAAGCAAGTTCATGCCATTGAACTGAGCCTGGCTGGCGATGCGGTCAACTTCAGAAACAAGCTGAGAAACCTCGACCTGAATCTGCATGCGGTCTTCGTCGGAATAGATTCCGTTGGCGGACTGCACTGAAAGTTCGCGAATGCGCTGGAGGATGTCCTGAGTTTCCTGCAAGTATCCTTCTGTTGTCTGGATAAAAGAAACTCCGTTTTGGATGTTTCTGTTAGCCTGGTTCAATCCGCGAACTTGGCTGCGCATCTTTTCAGATACGGCCAATCCTGAAGCGTCGTCGCCGGCGCGGTTGATCTTCTCGCCAGAGCTGAGTTTTTCAATGTTGCCCATGATGGCGTCATTTGACATGCCAAGCGTGCGGTCAGCATACAAAGCGCTCATGTTGTGGTTAATAATCATGTTAAGCCCTCCATGTGTTTAAACTGCGTCACGTCTTGCAACGCGTCCTGTCCGCGCGGGCTTGCCGGTTTATGCGCCCCCGGCAAGTTTCAACCCCATTGCGTCAGGAAAAAAGGTTCTGTTATTTTGGAATTGAATCCAAGAATCAAAGCCTTTTTTCCTAACGCCGCGGCCAGACACGGCTGGCTTATGGTATGTCAAAGATCAAAGCGCGGTTGAAAGCGCGCCTATAGTTGCTACAATTTTATTCTGATTTTGCCGCTTTGTCAAGGCTTTTACACAAGAAAAGGGGAGGGCAAAGAAATCCTGAAGGTTTCCTTGTCCATCCCCTCCTCTTGGCGTTATTTAAGCGCTTCAGCCCGACTATCTCAACAAGGACAGAACGTTCTGGCTCTGCGTGTTCGCCTGGGCGAGCATCGCGGTGCCGGCCTGCTGGAGGACGGAGTTCTTTGTGAACTCAACCATCTGGGCGGCCATGTCTGTGTCGCGGATGCGGCTTTCAGAAGCCTGCAAGTTCTCCGCTCCAACATCCAATCCGCGGACGGCGTGCTCCATGCGGTTCTGGTAGGCGCCAAGGTCGGCGCGCTGCTTGTTGATTTTCTTGAGGGCCTCGTCGATTACTCCGATGGCGTGGTTGGCGTCGTCAGGAGCGGCCAAAGAAATCTTCTCTTCTGTTCCAAGCTGGCGGACTCCAAGGGCTTCCGCTGTCATTGTTCCGATGAAAACCTGCATTCTCTGGTCCATGTTGGCGCCGATGTGGAACCACATAGAGCCGGTGACTACATTTTCGCCGGTGGCTTGGGCAAAGCGTCCTGTGAGCATGTTCATGCCGTTGAACTGGGCGCTTGAGGCGATGCGGTCAACCTCTGAAACCAAGGCCGAAACTTCAACTTGGATCTGCATGCGGTCTTCGTCGGAATAGATTCCGTTTGAGGCCTGGACTGCAAGCTCGCGGATGCGCTGCATGATGTCAGTTGTTTCCTGGAGATAACCTTCGGTTGTCTGGATGAAGCTGATTCCATTCTGGGCGTTCTGCGAGGCCTGGTTCAAGCCGCGAATTTGGGCGCGCATTTTTTCAGAAACAGCAAGTCCTGAAGCGTCGTCGCCGGCGCGGTTGATTCTTTCGCCTGAAGAGAGTTTTTCCATGTCTTTGGTGAGACCAAGACCCGTTACGCCGAGTTGACGATTGGCGTACAATGCTGACATGTTGTGGTTGATAACCATAGATTTCCTCCTTGGAAATATGTCGAAGAGCAAAATCCTTTTTGCTCCAAAAGTATAAAATTGCGCTTCAGCATAACAAGGCTACATCCACGCAGTTTTATACTGATTCGTCTGAAGTCAGTTCCAGCCGGAACTTTACCCTTCATAACTCTTCATAATAATTTTCGGCCCGCGCCGCGAAAAACTTTAGCGAAATTTTTAAAAAAAATATAAAAAAATTAAAATTAACAGAAAAGGCGGAAAAAACGCTCCCAGTTGCGGCTGCGTCATTGCGGAACCGCTTGATAACTGCGCTGCTCGCTGTTTGCGCTTGAAACTATTTTACTTCGCCGCTTACGCGGCTTGCGCAAACAGAGAGTTTCCGCAAGCCGCCCCGCGCCTTCCGCGTTTTTTTTCGCCTTTTTGGTTAATTTACAATGTTTTTATTATCTGCAAAATCCGCAAAAGTCCGCCAGCCTAGAGGCCTTCCATTATCCTTAGAATCCCGCGGGTGGCTTTTCCCCGGTGGGAAACGGCGTTTTTTTTGTCGGCGGAAAGTTCCGCCACCGTTTTTTGGAACTGGGGAAGGTAGATTATGGGGTCGTAGCCAAAGCCGCCTGAGCCCCGCGCGTCTTCAATGCGGTCTATGACAGTTCCTTCCATAGTTTCTTGCGCCACAAAAAAGCGGCTGGGATTTAAAAGCAAAACCATGGAGCAAGAATAATGGCAGCTGCGGGGCCCGTTTTGGAACAAAAAGCCGTTTTTTGGCTGGCCGGAAGCCAGCGCGGCGGTGGTTTGTTCTATTAAATATTTGTTTTGCTCTTCTTGGCTGATTTTTTGTCCGTCCGGGCGGCCTTTCATAAAGTCCGGCCCCGCGTAGCGAGCCGACCAAACGCCGGGCGCCCCGTTCAAGGCGTCGACGCAAATGCCGGAATCGTCGGCCATTATGGCTGCGGGATTTTTGTCAATCTTGCGAACTTCTTCCCACAGCGCCAGGGCCTTGATTAAAGAATTCTGGTAAAAGTCCGTTCCAGTTTCTTCCGGGTCAAAGTCAATGCCCATTTCTTTTGGAATGACAACCTCAAAGTTTGGCAAAACTTGGCTGATTTCCCGCTTTTTGTTTAAATTTCCTGTGGCAAGATAGATTTTCATAAAAAAATACTAGCAAAAAAAGGCCAAAAATACAAGAGGGCAGTCCAAAAGCGCTTTTTTAAGAAAAAAAAGGCCTGATTTTTGGCCCGTTCGTTCTTTTTTTTTCGTTTTTTTTACTCTTTATTACAAAATTTTACAAAAAATTACTTTGAAACGGGAATTTTTGGGCTAAAAAAACAAAAAAAATGGGAAAAATTTCCTCAAACTGCGAAAAAAATAAAAAAATAAGCCTTTTTTTTGGGAAATTTTGAATGTTTTTTTTAAATTCGCTATATTGGCGCGATTATTGCTGTATAAAAATACCTATATTTAATTTAAGTGAGGAAAAAAAGTGCAGGAACAAGACGAATTGGACGCCCTTCCGCAAAAATTCAAGGACGGGATTCTGACAGAAAAAGAGGCCGCGATGAAAATGCTTGAAATCATTTACATGTCGCCCGGCCGCTTTAATTTGATGGACATGGACGAGGACGAAAGAAGCGATTTTTTGCTAAGTTCCCTGCCAAGGTTCGAGCGCCTTTTTAGACGCTACGACAAAAGTTTTGGGCCTTTGGGCGCCTACCTTTTTTATTCCATTCCTGGAATAAAAAGCTCTTGGCTAAGAATGAAGGCTGACAAGACTACGGAGCGGCGAGCCATGATGCCTTGCGTAAAAAAACTTTACGAAGACGCGGCCGTAAAAAGCGGCCTTCTTGTGGCGGAACCGGCTGAAATCAAAAATAGGGGCAAAATAAGCCGGGAGGAAAAATGCGAGCCTCAATTGGTTTTTAGAAGAATTTTTGCCCGCCGGGAAAATTTTCTTGAACCCAAGGAACTTTTTTACAAAAAGCGGGCGGCGCTGACGCTGGCCTTAAAGTCCGCTTGGTATATCGACGACAAGGCCGCTGAAAAAGTCAGCGGTTTTTGCGGCTTTCCGTTGGATTCGGTTTTGCAAACATTGGACAAGGTAAAAAACGGACTGCTTGAAAAAAGCGCCGCCCGCGCCGACATGCAGGAGCGCCGCGACCGAGCTTGGTATTTTGTTTGCAAATATCGGGAGCGGCTTTTTGGCCTTGATCCTGCAAACCCAAAATACAAGGTTCTAAAAAGAAAGCTTGACTTTCAGATGAACGTTTGGAAAAAGAAAAACAGGCTTTTGCAAAGCGGACAAATGTCCTTGGCTCCAAGAAACAAGGATTTGGCCAAGCTTTTAAAAATAAAGCCGTATAGAATAGGCGTTTATTTAAACTACGCAAAAAAAATGGCGGAGGCGGGCGAAACGATTTTTGATTCGGATTCTTCCAGCCTTGACATAAAGGCTTAATCTTTACTATATTAGAAGCGTGAATGTTTACCCTGTCAGGGAAGCAATTCGCGCTTTTTTTTTATTCAAATTTGAACGGACTTGATCTAAAAGGACAGGTACTATGACAGTTCTAGACTTTCCCGCCTTCAAAAAAGAAGGCAAAAAAATCTCAATGATTACATGCTACGACGCGGCCTTTGCAAAAATTGTAGGCGCCTCCAACGTTGACTGCATTCTTATCGGCGACTCCTGCTCCATGGTTATGCATGGAAAGCCCACCACCGTTTGCGGAACTATGGAAATGATGGTTGACCACACGGCCGCAGTCCGGGCTGGAACGGACAAATTTATTGTGGGTGACATGCCCTTTTTGGCCACCAGAAAATCTTTGGCCGACACTGTGGCGAACGCTGGCCGCTTGCTTGAAGCCGGTGCCAACGCGGTTAAGATTGAGCGGATTGACACCCAGGCCGACACCATAAAATATTTGGTTGACTCAGGAATTCCTGTGATGGCGCACTTGGGCTTGACCCCGCAATTTTTCAACGCCATGGGCGGCCATAAAAAGCAGGGAAAGAGCGAGTCCGAAGCCGAGCGCATTTACAACGAGGCGCTTTTGGCCGAAAAATGCGGCTGCTTTTCCATTGTCTTGGAATGCATTCCGGAAGACTTGGCGAGCCGCATAACTCGCGCTGTTTCAATTCCCACGATAGGGATTGGCAGCGGCCGCGACTGCGACGGCCAAGTTTTGGTTTTGCAGGACGCTTTGGGAATGACTCAAGGAGCGCCCAAGTTCGCGAAAAAATTTATGGACGGCTGGAACTTGATTCTTGCCGCGCTTAACGATTACGACAAATATGCAAAGGAAAACTGAAATGAAAATAATACGAACGGTTCAAGAATTTAAAGAAGAGCGCTCAAAAATTGGCGCCGACAAAAGCGTGGGCTTTGTTCCCACAATGGGCGGCCTGCACCAAGGCCACATGTCTTTGGTCAAAAAATGCCGGGAAAACAACGACGTTACGGTGGTGAGCGTTTACCTAAACCCCACCCAGTTCAACGACAAGAACGACCTTAACACATACCCCGCCAACTTTGACGACGACGTGGCCTTGCTGGAGCAAAACGCCTGCGACATTTTGTTCGCGCCCACATATTCGGAAATGTATCCCGACGACTATAAGTATAAGGTGACGGAAAGCGATTTTTCAAAACTTCTTTGCGGAGCCAAGAGGCCGGGCCACTTTGACGGAGTTCTTACCGTGGTCATGAAGCTCTTCAACATCGTTCGCCCTAACAACGCCTACTTTGGAGAAAAGGACTTTCAGCAATACGTTTTGCTTAGAGAAATGATAAAGGCCTTTTTTATGGACATCAACATTGTTCCTTGTCCCATTGTCCGCCAAGAAGACGGCCTTGCGGTAAGCTCAAGAAACAGAAAGCTTTCCGCCGAAGGAATGAAGAAGGCGCCTCTTTTGCATAAAATTTTGACGGAAAAATCTTCCGCGGCGGAAAAAGAAAAGGCCTTGACTGACGCGGGCTTTGTGGTTGACTATGTTACGGAACTTGACGGCCGCCTTTACGCCGCGGCCTTTTTGGAAGGCGTGAGGTTGATAGACAATGTCTAAAATTTTATTGTGCGTCACAGGCTCCATTTCTTGCTACAAGGCCGCGGAGCTTGCAAGCCTTTTGACAAAGAACGGAAACGAAGTCAAGGTGGCGGCCACTGAGGACGCCTTGCGCTTTGTGGGAAAGGCCACTTTTGAAGGCCTTGTTAAGAACAAGCTTTACACCGACTTGTGGTCCAACGACGAGGACAGCATAGCCCACATAACTCTTGGGCAAAAGTGGCCGGACGCCATTATTGTGTATCCTGCCAGCGCGGACACAATCAACAAATTTGCCGCGGGAATCGCCGACAACCTTTTGGGCGCCATTTTTTTGGCCAATAATTTTTCAAAGCCCTTCGCCATCGCGCCGGCAATGAATTCCAACATGCTCTTGCATCCGGCCACGCAAAGGTCGTTAAAGACCCTAAAAGAGTGGGGCGCGAAAATTTTGGAAGGAAAGAGCGGCCATTTGGCTTGCGGAGACGACGGCGTTGGCCGCTTGGCCGAGCCTGCCGAAGCCTATGAATTTCTAAAGGGAATCTTGGGCGAAAAATGAAGGTCTTGATTACCGGGGGCGGCTGTTCCGAAAAAATTGACAACGTTCGCTCCATCACAAATTTTTCAAGCGGAAGAACGGCCTTGCAAATCGCAAAAAAAATCAAGGCCCTGAACCCCGCCGACGCCGTGACTCTTTTGTTGGCCCAAAGCGCGGTCCAGCCGTCAGGGGCGCTTTTAAAAAAAGTTGGGGTGAAAAATTTTCGCTCTTGCGACGACCTGAAAAAACTTTTGCGGGAAACTTTGGAAAAAGACTCCTACGACTTGATTTTCCACGCGGCGGCGGTAAGCGATTACAGCGTCAAAAGCCTTATAGTTGACGGAAAAGAATTTGCGGCCGGAAAAATTCATAAAATCAGCGGCGCCAACGAGGTTCTTGTCAAGCTAAAAAAAAATCCCAAGCTTTTGGAAGCCATTCCCAGAATGGCGAAAAAAAACAACGCCGCCGCGCGGGTTGTGGGCTTCAAGCTGACTTCAAACGCAAGCCAAGAGGAAAGGGCGGCGGCGGTTCAAAAATTGTTTTCCGTCAAAAATCCGCCGGACTTTGTAATTTCAAACGATTTGAGCGAAATCACGCCAAAAAGCCACCCATGCGTTCTTTGGCATAAAGGAAAAATTTTGGCGGCTGGGCAAGTCAATTCCATTGTGAGGAAAATCTATGCTTTTAACAGTTGACGTTGGAAACACCACGATTCAGTGCGGCTTGTTTGAGGGCGAAAAACTGGCGCTCCAATTCCGCCGCTCCACAAATCCCCGCCTAAGCTCCGACGAATTGGGCTTGTTCTTTAGGGACGTTTTGGCCTTGAATGATTTTAACTACAAGGACGTGGCCAGAATCGCCTGTTGCTCCGTCGTTCCTGCCATAAACCATTCCCTTTCAAATTGCTTTAGAAAGTATTTTGGAAAGGACGCGCTTTTCATTCAGGCGGGAATCAAAACAGGCCTAATAGTAAAATACGCCAATCCCAGAGAAATTGGCGCCGACAGAATAGCGGGAGCCATTGGCGCCGTTCGCGCGGCTGGGGAAAGAAACCTTATTGTTGTTGACATGGGAACCGCCACTACAGTTGACGTGATTACAAAAAAGAAGGAATATTTGGGAGGCGCCATTTTGCCGGGAGCCAGCATGAGCGTCCGCGCCTTGAGCGAGGGAACCGCCCAGCTTCCCAGCGTTGAAGTTTTAAAGCCTAGGAACGCTGTCGGCTCGTCAACAATCGAGGCCATTCAGTCCGGCGTTTATTACGGACAGGCCGGCGCCATTCGGGAGCTGGTGTCAAAAATGGAAGAAAGCGTTTTTGGCGGCAAAAAGGCCTTTGTGATTGGAACCGGCGGCTTTTCCCGCTCCTTTGAGGATTCCCGCTTGTTTGACTTGGTTTTGCCGGACTTGGTTTTGCAGGGCCTAAAAGCCGCGCTGGAAATGAACCAATAATCGCCGCATACGGTCGGGCAAGCCCGCCGTTTTGCTAAGATGAATCTATTTGCTTGCGCTCTCGCGAGCGCTAGGCAATGAGCCGCAACATTCGCGCTCGCGGCCAAACTCCCGCGAACAGCGGCGCTATGCTACAAGGAGAAGCATTATGCAAATAACTGTTTTAAAGTCAAAGATTCACCGCGCCACAGTGACCGACGCCAACTTGGAATATGTTGGCTCAATCACCATTGACAAGGCACTTTTAAAAAAGGCGGGAATGCATCCTTGGGAAAAAGTTGACGTTCTTAACGTGAACAACGGCGAGCGCCTTTCAACTTACATCATGCCGGGAAAAAAAGGCGAAATCTGTCTTAACGGCGCGGCCGCCCGCAAAGCCGCCGCGGGCGACAAAGTGATTATAGTGACATACACCCAAATAGAAGAAAAGGACGCCGACAATTGGAAGCCCAACATTGTCATTGTGGACGAAAAGAACCGCGCGAACTAAGGGAAACTTGGACGTTCCCGCAGGCAAAAGCGGGCGGCCGGTTTTGTTTGACGGCCTTTGCGGCCTTTCCGACAATTCCTTGTCCTTGCAAAAGGCGAAGCAAATCGCTATAATTGAATTATGGCCATTGAAAAAACTGAAATCGTAATCGGCTGCGAAATTCACACGCAGCTTTTGACAAAAACCAAAGCCTTTTGCGCTTGCGAAAATCGTTACGGCGGAATGCCCGACACCCGCGTTTGCCCTGTTTGCTTGGGACTTCCCGGAGCCATGCCCAGGGTAAGCAAGGGCTATGTGGAACTGGGAGCCGTTGCGGGCCAAGCCCTTAACTGCTCCATCGCCCGTTTCACAAAATTTGACAGAAAGCATTATTTTTATCCCGACCTTGCCAAAGGCTACCAGATAACTCAATACGACATGCCCCTTTGCGTTGACGGCTATGTTGACCTTCCTTTTTTTCATTATCCAAAAGAGGAGCGGCCTGGCGGCGAAAAATTCAGGCCCAACAACTTTAAGGGCGAGCCCTGCGTGAGCGCCGACAAAAAATACCGCCGCGTGCGCATCGAGCGCATTCACCTTGAGGAGGACGTAGGAAAGTCCTTGCACATGGAAGGAAAGCATTCCTACATCGACTACAACCGTTCGGGAACTCCTCTTATAGAAATCGTCACCAAGCCGGACATGACAAGCCCCGACGAGGCCGTGCTTTTCATGCAAACCGTGCAGGAAATTTTGCGCTATGTTCAAGTTACAAAAGGAAACCTTGAAGAGGGCAACATGAGATGCGACGCCAACATCAACTTGAACGTTTGGGAAGACGGAAAGCTTTACCACACGCCCATTTCAGAAATAAAGAACCTCAACTCCTTTAAGGCCATCAGGGAGGCTTGCGCATACGAAGCCGCCCGCCAACTGGAAGAGTTCAAGACCGACAGGCAGGAATTCAACCCCGGCTTTAAGGTGACGATGGGCTGGGACGAAGCGGCCGGAAAGACTGTCGTTCAGCGAACAAAAAATTCTTTTGTGGACTACCGCTTTGTGGTGGAGCCTGACATCAAGCCCTTTAGCGTAAGCGAGGAATTGGTGGCGCGCGCCGCCTCCAGAGTGGGCGAATTGCCGGAAGCCAAACGAAACCGCTTTAAAGAAGAATTTGGCCTAAGCGACTTTGACGCGGAAACCCTAACTTCAACAAGGGAGCTTAGCCTTTGGTTTGAGGAGGCGGCCAAAAATTCCAAGAGCGCCAAAAGAACGGCCAACCTTATTTTGTCGGAACTGCTTGCCGTCCTCAACGAAAAGAACATGACAATTTCGGAAGTGGCCTTGTCTCCGGCGCACATCGCGGAACTTTCCAACGCTTTGGAAGAAAACAAAATCACTTCAAAGCAGGGAAAGGAAGTTTTTGCCAAAATGCTTTCCACAAACAAAATGCCTTCCGTCATCATCAAGGAAGAGGGCATGGAGCAGGTTAGCGACGCCGGACTTATCGAAGGCTTGGTTGAAAAGGTCTTGGCGGAAAATCCCAAAGCAATCCAAGACTTTAAGGCCGGAAAGACCAACGTTGTGGGCTGGCTTATGGGCCAAGTTATGAAATTGTCCCAAGGAAAGGCAAACCCCAAGCAGGCCACGGAACTTTTGAACAAAAAGCTTTCTGCGATGTAGAAAGCGCTTGTTCAGTAAATAATTAGGCAAAATAAAAGCCCGCGCAAAGCGCGGGCGCTATGCGCTAGCCCGCGTCTAAAAGATGTCGGGCTGAGCGTAATTTCCGCCGCATTGCGCGAAGGCGCGGTGTCGGCGGTTTGAAAATTGATGCGCCGCTTTAGTCGGCGTATCAGTCGTTGAGCGACCACAAGGCTCCCAAGATGATTACATGGCTTGCGAAGTTGTAAAGCCAGGGAAGGAAGGGAGAGAAGTCGCCCTTTACTATGTCGCCGACAACAATCGCGACGGCCCAAACAATCATGATGATGAGGCCCAAGATGTTGTCGAACTTTCCGAAGATGTCCTTTGTGAAACATTCGATGATGAGCAAAACGCCGGCAATCAATTCGATTACGCCGAAAATCACTCCGAATGTCTTTCCAAGCCAGCCGGCCAAGGCTTTGGCTCCAAAGTCTCCGCCGCCCTGCAAGGCCCAAATTCCGCCCACGATGAGCATGGCTCCCAAGGCCAACTGAAGAACCAATCTTCCGATTGATTTAGCTTTCGCTGAATTTCCCATAATTTTCTCCCTCTTGTCATAAGACAAGTTTTTTGTGTTTTTTTCCGCGTTTAGCAGAATATTAGGCCTATTATAGCGCCATTTTTGTTTTTTTGCAAACTTTTTCCGCTTTGCAAGAATAATTTTTGCCGCTGGGTGTCAAGCGTTTTTTTAAATTTCGCGATAAATTTTTACATTTTTTTGTTTTTTTTCCATTTTTTTTAAATTAAATCAGTAAAAAACAAAGAAAAAGATAAATAAAAGTGCCTAAGAGTCTAGTTTATGCTCTAAACTTTGACAATGAAAAAATAGTTCTCCCACACATTTTTGGAGAAAGGTTTTTGAGTCATGAAAACGCGAGGTATTTACCGTTGCGGAAAACTCGTGTGCGGGAAATCAGCTACGGTGTGTTTAGGCTGACCGTTTTTTTGGCGGCGCGCAGTGGTCAAGTAGCTCTTGGTCGATGTCTATGTAGACTTCGCGGAATTTCGGTTTTGCGTTTTTCAGAAATACCCGCTCAATTAAGAGTTGCATTACTTCCGGCATCCTGCCTGTCGTGTCGGTTTCGATGAGCTTACAACTGTATTTAACGCTTGACTTTTCGGGTGTGACCCAAAGGCCGTCGCGTTCGTTAAGACAGATGTTGATTTTTTTGTCCGGCAAGTCTGGACAAAAAAATCTGTATCCCATGAGTTGAAAGACTCCGGCTCTGTCTGTCTTTGCTGGGAAGGTCGCCTTAAGGACAGCGTTCACTTCTTTCATGTCTGCCTTTACGAATTTTGAGACTTTACTTTTGGGCTTCTTTGCGAAACGCTTGATGTATTTTGGAAGGTAAACTTTCCTCAAGAACTCGTTTGCAGCTTCGATTGTCTTTATTCCGTGAAACTTGAATTGAATTGGCAAACGTCCTTGGAGAGTTTTCCAAAAGCGTTCAATGCGGCCTTTGGCTTGCGGACTGTATGCTGGAAACATGTCTATTCCAAGCCCTTCCATCATTTTTCCGTATTGCGTGAGTCGCTCTTCTGTTTTGGATTTTGTGTTCGACACAAAAAACACAGAGGCTCTGTCGGGATACATCTGTTGTGGAAGCCCGTAGTCCTGCGCCATGTGTCTTGTAGCTTCGATGTATACTAAAAGACATTCATGCTTGGTCATGTAGAGTCCTACAGGTATTCCTGTAGCGTCGTCAACAAAGCCTTGTATGCAGTATTGGTGTCCGTCGCCGAACCAGTCGTAAGGCGTTCCGTCGGCTTGCACAAGTTCCCCAAAGCACTCCTTTGGCGGACGGAACAGGTGTGCCACTTCCTCTTTTTTCGCCCTGTATTTGTTCGGCGTTTTGTAGCCTATGCTGTTGAGCGTTTTCTTTACCCAACTTTCTGAACACTTGATTCCATAATTGTCGCAAAGAAGCTCCGTGAAATAAGCGTAGCTAATTCGCTCAAACGGATTCTTGCCGTCAATTATTGTGTTTTGGAAAATGTCCAAAACTTTTCGCTTACGTTCTAAAAAGAAACTGTCGTCGCGTTTTTTGCCTGTGTTTCCGTGAATGAAACAAGCATCGCCTAGTTTGTTGTATCTAACAAGATTGTATTGGACGGCTCTTTGCGTCAAATTCATCGTCAGCGCGGCTTCCATTGTCGTCATTTGCTTGGAAAGGCATTGAAGAATTATTCGTTTTCGTTCGAGCTGGGCTTCGTTGAGCTTTGCCGTTTCTTTGATTTTTTCTGCCATAATCGCAACCTCCTTGCCTTGCGGAGTGTTTAAATACCGAAGATCGCGATTTATGTCAATACAAAACGGCGGCCAATATCTGACCGCCGCTCTTTTGGTTAAAAGCTTTTTACCATCTCTTCAAAAACGCTTTCGTCAAGTTCGCCAGATTCCAAGCGCTTGAGACAATTAGTGGTGAACTCTTCCACGAAAATGCTGTTCACTTTTGCAAGAAGCTCGTCTGGCGGGTCTTTGTCATAACTTTCAGCGTAAGGCTTTAGAAGCTCGCCGCACTTTTTGGGATATTCAAATCCAAGTTTCTTGCAAATTTCCGCGTCGCCGCCTTTGTCGAAGCTGGCGAATTTACATTCGGTCACAACCGTTTGCCTAAACCATTCGTTCGGAGCGAAGTCGTGGTCTTTTTGTCTGTTAAAAGCCGCGTTTCCTTTCCAAAATCTTATTCCATACATCTTTCGTTATGCGCTCCTCTCATTTCCGTTTCAAAAACTGTATAGCCGCTCCAAACGGCGAGCAATGCGATGGCCGCCATAAATCCAAGGACGACGTAAAACACAACGTCAAGCCATTTCTTTTTCATTTTGGCTTCCTTGCGGTTGCCGCTTGTCGCTTTGCTTTTTCCAAGTATTTTTTGTATCGCGTTATGTCCGCTTTTTTGCAAACATGCGGCGCAAGCGTGGCGTAGTCGAACAAAATGTTTTTACCGGATTTCTTGGACATGAAAACGCCCTTGCCGCAGATTTTGCAAGGCTTTATGCCGCTCTCCGGCTGTTTGTCGTCCTTTTGGCAAAAATGCGGCTCGCCTGTAAGCAAGTTGCAAGGCACCCACTTTTCATTTTTTGTTCTTTTGTATGCGATTTCCGTTCCGCAATATCTGCAGTAACTCATTACGTTGCCTCCCCGAACAATTCCGGCTGGACTGGCCGCTTTGACTGTTTGCGGGCCGCCAGAGCGTCGTCAACTTTCTTTTCAAGTTCTTTGCAAAGCTTTAAATCGTATTTAAGCTTGGTCTTAAAATACCGCTTTTGCGCCTCTCTCATGTAAGAAACCATGTTCGCGAATTCGCCAATTGTCATTGTCGCGCCTCCTTTATAAAAAATGAATCGCGTAAACCGAATGATTTATATTTAAATCTGTTTTAAATCCGTCAACAACTTCAATTTTTGTAATAAATTCATAAAATCTAGTGTCCGGTTTGTATCCAGTCTGCAAACCACATTTGAATGGCGTTTTTAGTTGGTTGCAGTTTCCTATCGTGTTTCCAAAATCCTTTGAAGGAATTAAACCTAAGTTGTAAAAACGATTTGTCCAATAAGACTTAACCACGCGATAGTCAATTCTCTTTTCCTTTTTTTTAATTTTATAAGCCCAATAGCATGTTAAAGGTAATATTAGGTTTTCTGGCATTACTTTTCCTTCCTTTCCTTTAATTGTTCGCAAGCCTTTTCGCGCGGGTTTTTCAAATAAAATCCCGGCTCAAACGGCTTCGAAAGTTTTCTCAACGAGCAAACGCAGTTGCCGTTTCCGCCTTGGTTCAAAAAAACGCAGTCTTTGCAAGTTTTCATAATTGACTCTCCTTGTCAAAAAGTGTGGAGGATTTTTTTGGGACGCTGGGAATGTCCGCCGAAACCAGCAATTTGACGTTAATTTAATCAGCAGATAACCTTCGTCGGTTAATCGTCGTCCCTCTCCTGCGACTCCGTTTTTAAGGCTTTAGACTCAACGGAAGCGAAACCTGTGAGTAGACCCAATGGCGGCTCAAGCATGTCGTGCCATGCTAAAACCTTGCAACAACGCCCAAGCAAAAAATCGTCAGCGCTATACCATTCAGCTCCATTGTAGTAACCCGCGAACACTTGATTTTGGTCAGTAGCTAAAATCACTTCGTTTGAATCTTTAGGTAAATCGCCGTTGCAGGTTAAATGCCAGGTGGCGTTTTAAGAGAGAGCGTATTTGAAAGTTCAAAGTGTCCTCGTTCAACTTTGGAAAGGGTATAAAAAATATTCCCATCGGCGTTCTGTCCTCGATTTTTGCAATAATTGCTTCAATCTCGTTATACGCAATCACGTTATGGTAATATTGCTGTTTGGCAATTTTGTTGGATTTGTCGCCGATATACGACTTCGCGTATTCCTTCGCAAGTTGAAGATTGACTGTTTTTCTTTCTGTCAATAAGTTAATAATTTCCAATGCCGTCATTTATTCTTTTCCTCTTTTATCTTTCAACCTCATTTGATTTTTGTTTGTTTTTATGTTGCAGTTTGTCGCGAAGTTTTTTATTTTCTTCGACGATTGAACGTATTTTTTCAGCAAGGGAATCAATTATTTTAACAGCGTTCTTAAAACCTTCAAGAATTCCATTTTTGCAAACACGTTCTTTTCCGTTTACGGTTATTCGAACAGGACGAGTTAAAATTTCGCTTGACATTTCTGAAATTTGTGGTATATTTGTATTATCTGCGGGTTCGGTGCTTGCACTGGACGTGCTTCTTTGTTGGAGCTGCTCGAAATGAGCGGCTCTAACTTTTTCCATATCAATAAGCTGGAATGTTCCTGTATTTTCGTGAAAAAACAATGCGATTCCGTTGTTTGTTCGTCTTGTTTTTTCAAATCCCATGTTTTGTGTTACATACTTTTCTGAAAAATTATGCAGTAATATTATAACTCCTTTAGTATGAGATTTTCTCATTGCATCCTTATAATCAGAGCCGATGCGGTGTGGGGATACGCCATTTGCCGTGAAATAGTCTATGAACCCCAAATCCGAAATGTTCAAGATTTCAAACGCGCGGAAAACTATTTTTGAGCTTTTCAATGCAAGCGAGACCATTAAAGCGTCCACGCAGCTTTCAGCCACAATAAAAAAAAGAGTCCAGGCGATTGAAAGAAACCATCCTTTTATTTTCCCGTATTTTGATTTAAACTCATCGATATTTTCAACAATAATCACGATTCTCGCCTCCTTAAAATACAAATTTAATTTTATAGTTATCATCAAGTTCAAATCTGCAATCGAACGCTTTACCCGCCTTGCTCACGCAATGCTTTATGCCTGTAGTTTTGCCGTCGCACAAGGCCGCTACGTCTTTTTCCGTGACTTTAGAACCCGCGACGCTCTCCCAAATTGTGAACTTGCAGCCTTCCTTGTAGCCAGAGCAATACCAGTTTGATTTTCCCCTGCGGAGTTCCTTTCCGCAGACTGGGCAGACGATGCCGCTTGCGGCGGGAAGCTTGCCACTTCTTGTCGGAGCTACCATCCAAGTGTTCGTCCATCCCGAAGGAATGTTAATGCTTTGCGAAACCGAATCCTTTACAAACGCCTTTATGTCGTCCAAAAACTTCGCCGGATTATCGTCGAGCCGCTCTTCCCAGTCGGTTGTGGCTGAGATGTCGGCGAGACTGTTTATGGCGGACAAGCGGACGGCCATTAAAAGCGTTTCGCCAAGCTCCGTCACGGCGATGTTCTTTTTGTCGATTTCTATGTAGCCGTTTTTCAAAAGCTTTGGAATGAACGTGTGCCGCGTCGCTGGCGTTCCCAAGCCGACGAGCTTCCGACCGTCAGCTGTTGGTTGGTTTAAGTTTTTGAACGAACCGACACGTGTCGGTTCTGAGCCCGCTTTTGGGTTTTCCATAAAGGCCAATACGCTCGCCTCGTTGAAGAAGGGCGGGGCTTTCGTCCATTTTTCCTTTGTCTCCACTTCGGAAAGAACGAGGTCGTTCCAGTCGATGTTTGAAAGGTCTTGCTCTTCCGGCTTTCCGTCGCTGTCCGCGATTTCGCCTTCTTCCAAGCGGCTATTGTTTTCCGTGTTGAAATACTTCCAGCCGCGCTTCAAAATCTTCTTGCCGTTCACTCTGAATTTATTTCCGTCCGTTTCCGTTTCAAGAATGAAAGTCTGCTTTTCGTATTCGCACGGCGGAAGGAACGCCGTAAAGAATCTTTCAAAAATAAGCTTGTAAACGTTTCTTTGCTCTTCGCTTGCGGATTCTGGGAGCGGCTTTAACGGAATCAAGGCATGGTGGGCCTCAAGCTTCGCGTCGTTGAAGCACCGCTTGTTTTCAAGCGATATGTCCATTTGCGGACGGACGGCCTTTTCCAAGAAAGCGTCTTTTGCCGTTAATTTGTCGGCGACTTTTTGGCACAATTCCACGTTGCCGCTTCCCATCACCCTTGACGGTGTTCTTGGGTAAGAAACGCACTTCAATTCTTCATAAAGCGACTGGACTATTTTAAGCGTCTTGTCAGCGGAATACCCGAAAAGCTTGAAAGCGTCTTTTTGCAATGCGTTGAGATTGTAAAGCTGCGGCGGGTTTTGGATTTTCTTTTCGGTCTTGCTGTCGGCGAGAGTTGCCTTTTGTCCCGCGCAAGCGTTGAGCTTCGCGGCCCGCGAATCATCGGGAAAGCCTGTCGCCTCTCCGTCAAAATAAATGCCTCGGCAAGAAGCGCCGGAACCGTCAGCTGTCGGTTGGTTTAAGTTTTTGAGCGAACCGACACGTGTCGGTCGGAACACGCCGTAATGCTCAAAGTATTTTTCGCTTTTGAAATTCTTTATCGCCGCGCACCTTTGGTCTATGGCGGAAAGAACGGCCGTCTGGACGCGGCCAACGACAAGCTTCCTTGCCGCCGCTTGCGTAATGTAGCGGCAAAAGTTCATGCCGGTAAGCCAGTCGGCGCGCTGGCGGGCAAAGCCCTGCTCGGCGATTCTGTCGTATTCCGAAAGCGGCTTTGCAGCCTTGATTCCGTTCTTGACGACTTCCGGCGTTAAAGCTTCCGAAACCCAAAACCTTTTTATCCGGGAGAAATCCGTTATTCCCGCTTGCGCCAAACATTCGCGGGCGATTACTTCGCCCTCGCGGTCCGCGTCGGTCGCGATAAGGATTGAATCGGACTTGTGGCTTTTTAGAAGCGAAACGACGAACTTCGCTTGCTTTTCGACATTGGGATTTAAGCGGTAGTCAAACTTTGCGGGAATGATTGGAAGCTCCGTTCCGTAATGGCTCGGCTCTTCCAGTTCGAACAAATGGCCCACGCAATTTGTTATGGTTGTTGTGTCGGATTTGTAGGTTCCGCCCGAAAAACTCGCGCCCAAGGCTTTTGCGAAGTCCTTGGCGACAGACGGCTTTTCCGTGAGAATAAACAATTCAAGCTCCTTCTTGGCGGGCAGAGCTTTATTCCTTTATAAACCTATATTGCCAATTTGTCAATATTAAATTGCCAAAAAATTACGACAACGCCTTGAAAACGCTACGCAAAGCCGTAAAAAAACGCAGCTTGTTGGAAAAAATGGCCGCGTTTTAAAAATGAAGCCGCTCCCTCTGTCTCTCCTAACCTCTGACGGCAAGATAAAGAAACGTAATACGATTTTTTGCAATCCGTTACATTGTCAGAGGTTAGGAGTATTACACTTGCGTTTTTTCTATTTTTTGGTATTACAAAGGCAATTATCTACTATGTATTGCCGGTAATACCGTTAAAAAAGAGAAAAGTAAAATGAAAGCAACTAGAAAAAAGCTAAAAGTTAAAAATTGCCAAATAGGCAAAAATATATTTACAAACACTTGACTTTTTGCGACTTTGAAGAATATAATCAAGGCGAAGCCGTAAAAAACCGACACGTGTCGGTCGGTTTAAATTCTTGAACGAACGGCGGCGAAAAAAGGATATGTATTTTACAAAAAGATTGAAGTCAAGCGTAGCGAGAAAAATCCAAAGCGAGCATTACGACGTTTACGCGATAAAACTAAAAGCCGACAGTTTTGCGGGCGACGCGGACGAACTGGCAGAGATAGTTGACAGAATGTTTTCCGCTTGGCGAAAAATGACATCCTGCCATTGGGGGGGCTACTTAAAGAATTACGAAGGAATTATCCGGCGGCTTTTTTTCGCGGAAGAGAGCGGCCAGTTTTCTCCGTTCTTTTATTTGATTTGCGTCCGAAAGCGGAACATGCTAATCGCTCGCGAAGAATACTTGAAGCGAGTCGAAGCGGAAAAGCTGAAAATGAGAGCGTATATTAAATGGTTCTCCGCATGGGCAAGAACCGTCAAGCAATGCGCGAACGTTTCGGTTGACTTTTCGCTTGTTGACATTGAAAATATGGAAAGCGTGTTGAACGAATTTTTTACGGACGAAAAATACACGCTTTTCGCGCTTTTGGACGAGGCAAAGCGGGAGCTTTTGAAAAAGGCCGCTGGCGACGGAAAGCACAAGCTCGCGACTTTGCACGGAACTTTCAGAAAGCAAGAGCGCGAAATCGGGAGGTAGATAATGCAGGGACAATTAAAAGACATATTTTCCAGAAAAGCGGAACAGGAAGAAAACGAAAAAAAACACGAAGATTTGTATAAAACAAGAAAAGTTCCTTACAAAAAGGACGACATGCGCCTTTTGGAAAAATTGATGAAGTCATACTTGCAAGGAAAGAAAGGCTCCGTCGGCCAGTTGCGCTGGACAAAGCTTGATGACGAGCTTGAAAAGCTTGGCGAAAAAATCAGCCAGCGCAACTTGCCGCCGGAACTTCAAGGACGGCTCGCCCACTTGAAAGAGATAGGCCTTGCCGACAAAAGCGAAAACTATTGGTCATTAAAAAAGGACTGGAAAAACGTTCTTGTATCGACAGGACGATACAACACCTTTTTCGCGGAGTGGCAAAAATCGGACAGCAAGCTGGAGCTTTATTCTGGCGGGGCCGTCAGCGGCGTTGTTGAAGGCGTTATCACCTTTGACAAGGACGAAGCTTGGAACGACGCTTTGATTGTGAAGGACGGCGAACGGCTTGTTTACGTTCCGATTTGGCAGCTCAAAAAGCAAAACATTGTCGGAAAGAAAGTCAAGATTTCCGGCGGCGACAGAGCGCTTTCAAGGCAATTAAAGGATAAAGATATTCATGTCGTAGACGACACAAAGCGGCAGAATTACAAGAAAAGAATATAATTACCAAATGGGTAAATAAATATTGACAAATAAGCGTTAATGCTTTATCATTTTATTCGCATCTCTGTCCGCCATTTTTTTGGAGACGCAAAATGATAAAAAGCTTTCTTCCGCAAGGCGACACGACAACGCCGTTCAATTCGACCAAAGACGGCGCGGGAAACCTTCAACTCAACCACTTTGACTTTATCTGCGGACAAGTGATTAACGAAAACCGCATCCTAAAATACGTAGTAATTGTTTCGTGCCTGGCTTTTTTCGTGTCAATCGGAATCACCCTTTACGCCGTGTCGCTGCCGGAGTCAATCCCGGTTTTGGTTACAATGAACGATTTTGGCGAGGCTTCTTACGTCGGAGCGGTGTCGCGGCGCAACTTTCAAAATTATTCCGTGCCGGAACTCGCCATTCAATACCAAGTCAAGAAATTCGTAAGTCTTGCGCACACATTGTCAACAGACAAAATCGTTATGAAAAAAAATGTCAGCGCGACATACCATCTTTTGACGACAACTACTGCTTCCAAATATTCCACCTTGTTAAAAGAAAACAATCCTTTCGCAGACTTTGGAAGCAAGACAAAGGAAGTCGAGTTTCAGACGGAACCATTGCAACTTTCAAAAGACACATACCAAGTCGATTACCAAGTGAAATCAAGAATGTTGACAGGCTCCGTCATTGACGACGTAAGAATGAGGGCCGTTGTCAGCGTCAAAGTTATGAGGCCGAGCGACGAGGACATCAAGGACAATCCGCTTGGCATTTACATAACCGCCTTTGACTTCAAGGAGGTTTACACGCAATAGGCGTTATAAATTTTCGCGCGTTTTTTTAATCCGAACTTCTTTTTTGCGCGCGGAAAAATACATCTGATTTTTTCTATTCTTACATCGCAATTTGAAACAAAAAAGGAGTTTTTTATGAAATCAAAATATTCGCAAGCGTTTCTTTTGTTCGCCGCTTTAGCCGCGCTTTCGGCTTGCCGAACGACAAAAGACATGGAGCGGTTTCAAGCAAAACAGAGCGAGCCGGAGCAGGAAGCGAGAACGGCGAAGTCGCAAGAAGAAGTCGAGCAAGCCAATGAAGAGGAGCTGAGAAAGTTTTTTGTCGCGGAAGAAGCAAAAATACAGGACGTTGAGGATACTGTTGTTTTTGTGGACAGGCCGGTATACGTTCCGCAAGAGGAGCGTGACAAGGCTTTTGAACGAGGAAACAAAACAGGAATAGACGCTGTGGCCGAAAGCCAAAAAAGGGCCACAATGGAGCCGGAGCTTTACAACAAGGGAACGTTTTACTATCAGTTCAACGAAAACCTTGTCTACGAAGTCTACGCCCAGCCGTATCATCTTACGGACATCATTTTGGAAAAGGGCGAAATCGTTACAGGAACGCCGCTTTTGTCCGAGGACGAGGCCGTGTGGGAATTGACGGCTGGCGTTTCAAAAGACCCGCTTTCCGGCGAGGACATACAGCACCTTTTCATAAAGCCCGCCTATTCCAACCTTGACTCAAGCCTTGTAATAATAACCGACCGCCGCGTTTACCATTTTAGAATCAAAAGCTTTAAGTCAAACCATATGGCTATGGTGAAATTCACTTATCCCCAAACGCGCAACCAATGGGCCAGAAAACACGGAAGCCCCGCCGTCCAAATTGAGAACGACTACATACGCATAACTAATCCCGAATTTCTTTCGTTCGACTATAAAATCAAATACTCCATGTTCAAGAAGCCGGAATTTTTGCCAACCCGCGTTTACGACGACGGCGCCCAAACATACATTCAAGTTGACGACATCGTTTTGCAAAAGAAGCTTCCTGTCATTTTTAACGAAAGAAACGAAATCATGAATTACAGCGTCAAGAAGAACGTCTTTGTCGTTCCGCGCCTTATCAACACCGCGACTTTGCGGCTTGGAAAAGAAAAAGTCACAATCATCAAAAAGAAAACCAGCGCCGCCAAGGCAAAAAAAATAGAGGAAAACGCCAGCGAAGAGGTTGCCGATGGAAACGGAAAATAACGAAGAAGAGCCGAAGAAGAGAAAAGTTGAATTCGACGACGCGGAATTAGACACGCCTTCCATTGACCTTGGCGAAGATTTGGACAGCAAGGAAGAACCTCTTTTGCCGCCGGAAGAGGAAAGCGAAGCCCGCGAGATGAACGTCGGAACGTTTTTCGCATGCGTTTTCATTTTCATCGCCGTAATCATTATGATTGTAATGCTTTTTGGCGGAAAAAGGAAAGGCGACAAAAAGAACAAGGAGCTGGACAAAGCCGGCAGCAAATACGAAGTCGATTTTGAGAAGAAAATCTCCGACGAGCAAGCCGCCGTTGACACTTTTTCCGAAATCAAGACGGAAGAAGAGAAGCCGGAGGACATTGAAAAAGAGATTGAAAGCTTGCCCGAATTCGCACAGCCGCCCAAACAGGGCGAACCCGGAACCGCTCCAGTCGCCGCAGTCGGTAGCGGAAGCTACAAAAGCGAGAGGCCGGACACGCGAAATTCAAAATCGCCTCGAAAAATAGAAGGATTGAAAGGCCAGGCTTCTCCCGCCGCAAACCAAAACATCGTAAACGCGATGATTAACGGAAACGGCTACACCGCGCCGCAACAAAATCAGCCGCCAAGCAAAGAGGAATACATCGCGCAAATGTTGAAACAGAGCAGCCAAATGCGAAACCAAATGTATGGCTCTAGCGGCGGCCCGGACGCTTTTCAGCAGAACAAAGAGGCGTTCTATTCCAGCGGAACGGACGGAGCGGGAAGCGGACAATACATGCCGTTCAACTCGCTTTGGGACGGAACAATTATAAGCGGCGCGCTTGTCACCGCGATAAACACGGACAATCCGGGCGTTGTAATCGCGAGAGTGACGGAAAACGTTTATTCAAGCTACGACAACACGCTTTTGTTGATTCCCGAAGGCTCGACGCTATACGCAACCTACAATTCGTCGGTTTCTTACGGCCAAAACAAAGTCCAAGTCGCTTGGAACCTTTTGATTCGTCCCGACGGATATAGAATTGTTTTGGGCAACATGAACGGCGTGGACAAGCAGGGCGCGTCCGGCTACAAAGGATTCGTCAACAACCACCCTTGGGAAACGCTTAAAGCCCTTGGCTTGATCGCCGTTTATTCGTTGATAAACACCGAAGCGATGAAGGACATGAAGGCGACGAACAACGACTACATGAAAAACATGATAGCGGACGTTTACGCGCAAGGCTCTAAAATCGGAAACAAAATGATTGACCGCGCGCTGGACATAAAGCCCACGATTAAAATTAAAGCCGGCACGGAAATCAAGCTGATAACGAACACGCCGCTTGAGCTTCCGCCTGTTCAAATAAATCCTGTCACACGACGTTACGTGAGAGTTAGATAAAACCATAGGAGGAAAATATGGACAAACTAAAAATTGGCAGACTTATCAAAGTCTTTTCTCTTGGGCTTGCCGTTGCGATTTGCGCGGCAACGCTCTTTGTAGGCTTTCATTCATGCAGCATGATTGACAGCTTCACAGACTCTGGCAGTTCAACGCCGTCGGTGTCCATAACTTCCCTAACGCTTGCGAAAAGCACGTTGGCGCTAAAAGTCGGCTCAATCGACTACATTTCCGTCAACATTAAGCCGCAAACGGAACAAAAAAACGTCAAGCTCGCTTGGAGCTATGACGCGAGCATAATCGAGTGCGACACGTCCTCGAATTGGGGCGTGACAATCAAAGGCCTAAAAGAAGGGCAGACTTCTCTACGTTGCTCCGGCGGCGGAATAGACGCTACTTGCGTCGTGACTGTTTCCGGCTACGAAGAAGGCTACGAAGAAACGACAGAGCCTTACATTTATTCAAACACGACAGTTTTGCAAACGGCTCCCGGCGTGACTGAAAGAGTGTTCGTTTCGCTTTACGGCGGCGACGCTTCGGACATTGACGGCTATTCTTGGACAAACGACAACAACACGGTCGCCACGATACAGCCTACAGGCCAATATTGCATGATAACCGCGAAAGACCTCGGCTACACAAGAATCAAGGTAACCCACACAAAGGCCGCCTATCCTTACTACATCGGCGTTTACGTCTTTGGCGACGCGACAAAAATGACATACATAACGACAAGCGACAACATTTTAACGATGAACAAGGACGCTGGAGAAAGAACGCTGTCCGTGTCGCTTGTGAACGGAAAGGAAACCTCGCTTGACTCAAGCTTTATGTGGGAGATAACGAACGTTGATTCGGGAACTACGCCGATTGGAATATCCAAAAACGGAAACAAATGCATCGTAACGCCGGTTGCGAACGGAAGCTGCACTTTGCGAGTCACGCACCCGGATGCTCCTTATCCTTTGGACATTCTTTGTCGCGTAATCACTATTGTAAAAAACGTTTACATCGAGCCGGACATTACGGTGGCGACTCTTGACGGCGAAACGCGACAAACAGTCACGTCAACGCTCAAGAACATCGACATGAGCCAATACTCAATCGACGACTATAAATACGCGCTTGACAACTACAACGCCGCAGAAATCGTCTCTTGGGTGGGAAACCAAGTTGTGGTCAAGGGAAAAGCTAACGGAAGCTGCAAGCTCATCATTTCGCACGACAAGGCGAAGTATTCGCGCGAAGTCCTTTTGATAGTCACAGGACAACTTACCGACGCGGTTGACGCTTCTTGTTACATAACGACAAGCGACAATTACGTAAGAACAAAAGTCGGCGCCGAACCAACGGAAATAAACGTTTCTTTGCGAGGCGGAGAGGATGGAGACGAGAACAACTTTGTATGGAGCGTTAAGTCAACTCCAGTTGACGGAATCAGCGACGTAATCGAACTTGCCACCACTCACGGAAGCGCAAACTATTCAAAGAGCGCCGCGCCGACTTACATAGCGGGAGAAGCCCATATAACGCCGAAAGCCGAAGGAAGCGCCGTCATAACAATCACACACCCGAAAATTTATTATCCTACGGAAATTCTTGTCAAAGTCCTCAACAAGGACGCGATTTTAGAAGAGCCTCTATATTTCGTCGGAAGCGGCCTTTTAAGAATTGTTAACGGAAACACCCAAGACTATACCGTTGAGCTAAAAGGCAAGAACAAAAGCGCGAGCGACGACCTTAGCATTTCTTGGAGCAAGTCGGAAGGGTCAAAGCTCACAATCAACGCCAACGCAAACACCGCGAGCGTCACCGCACCGTCTCTTGGAACTGGACAGACCGTAAGCAAAATCACGGCGAAGCACAACAAGGCCGACGCTGACAAGACGGTTCTTGTTCTGACGGCTGACACCAAAGAAGATCTTATGAAAATGAAGGCGCTCTACGCCGACAAGCTCTACTATAATTTTGAAGTCGGCAACAAGGCGACCATAATGTGCAGCTCCGTCGGATTCGAGGACGACGACGTGGACGAAAACAACCACGAATACACGCCCTACGATTGGTCAACGTTCACTTGGTCGGTGAGCGACCCGTCCATCGTTTCCGTGGAAAAGGCCGACTACAATCCTTTGATTTGCGAAGTGACCGGCTTGAAGGCGGGAACGGCGAAGCTTACGGGAAGCATCAACGACGGCGGGCAGGTTTATTCGTGCGAATACACCTTGACCGTATACCCAAAAGGCACGGTCATGACAGACCCCGAAGTTTATTTGACGACCGCGCAAAACGTGGTTTCCCTTGGAAAGAAAAACGACAAAATTACCGTCAATGTCACGGCGGTAAATTTAAGCGGCTCAAAGTATTCCGGCATAAACTGGGAAATTGACAATTCCAGCGTCGCAACAGTCCAACCAAACGGAAACAAGGCGACGATAACAGCCGTAGCCGATGGCGAAGCGGTCGTGACGGTCTCGCACCCGGACAGCCAAAACGTCCTTAAGGTTTACGTCCGCGTCGGAAGCGAATATGTTGTCAAACCAGCCGACCCGGTCACTTACATCGCCGCCCAAGACGTGATAACTATGCTCCGCGACGACCCGCCGCAAAAGCTTGAGGCCGCGCTTGTGAACTACTCCGGCGTTTCGACAGACGGATTTTCATTCGCAATAGACAACGCCGAAGTCGCGGAATTCTCCGCGCAATCTCCCAACGGAACCGCTTACGTAAAGCCGGTGGGAAGCGGACAGGCGCAAATCACAATCACGCACCCCGATTCAGAGATAGACAAAAAAGTTCTTGTCGTGGTCGGAAACAGCGCGGAAGAATTGGCCGGATTCACATACCTCACAACGAGCGCGAACGTGGTCGCGATAGGCGAGGGAAACACTAAATCCGTTTCCGTCACCGTGAAGAACGCGGAAACGCCTGTCCTTGACGGCTACACTTGGAGCAGCAACAACGACAACATTGTCAGCGTAACGCCTAGCGGCTCGACCGCCGTTCTAAAAGGCAATTCAATGGGAACTTGCCTTATCACAGTTAGAAACTCCGCCTGCAAATATCCTCTTGAGATAATCGCGCAAGTCGTTGACCCCAAGGCCGCCGCGGACAATCCATACATTCAACTCTCAAAAAGCGTTCTCACCCTCACTGTTGGGCCGACTTATACCGATGTCACGGCGGATTTGGTTGGAGGAACTGAAAGCGACTACAAAGACTTTGTGTGGACGACAAACGACTCAAGCATTGCCGTCGCATTCGGCCAAAACGAAGTTGGAAAAATCCAAGCGAAGAAAGCGGGGACAACTTACGTAACAGTAAGCCACCGAAAATCGGCTTATTCGGCGCAGCTTTTGGTTGTTTGCGATGAGGTTAAAACCGGCGACTGTTACATAGGCGTAAGTCCGTCAAGCATCATCACGATGAAGCCCACGGATTCCGCCCAAACGATAACGGCCTCGCTTGTCGGCGGAACCGCCAACGACAAATACAACTTCAAGTGGTCTTTGGACGTTTACGACGTGGTTGACTTCACTTATTCGGCCAACATTTGCCAAGTGACGCCCAAAACAACAGGAAGCGTCACGATAACATTGTCGCACCCCAAGGCGGCCTACGACCAGCAAATACACATAACAGTCCAGCAATACAACACGTTCGCGTTCCCCAGCGACAACATGACCATACAGCAGGGCGACGTTCAATTTCTCGGCATGCAAGTCCCGACGACTTCAATAGCGACGCGAGTGGAATACAGCGTAGAAAATCCGTCGATTTGCCGAATTGAGGGAACAAAGAAAACGGCCCAGCTGACGGCTGTAGGCTGCGGAACGACAACCATAAAGGCGAAGCTGATCGCCTCAAGCACAAACACCGTCCAAGCGGAAAGCGAAATGCTCGTCTATGTAAAGGAAAGGGAAACCGGCGCCGTTTACATTACCGCAAGCTCAACGATTGCGACCGTGAACAAAGGAAAGAGCCAGTCGCTTTCAGCCAGCTTGGTAGGCTCCAGCGTGAACAACGCAGACCAAGCATCTCTAAAATGGACGACAAGCGACAGCGACATAATCCAAGTTGCCGGAATCGACGCTGGCGGCGGCTTTGTGTCCGGCCCAAGCATTTACATCACGGCCTTGAAGCCAGGAGAGGCTATAATAACTTGCAGCCACGAAAAGGCCGCGAGCAACTTGCAGTTCTACGTCGTAGTTCCAGGAGCGGCGGAAAAGGTCGTTTCGTTGAACAAGACTTACTTGACGATTCTCAAAGGCTCCAGCGGAGCGCAGCTCAAAGCGAGCATTGAGAACGCCGAAAGCTCCGCCGACTACTATCAAATTCAATGGAGCGTCGAGAGCATAGGAACGAACGAGATTTGCCGCGTGATGGGAAGCGGACAGAACGTAACGGTTTACCCTGTCAACGTCGGCAAAGCGACCATAATGGCGCAGCTTCCCGACTCAAGCGTCGTTGCAAAATGCGACGTAATAGTTGAAGCGAGCAAGAGCTTTGTCTTTGAAACGCAGACAAGGCGCGTCCAGCCGTTCCACACAAAGAAGGTCAAATACATTGTAAGCCCCGCCACAGACCACTTGACGTGGACATACAATCAAATGGAGGACTATTTCACGTTTACAGACCTTGGAGCTGACGAGGATGGCGTAGGCTATCTTGAAATCGAAGGAATCAAGGAAGGAAGCGGAGCTATTGGCGTTAAGACCGACAGCGGCGCTACTGGAACGCTTTCCGTCACAGTCGCTTGGGACTATGAATTCATTTTGACAGGTAAGACCGCGTTCAAAATTGAACCTGTAGAAACGCAGGAAATAACATACAGGGTTTCGCCTGTTGACGCTGACATTCACGTAAACTCGTCGGGACTAGACACAATCTTCAAGTGCGAAAGCGTATCCAATGGCGACGGAACAGGAACCGTCAAAATCATTCCGCTAACGGAAAGCCAAGGCGACTTTGCGATAAACATCTCCGCGACTAATCCCAAAAAAGGCGGCGAGGAAGTCGGAAGCAAATCAATCACAGCGAACTTCGGATACGATTCCGTCACGGCGGTCATCGACATTGTAAGCCGCGACGGCGCGTGGTCCGAATGGCATCCCGAGGCAAACATCCTAGACCTTGGCGACGGCGAGACCGTCACGATGTCGTTCTCCGTCGCGGAAAAGAACGCCAACGCTTTCATCGCGGACGTAAAATGGATTAAGAACGGAAACGAGGAAAGCCCGATAGCCCTGGTTGCCCACGAGGCGGGGGCCGACGGCTCGACGACGCTTTACGACATCTCGAACGGCGAGGACAAGGTGACGCTCGACTACCTAATCACGCGCCTTGTCGTCCCGACCGACGGAAGCGACTGGCACGACGACTATTGCTGGGGCCAATACGATGTCTACAGCGGCGGCTATCAGGACGTGTTCGCCATGGCGAAGAAAAGCGCGTGGCCGCGTCTTTCCCCCTATCCGAATTCGGGCAACGCGGTGTGGGCAGAAGACGACGACGGAAACCGCGGGCGCTGGGGAAGCGGCAACCCGCCCAAAAGGGTCGCGACGGAGCTTGCGGGAACGATTATGACAGAAAAGGAATTCAAGAACTGCGCCTGGCTATACTGCCCCGGCTCGGCGGCGATGAATCTGAAGTGCGGGCGATACTACCCTGTCACGCAGGAGAAGTTCGACACCGGCGAGCTGCGCCGCGGCGCGTTCGGAACGAATTACCAGCCGGACTACGGCCCGTTCGTCATGACAAGCCATGTGAGCTACGTCAGGATTCCGACGACCAACATAGCGGTCTCGTCGAATTCCGGCTACAAGGGCCAGCTCGCCGTCACGCTGAGCCACAACGGCAAGAACCAAAAGCCGTATTACATCAACGTCTACAGCACCGAAAGGGCCTGCGCCAAGGAATACTATGACAGGGCCTGCGAGCACTTGAATTGGACAGTGGTCGATGACGGAACCGTTGAGGACGGCTGGGAAAAAATGCGCTGCGACGACTGCGGCTACACCGTCGCCGCGAAAAAGCCCGTTGGCGATGGCCCTGAATCCGCCGAGAATTCGGACGGCGGCGAATGAAGCGCGTGAAACGCTTTAAATGAACAAGGCCGCCCGAAATTCGGGCGGCCCGCCTTTTTTTCCGCGCCTACCTTTTTTGCAAGGCCAGATACAGCTCCACGGGAACGTCTTGCTTTCGCGTCTTGAAAACGTTCTCAAAGTAATCGTGGTAGCCGTATTCACGCCATTTTCCAAAGTCGTCAAAGTAGCCAGCGTCGCTTGGACGGCCCGCGAACGACACGCCGTTGATTTTGCAAGCCTCGTACATGCTGGAATAGCCCTTTTGTCCGAACAGCTTTCGCGCGAAGATGAACGACACCGTTGACGAAGGGTTTGCCACAACCGTCGCGTATCCTTGGAAGCCCACGGCCTTGTCCGGCAGCGCGAACGAGTTGTTTTTTCCAAAAGACAGAGCGGGGCCGTAATACATCATGTTGTTGAACTGGTAGGCGTAAAGGACTCCGTCAATCGTAAAATATTGGTAGTCCAAAATCACCACGTCGTGCTTTTTGTCAAATTTGTCCACGGCGCTAAAACGCTTCATGTAAGACTTTTGCGCCATGATTTTGTCGGCCTTTGCCTTGACGCTCTCGTAGCTTTCTTGAATCGGAACGGAATAGTCCGACTTTATTATGCGGCTCAGCGACGCGCATGACGACAAAAGCAGAGAGGCGAGCAAGAGCGGCGCGAGTGCTTTCACGGATTCAACAGCTTTCTTCATATTCATAAAACCTTTCCTTAAAAAAAAATTCAATCTTTCAAAAAATCCCAAGCGAACAATCGCCGTTCGCAACCATTATTGCTTTGTCCAAACAGTTCTATTCGACATTCCAAAGGCGAAGTTGCCGTTCAAAGTGAAGCTGTTCGCCGCCGTTGTGATTATATGTGTGTTGTCCAAAGCGCCTTCGCCTGTTCCAGAAATTTCCAGGACTTTGACAGGTTGGTTATGCGCGTCGCGAGTTTCGTAGGCTCTCCAAGTAAAGTCCTTGTTGTGGAGCAAGCCTCCGCGCAGGTAAGTGGTGATGTGCCCTGTTTTGTTCGCGTTGAGCGTGAGCGTTCCCGACGACTGGTAGCTTGAATCCGAATGAGTCCAAGAGCCTGTCAAAAAAGATTCAAGCGAACTTTGGCTTTGGCCGCTTGACGAGCCAAGCACCGTAACATCGCATGTAAAGAAGTGGTTCGTTTGGTCAAAGTAAGCGTTGACGTTTGTTTGGCCGCCGCTCACTCCTGTAATGAAAAATCCTCCGCTTTGCGAGCCGCTGACGCTCGCTATCGAGCTGTCCTTTGACTCGACTCTTATTATCGTCCTTGACGACATTGTGTCCGCGACTTTTATCACGTCGCCCACATTGATTGTCATCGCGTTGTTCACCGCGGTGAAATCCACGCCTGTGACTGTCGGCTCGTTTTGGCTTCCTCCGCCGTTGCCGCCGCCGGAATTTCCACCGCCAGTTCCGTTTGTAACATAGTTGTTGGAATCCGAACCGCCTCCAGCGGAATTAGAGCAGGAAGCGAAAATAAAGGCCAAGGCCGCTAAAATAAATATTGTCTTTTTCATAACATTCTCCTTGATTAATAATCCATTTCCAAATTTGCAAGACAGCATTGGAAGTTGTCCAATTCCAGCGCCCAATTTTGCTGGCGGCATTTTTCCATCGCCCACGCTCCGGCTTCCATCGCTGTCATTCTGCGCAAAACGGAAGGATAGGCTTCCACCGAGAGAGGATAAATTCTTGTGTTTTCCTTGATTTCGGGAAAAGTCGGCATGTCGTCGTCCGGGATGAAGGCCTCTTTTAGAAGCGCGACATTCGGGCGGTCAACATAAGTTTTTGTCTTGATGAAATTGACGTAAGGCGCTCTGGCCCGCAATTCCGCAACGGTCATAATTCAACTCCTTGTCTATGACGTTCGCCTTTTTAGGCTTTGCGGCGGAATTGCATTAGCTCCCCAAACAATTTGCCCTGCAATTTATGTAAGCTGTGTAAGACTTCTTTTTGAAAAGGTCATGAAAAAATTGAAAGCTTCTTCCTCTTCAAAAAGACCCGGTTTTTAGCGCGGCGTAAGGCCAAGCCATTTCGCGACGAAGCGGCTCGGCGTTAGCCCAAGGCTTTCCGCCCTCATTCGCAGGGCCTCGGCTTCGGCTATAGTCAGCGTCAAGTTGACGTTCACCGTTTTTAGTCCTGTCGCCTTCCGGCCCGCGCCTTTCCTTTGGCCGCCCCAATTCCTGTCGTTCATGCTTAAAATATAGCGCCCTTTTCTTGATTTGTCAAGCGTTTTTTTCAAGTTGTTTTGAAGAAAAAAAACGCCGTAAATATTTACAAATGAGGAAAAGAATATTGCCAAAAGAGCGAAAATGTATTATAATGTAATACATACATATAAGTAGAAATAGTTTCTTCTGCCCGCCAAGTAAGGAAACGTTTTGAAGGACAAGGAAGAATTCGCCCGCGGAGACCCGGACTCCAGCGGAAGAGTTTTTTGGCTTGCCGCGCTGAACTGGATTGTTCCCATTCTGTGCGTCTTGGTCGGGCTATTCATATCCACGCAGAAATTCGCGCCCCTCATGAACTACGACCCGCGCGTAATAGGGCGGCCTTTGCTCATTCTAAAAAACGGCTACAGAATCTACAACCCGCTCGTGTTCGTCTTGGGCATGTTCAAATTCGCCTTCAACGACGTTTACTCCTACTACTTTTTCCAAGCCGTTCCTCCGGCTTTCTTTGGACTAGTCCTCGCCGTCCTTCTTTTCGTAGTCACGAGCATAATCGTCTCCGCGCACCAAAAGAACCAGCACATTCACGGAACGGCAAGATGGGCCACGAAGAAGGACTTGGAGAACTACGGCATGCTGCAGCGTTACGGTGTTGTCTGCGGCGAGCTTGCCAGCGCGGGAGTAGGGTATCATGTGGACAAAGAAAAAGCGAGTCTTGTCCTTGACCTGAAAAAAACTTTTCTTCTAAAAAAGCCGCTAATAGCGCCGCTTGTCTGTCATTCAGGAAGAACGAACACATGGATGATAGCGCCGACAAGAAGCGGAAAAGGCGTTTCGACGGTAATTCCCACTTGCCTTAATTACGGCGTTCCTTATTGGACTAAGGACAAGAAAACTGGCAAGAAGATAATAAAAGGCCGCGGCTCGATGGTCATATTCGACCCGAAGGGCGAAAACTGGGACGCGACCGCCGGATGGCGAAGCCGCTTCTCAACTTGCGTTCCGTTCCGGCCTCTTGACGAAAACGGAAACACGGCGCATTACAATCCTGTCCACGAAATTCCCGACAGTCCTAGCGAAGCGTTCAGCTGGGCCGACATGATTGGCGGAATCTTCTTCGGATCGGACAAGGCCAAAAGCGGTGGCGGCGACGGAGCGAGCGAATACTTCAACAACACCGCACGCGACATTTTCGCCGGAGTGGTCATGCACGTCCGTTTCTCAAAGAAAATCCCTTGGGAGAAAAAGAATCTTTCCACAGTCCTTGACTGTTTTTCGCAAGCCAAGACGGAAGAGGAAAAGGAGGGCGACGGCGAGGACGGCGGCGGTTGCGGCGCGGCGTTGCTCGCCGCCATGCGCGAGGAAGGCGGTCATGTCCGCGACGACGGAAGCGTTGCCGACACGATACACGAGCTTATTGTCAAAGCCGCTAACAGAAGCGAAACGCAAAACCCCAAAGAGCGCTCTTCAACGTTCTCTACGGTTTTCTCAAAAATCAACTTATTTCAAGACCCGCTCTTGGCGCAAAGCACCGCCTACTCGGACTTTTCCGTGGACGACTTCATAAACGGCGAGAACGGAATCAGCCTTTACCTCATCGTTCCATACAACCACATACAGCGCATCGCTCCGATTTTCAGAATGATAATTACTTTCATGATTAAGAAATTCTCAAGCGGAACGACCAACGCGAATTCCGTCAAGCTTAAAATTCCATGCCTGTTCCTTCTTGACGAGTTCCCTGTCTTGGGCTACTTCCCGGACATCGCCTTGAACGCCGGAATCCTCGCCGGATACGGCGTGACTTTCTTCATCGTAAGCCAGTCACTCAACCAAATCGTTGACGTTTACGGCGAGAACCATCCGTTCCTTGACCACTGCAAGACGATTATTCTTTACGCTCCCGGCAACCTAAAGGACGCTAAGCAGTTCGCGGAAACAATCGGAAATCGCTCCGTCTTGCTGGACAACATTTCGTCAAGCGGCAACAAGTGGGAGGCGGGATTCAACAACATTTCGCGAAGCTCGCAGGAAACGCAGACGAGCCTAATTAACCCCGACGAGCTTATGAAGCTTGAATTCAACAGGGCGATTATCTTCAACCAAGGAATGTCGCCATACAAGGGGAAAAAAGTAGTCTACTACGAAGACCCGCGCTTCAAGGGCAAGTCGTTCAAGCCAACGCCGAAAATGAATGACATCGAGAAGCGGCTGAAAAAATTGCCAAGCCACAAAAAGAAACGCGTTTCATACAAGGCCGACTCGTTCGACAAGTCGGTTGAGAAGAAAATTGAGAAAGTCAAGGCGGTTGAGGCGCAGGACATTATTCCGCCGGAATTCAACTTGTTTTAGCGGGGGAGAGGACGAATGAAAAAAGAAGAGCACGAAAAATTTTCGGTCGCGAAAACAGTCAAATTCACGCGAAGGATTGACGAGCTTTTGCAAGAAAAGGCGAGGGAGCGGAGGACGACCGACAGCGAGATAATAAGGCAAGCGGTGGCCAGCTACATGAACCGCGCGATGAGCGACGCTGAAATCGTCCACGCGAGCCTTGTGGAGAATTCTCGGAAAATCCGCTACTTGGAAAACAAGGTCGAGCTTTTGGCGCTCGTCATTTTCGAGCAAACGAAGCTTTTGATGAGGCGAATCCCCGACAAGCAGATAAACTTGGATTCGGCGGTCGAGCATGAATTCGAAAAGTTCAAGGCGGCCTGCACAAAGGCCTTGAAGGCCAACCACGCGGGCGTTTTGGAGACTATGGTATTGGACGCTTACGAGCGCGGAGGCGGCGAGAATGGCTAACATCGAGGCGTTCGGACAGCAAGTCAAGACCGACAAATGGATTCACAACCTCTTGAACGACATGTCGAAAATCGTGCCGTATCTTGACAATCCAAAAGTCACCGACATCGCCATCGGAATCGGCGGACAGCTCATTGTAGAGGGGCTTGGAATGGACAAGACTTTCACAGGCGTTTATTTTTCCGACGAGGAAACAAAAAGCATAATCCACACTAGCGCCGCGATTTTGGGAGTGAATATCGACCAAAGCAACCCAATCGTCGAGGGCGTTCTCCCGCTTCCAAAATGGAAAATCCGTGTGGAAGGAATTTTGCCTCCAAGGGCCGCCGAGAACCCGCTTTTCGTAATCCGACGGCCCAGCGACACGGTTTTCAGTTTGGAAAGCTACCTTGAGGGAGGCAGAATAACAAAAGACAAATACGACTTGCTCGTTGAACATATAAAGAAGCGCAGCAACATCGTTATCGGAGGCGAGACTGGAAGCGGAAAGACGACGCTCGTGAACGCTATTATCGACAAGATGGTTGAGTTCACGCCGGACGACAGGTTTTACATTGTCGAGGACGCGAGCGAAATAAAGTGCCACGCCAAGGATTTGTTCCCGATATGGGCCGACGGAAAGGATTGCTTGAAGGCCGTCGGAACGGCCATGAGGTGCAAGCCGTCGCGGATAATCTTCGGCGAGCTTAGATACGGCGACGTTACTAACGAGCTTTTGAAGGCTTGGAACTCCGGCCACACCGGCGGAATAACCACCGTCCACGCGAACAGCGCGCTGACAATGATTTCAAGAATCCGAGACTTGCTCCGCGAGGTGATTCCGGGCGAGCTTCCCGACGTGGCGCAGTCCGTGCAGCTTTTGGTGCACATGATACCGACGAGGAACGGCCCGATTGTCAATGAGGTCGTGGAGACAAGCCAAATGTCCGGCTCGTCGTTCATAGAGGAGCTTGAAAGCAACAACTTGATATAAGAAAGCGAGTGGGAAAGGCGCGGCGAGTTAGCCGCTTGACTATGGATGTCGCATGGGCCGTTTTTTAATCCGATTTTGTTTTTTGCGGCTCGGACGACTGGAACAACCTTTGATTTTTTTTCAAAAGAGCTTTTGCTCCCATCGATTTCAAAGGAGGATAAAAATGAAATCGTCGATTCTTAAATCCGTCAAAAAGACGGTGTTCTCAAAAGAGTTCATTCTTTTTATGTTGCTCGCCTTCGTCATGGTGTCCAACACGTTCGCGGCTGACGACACAATCACAATGCTTGACGACTGGGGCAACAAAGTCCTTTCGGTGTTCAGCTCCGGCTGGGTCAAGGCCTTGGCTTGCGTCGCGCTGATTATCGAGGCGATAGGAATGATTGTCGCCGGACAGCAGGGCGGCGGCGGCGCCATCATCAAGAAGTTTGGCCCTTGGATTATCGGAACGATTATTCTTTTGACTGCGTCCGGCATCACAAGTTACTTTCTGGACGGACTTCAATTTGAAAGCTTCTCGCTTGCGCCAAGCTTGCTTGAAACTTTCGCCGCGTAGAAGGAAACGGACAGGCGGCTTTTCGCCGTCTGTCTTTTGGAGGGAAAGCCATGAGTGAAGAAACAACAGTATACGACTATTCCACGCCGATACACCGCGTCCTTTTGGAGCCTAACCAAATGCTTGGAATCGGCATCGCTCCGGCGATGTTCATACTCACGATAACAATCGTCTTGATGAACATGGTCAGCTTTTGGTGCTTTCCGCTTGGAATAGTCCTTTTCGTCGTGTGCCGCTTCATATGCAAGAACGACCCTTACGCGCTCACGATTCTTTTTGACCGGCTTTCGCAGCCGTTGGTATGGAGAAGCATGTAATGAAGATTCCTTTTTTGGATTTCAAGAAAATCGTCAAAGAGCCGCTCAACCAGCTCAAATACATCACGCCTTGGTCTTTCATAATTTCGCCATCGATTTGCTTGCTTAAAAGCGGCGCGATTATGACGACATACCAAGTGGAATATCCCGACTTGGAAAGCTCGTCCGCGTCGTCAATCGCGAGCATGGCGAGCCTTTTTAACAGGAGCGTGATGGCCTTGGCCCAAGACGAAGGCTGGGCGATCCATTTTGACGTTCGCAGAAGAAAGACGAAGGACTATCCCGCGGGGAAATTCGACAATTTGGCCGGTTGGCTCATAGACCAAAGGCGGTGCGAAAACTTCCACAAATTCGGCGAGCACTTCACGACCGACTACTTCATAACTTTCGTTTACAAGCTTCCGAGCGACATGGAAAGCAAGGCCACATCGCTGTTTTTCAAAGGGAGCAAAAAGAAAAAGCCCGACTCGCTTTTCGCGAAGTCGGAGAACTTGCCCTTGCTTAAAAAGGAAATGGACGCTTTCCTCGACGAGGTTGAGAAAGTCATGGGGACGCTCGCGACAAAAATCTGGTGCCACCGCCTTGACGACTCCGAGCTTTTTTCCTACATAAAAAGCAACGTGAGCTTGGACTGGCAGAGGCTCGTTTATCCCGAAAACACCTTTTTCTTTTTGGACAACTACATTTGCGACGTTGACGTAAGGACTTCAATGCCGCTTAAAATCGGCGACAAATACGCTTCCGTCGTGGCCGTCATGGACTTTCCAAGCCGCTCTTATCCCGGAATATTCGACCGCCTCAACAGGGCAATGCTTGAATTCCGCTGGACGACGCGCTTTATCCCCATGAACAAAGAAACGTCGGCGAAGGAAGCGGAGAAATATCAAAAAAGAATGTATTCGGCGCGAAAGTCTGCCGCGACGATATTCACGGAATTGGCCGCGAACGTCGAAATCAATCGCGAGAACCAAGGCGCGGTGGAGATGGAAGGGGAGGCGAGCCAAATCCAAGCCGACATCGCTATGGGCGAATACGTCTTGGGCTACTACACTTCCAACCTTATGTGCTGGGACAGGCGGCTAGAGGCCGTCAAGGAGAAGTCTAGGAAGCTCCAGCAGATTGTCCGCTCTTGCGGATTCGCTTGCAAGGAAGAGTCCTTCAACAACATCGAGGCTTGGTGCGGAATGATGGCCGGAAACGTCTACTCGAACGTCCGTCGTCCTTTGATTTCAACAAGGAACATGTCGAACATAATTCCTTTAAGCTCCGCTTGGCAAGGAATGGCGGCCAACGACTTTACGCTTGAGACGTGCGGAAGCGCCGTCCCGCTTTTGACTTGCTCCACAAGCTACGGAACGCCGTTCTTCCTAAACCTCAACGTCCGCGACGTTGGCCACACGTTCGTGTTCGGCCCGACAGGCGCGGGAAAGTCAACGCTCCTCGCGCTCTTGATGGCGCAAGCGACCAAATACAAGGACGCCAACATCGTCTGCATTGACAAGCAGCTTTCGAGCCGCGCTTTCATGGTAGCCGCCGGAGGCGTTTACGTCGAGCCGGGAAAGGACGAAGTCGCCTTCCAGCCTTTGAGCGAGTTGCTGAATCCAAGCGACTGTTCCGAAAGCGAATACAAGGAAAGCCTAATGTGGTGCCAGCAGTTCATTGAGTGTCTTATACTTCAACAGAGCATTGAGGTCACACCGCAGATGAGCAAGGCTATAAGCGAAACGCTCGTCATGCTGTCGCAAAAGCCGTCGGACATGCGCGACTTGACATCTTTCCAAGGCTACGTGAACTACACCGACCCCGACACCGGCGACAACACGATAAGGACGGCTCTTGACCCTTATTGCCGGGGAGGAGCGTTCGGCTCCGTCTTTGACGCGGACAAAACGACGCTCAACCTGTCCAAGCTAATGACAATCGAAATGGGAAGCCTCATGCGCCTTTCCGAAAAGGCCGTCGCTCCAGCGCTGATGTATATTTTCCGCTATCTTGAAAAGCTTTGGACAGTTCCGCGCGGAGAAAGACAGCCGCTGACTTTTTTGTTTTTGGACGAAGCCTGGCTTTACTTGCAGCACCCGGTTTTCGCGGGATTCATTCAAGAATGGCTAAGAACCTTGCGAAAGAAGAAAGTCTTTTGCATTTTCGCGACGCAGGAAGTTTCCGCCGCCTCGAAGTCCACGCTCCGCGACA
Organism: uncultured Treponema sp.; assembly: GCA_937902125.1. Taxonomy (GTDB): domain Bacteria; phylum Spirochaetota; class Spirochaetia; order Treponematales; family Treponemataceae; genus Treponema_D. The sequence goes on from CALDIB010000030.1 coordinate 87,892, forward strand.
CGATTGTCCAGCAATGCTTGACCAAGATATATTTGGCCGACGAGTCCGCTCTGTCGCTTTCAGAAAGCTACAGGGACTTCGGCTTGACGGACAGCGAGATTGTCGCGCTGAGCGAGGCGACTATGAAACGCGACTACTACTTCAAGAACCCCAACGGAAGCCGAATGTTCACGCTTGACTTGGACGCTTTGCAGCTCGCGCTGATTTCAAGCGACCACGAGATATTGGACAACCTTGAAAACAGATACGGACGCAACACGACGAAGGAGCTTGCGTTTGAGCTTATTGACGCGGTGGCGGAAAAAGCCCGCTCAATCGGCAAAGATGTAAGGGGCTTTGATTGCGAAAAATACAAGCGGTGGCTCGACAACCGCGCGTAATAAACAATAAGGAGGAATTTATGAAGAAGATTTTGACGGCGATTCTAGCGGCGGCGGCGATTTCGTTCGCTCCGACGGAACTTTTGGCGGCAGGCTATCCAGTGTTCGATATGGAAAACTGGCTTTCGGCGATAGACAGGCTTTACGCAAACTACGACATGGTTAAAAACACAATTTCTCAAATTGAAAATCAATACAAGCAAATACAACAAGCTGTGGAGCGGGCCAAGTCAATCGATTGGCAGAACATAAGGTGGGACGGAGACTTTGACATTCGCGGAGAGATAAAGGACGCGGGAAAGCGTGTCAACAGGCTTTTGTCGCAAGCGAAAAACATCCAAATGGCAATAACAAAACCTTCGATAAATTGCGGCAACGCCAAGTATTCAATCGCGGACTTGTGCGGCTTCACCCATCCAGACCCGGAAAACGGCCTTTGGGAAAGCCGAAAGAACATTTTGACGGCCATAACTGACTACAAGACATACATGACGGATAACGTTCAAGAAGCGGTTGACGATTTAGTTAAAGGCCTCAACTACAAGCAAAAGGAAGCGATAATGAAAAAATACGGTGTAAGCCCGCGCAATTACTTTTTGACTCAAACCGCCCATGTGGAAGTCCTAAAAGCAGCCAACAACGTCCTTGCCAATATCAACGACGAAGCTAAAAGCGCGCGCCTTGAGGAGACCATATTGCGAAACAACATGGTCATTAACGCTTGCTTGGAAACTACTGACTCTGACGGAAACCCCACGATGGCCGGCATGCAAGAGTCCATGCTTTATTTGTTCAACAACCTTTCCGTCGGCATTGAGGAGCTTCGAAGCACTATGTATGAGACGAGCGGAATGGCCGCCGCCGCTTCGATTGAGCAAGACAAGCGCGAGCAAGTCAAGGCGAACGCGGAATCAGACCAAATGGAAATGCAAAACAAAAAGGACGCGAGAACTTCGACAAGATACATTAAGGGGTGATTGAATGAAAGAAAAAAGTTCTTTTAAATTCAAAGTCTTGGCCCTTGTCGCCGTTCAAGCGGTTGTTTTGTCAGCCTCGACGTTCGCGGCAAGCTCAAACTCTTGGATAGACCTTCCCGTTGTCGCGGCCATCGAGTATTTTTCCGGCATGATGGCCACAGCGTTGAAGTGGTGCGAAAAATACGCCAAGGGCTTTGGCTGCGTGGGCCTTATATGGACAGGAATACAAGTAATGTTGAACAGAAAGAAGCCCATGCAAGCGATGTGGGACACAATGTTCAAATGGACGGCGTTTGTAGTCCTCGTCTGGACTTGGCCCTCGCTTACGTTCGGCTTTTCTCAAATCGGGCATCAGCTCGGAACGAAAGCCGGCGCGGGAAAGACCACAATAATTGAGTCGATGAAAAAGCTCCGCGACGCGATTAGGGCCGACATGGCCGAGAACGCGAAGCTTACGGAGGATATGAAACAGGAAATAAAGTCAAAGTGCCACGGCTTGACCATAGACGTTAAATTCGACAACTGCGACGACTACGACGATTTTTTGTCCAAAGCCCAAGAGGAAATATACTCTTTCAATTCCGCTGGAGACAGAATTAAGGCGACCAACATTCTTGAAAAATACGTCGGCCAAGACCAAAGCTCGATGGCTTTTGAAGGACAGACGCTCAAGGCTCTTGACGCTGTTTTGATCCAGCGCGACATGAACGGAAACAAGACGGCGGACATGCTGGACTCATACACGGACTTGGACATATACCTCCGCGACGCCAACGGAAACGAAACGCCATACATTTCTTCCGGCGCGCTTTTGAGAATGGCGCTTTTGTCGTGCCAGATTATGTTCGTCAAGGACGAAATGACTTTCCAACGAGCGCTGGATTACATCGACGAAACGTCCGAAAAAGGCATAACGCACGTTGCGGAAAACACTATGAAAACTTTGGGCGCGTATGTGGCGAGAATCCCGCAAAAAATAATGCTTTTGTTCAGCTGCGCGGTTCTTCTTCTGGCCACGGCGTTCGCCGCGATTCAATACGTCATGACGGTTCTCGAATACACGATAGTTTGCTCCTTGGCGGCCATCTTTCTTCCGTTAATGCTTTTTGACGGAACGAAGGACATACCTAAGAAGTTCATTCCTGTATTCATAAACTTCTTGGTGAAGATAATGGTGATGACCGCTTGCTTGATGTTCGTGTTCTGGCTTATGATACAGCACGCGGCGAACACTATAGGCGACGACGGAGGCATGAACTGGGTCGCGGTGGGAGAAATCGTCTTTGAGTCGATGTTGGCTTATATTCTCACGCAAAACGCGCCGAAAGTCGCGCAGACAATCATGACAGGCCAACCGCAGCTGTCTATGGCCGAAGCCTTGCAGGGCGGCGGAACAACTCTTGCGACAGGTGTCGCAATGAAACAAGCGCCGGGAGCGGCCATGCAAGCCGTCGCGAGAGCGGGCAACAAGGGCAACGACATTCTCGGCGGAATCGCAAAGAGCAACGCGGCGGCGAATTACGCGAAGTCGCAGGGAGAAGGCCTTGGAGGGCAAATCGGCGCTAGGTTTGCAGTCGCGAGCGAAGGCCTTAAGGAGCGCTTCCGGGCCAAGATGGAGGCCGCCGGCCAAAAGACTGGAACAGGCTTCAGCACTCTTGATAAGGCCATGCAGATGGCCGGTTTGAGCGGCGGCTCTGGCGGAGGTGGAGGAGCGGGCGGCGGCTCTAGCAGCAGCGCTTACGGCCAGACTGGACAATGGCAAGCTAAAGACAAGTCGATAAATTCTATGAGTAGTTCGTCAAACGCAAATTACAAAAACGCGACAAAATATGACAAAAGAACAGGCCAACAGCGCCACATGACGACCAAGGAATTCATCGACGAAAAGGCCAAGCAGGGCGAGCAGTTCATGCGCGACAGGGAAAACCAAAAGAAGGTGGAGCAAGGTCAGCAGACTTCCGGCGGTTCGAGCGGGGGAACTGCGGCAGCTCCGAACCTTGACGGCATGAGCGACCGGGACGCTTGATTTTTTAAGGCGGGCTTTTGACCCGCCTTTTTTTCGCCGCTGGAATAACTTGAAAAATTCGCTTGACAAATCAAGTGTAGTGTTGTAATATTTCTCTTGCAGGAGGCAAAATTTATGGATAAATGGGAATATAAAAAATTATGGTTTGGGGTTAATGGTCTAAAAATGTCAGAATTTGAAACCGAACTTAATAAACTTGGTGATGATGGCTGGGAAGTGATTTGTGCTACAGAGTTAGACCAGGGGTTGCGCATTCTTTTAAAGCGCCGCAAAAACTAGTCGCTTGGCTCCAGCTTTTTACGCAATTATTATCCTTGACAAGTTATGTGGTATGTCATATTCTATAAACATTCGAGGAGGCTGATATGGGAAATACGGTGAAAGTTACTCTTGACGATAAGAGAAAATCTAGGGCTGTAAAGGCGTTCGCAAAGAGCAACTTGTCTTTGCCAAATGCGATTCGGCTTTTCGTTGACCGTTCTATTAAAGACGATGGATTTCCAGTTTCCTTGCTTATGCCAGATGAATCCGAAATGGATCCGGATGGCTTTTGGGCGTTGCAAAATATGCGCAGAATTTCTGAAATGAACGGAAATTCAAACATGACTCTCGACGATATAAACGCTGAAATCGACGCTTACAGAAAGGGGCTTTGATGAAGTATTTTGCAGTCATTGACACCAATGTCATTGTTTCCGCTGCGCTGGCTCTAAATAAAAATAGCGAAGACTCGTCGCCGTATGTTGTATTGGGAAAGGTCTTGTCGGGAGAGATTGTTCCTCTGTTTTCTGAAGAAATAATCAAGGAATATACCGAGGTTTTGTCAAGAAAAAAATTCGCTCTTACATCTGAGTTTGTTGACAAACTTATTCATTCAATAAAGCAGCGTGGTATTGATACCGGGAAAGCCGACATAAATGAAATCTTGCCAGACCCAAAAGACGCGGTTTTTTATCAAGTGACTTTGGAAGGCCAAATTCGTCTGAATCTTCCGTTTCTAAACCTTGAACATTGTATTTAGGCGACGGTTCCGCGACTATCAGAATTTTATGTTGCTTTTCAACTTGATTGGGGTATTCAATGCATTCTTCCAATCCTTTGCAAACGACTTGGCAGAACTTTAAGGCCGCGTCGTAAAGCTCTTTTGTCATCTCAGTTGCATCGTTAAAAAACACGCCAGCTTCATAGTTCTGTTCAGAATGAAGATAAAGATTTTTGGAAGATACGAGGGCGTATCCGTTTTCATTAACCATCATTTTTGCATGAAGTTTTTTTGCGCAATAGAGCTTTATTTTTCCGGGATTGGCGTTTTTTATTCTTTCAATCTTTTTGTATTCCAATTCATGCAAGTTTTCGCCTCTGCATACAATCGAAACTTTCGCTTTGCATTTTTTCAAGAGTTCTTCAACGGATGGGCTAATCCATAGATAAGGCGACAAAATGTATAAATGTTCCTTTGAATTTTGGATCATTGTTTTTTCATGGAATACGATTTCCTTTGTGTCAACGAATATCATAAGCTTCATTCTATCGCAAAAAATCTTCCGCTTTCAAGCGTATTGCAAAGCATTACCGAAAGCGTTTCGCAATCAACTTGAAAAAAACGCTTGACAAATCAAGCGGAATGATGTAATATTATTATTAAGTGAGAACATTGACGGCTAATATATTCAAGCGTATAATATAACTGTAAGGAGAAGTAAATGGCAACTTTGATGGAAAAAGATGTCCTTTTAGAGCTTTCTATGGGTGCGATTGCAAAAATTTCCAAGCATACGGTTACTGAACGTTCCAGCGAGGATGATGCAATTCTTCATAATTATTATGGAGCGTTAATCAGAAATCCACCTGAGATTTTCGACTTTACGCAGATGTCTCGAAAAATTAAAGAGATTTATGATAGATATTGACATTGCGGTAAAGAACGCGTTCGACATTGTATGGAAAGAGTTGTTAAAAAATGAAGATGTCGAGGTCTCGTCTGTATCGTTTCCAAAATCGTTCGTTCTTGGCGGCCAACCAGGGGCTGGCAAGTCTCAGTTGTTGCAAAAGGCCTCATTAATTTGTCGTAGCAATCTAATAATAATCTCTGGCGATGACTTTAGAAAATTCCATCCCGATTACGAGCGCTTGCAAAAAGAGCATGGTAAAGATTCGCCGTCATTCACATCGGAATTTTCAGCCAAAATGACAGAAGCAGTCTTAAGAAAAGCAATTTCAGAACATTACAATATTGCTATAGAGGGAACTTTTAGAACTTCGGAAGTTCCAATAAAAACTTTGACCTTATTAAAAACAAATGGATACAAAACTAAAGTTATGATTCAGACTTGTTGCAAGGAACTAAGTTGGAAGTCTTGCCAAGAAAGATATGAAAGAATGATGGAACTGGACCCAAAAGAGGCTCGCTGGACTAATAAAGACCATCACGATATGGTTTGCCAAAATCTCGCTGACAATATTCTAAAAGTTTATGAATCTGGCCTTGTCGACGAAATGGAAATTTTCAGTCGAGATGAAATGGGGAATAACAAAATAATATATACAAGCAAATCGAGCACGGCTCCCAGCGTCAATGCGATAAACAACGAGCTTGGCAAACTTATTGTAAGCGAACCGACTCCAAAAAAGCTGAAGCGCCGTGACAGTGGCTGGAGCCGTTAGGCTACTCCAGCGTCTTGCGCACTTCTTCCATAACCTTGTCGGTCAAATCTTCCGGCGCTTTCTCAATGAGCGAGCGAACCTCTGTGTAAATGATTGGAAAGCTGAAAAGGCGGCCGGCATTCACAACGCCTTTGACAACGCCCTTGAGCTTTATCCCCTTCGCGGAATCGGTCGTTACAAGGCAGCCGCTGAAAGACTTGCTTCTTTTGTTGAATTCCTTTTTTGTGATGACAAAAATAGTCTTTCCGCTGACGGAAACCAAGTCGCCCCTGTCAGGTATGAATTCCCTAAGCGGCGTTATTTCTCCCTCGCCTTCGGTGAAAAAGTCTATGGGATTCGCTTCCGCGCAAACTTTTCTTATGAACGCGGGCGATGGCTTTACCGTATAAGCGACAAAAATCTTATAGGCGCTGGAGTCCGCAAGGCCGTATTTTTGGGCCAAGTTTTTGTAGTCGTATCTATGGGCAAGAACGAATTTGCTGGGCTTGTCGCACTTCCAAGGCGGGAGAAGAACCGGCTCATACGGAAGCTTTTCGTCGCTAGAGTAGAGCCATTCAATCGGGGAGATGAACTGGCACATGGCGGCGATGTTTTTGTAGGTGGGCGCGCGATTCCCAAAGGCGAGGTTAAAAACAAAAGCGTGGCTAAAGCCGTTCTCTTCGCACCACCGTCGAAGCTTGCGCTCATCGATAAGCGCCATAAGTTTTTGCTGGGCGTAAGTCATCCGCTCCGGCCTTGGTTTCATTGTCCGCTCCTAAAAAAACGGGTTATAAATCTGAAAAAAATCAGACGAAGAAGCGTCTATAGAGTAGCAGATTGCGGCCTTTTTTTCAAGCCACAGAGAAAGTCTTTATCGTTCCCATAGAGAGTCATTGCGACGAACTCGCATATTAATGTTTGGAGATTTTAAAAAACGCTCCGTTTCATATACTCGTTCTTTAAGAATTGAACAAAGAATTTCCTTTTTTTCAGGGAGCATAAGCTCATTTTTTGAAAAAAGTTCGTTAAAAAAGGTTTCTATATTTTTGAGTTTCTCAAACGGTAAATCCCCACAGTATTTTGAGCATGGCAATTTTTTTAATTGTTCAAAGTGAGTTTTGGCGAATGGCTTTGAGTCGCCGTGACTGCAGAAATAATCGAAATTCGCTTTAAGACGAGGCAAAGCAACATCGTAAAACATTGCTGTTCCTGTGTCGTAAACAGGAGCAAGCCCCAGCCATTCAAGAGAATTTACATTTCTAATAAATCCAAAATTTGTCATATGCCTGTCTGAATTGGCAACAATGCAATCTACGGCAAACATTTTACATAACTGTTTTTCAATGCTTTCCGTGTCTTTCATGCCGAGTTCAACACAACATTTTATTAAATGTTTGTATTCTGAAATATTATTGTCTTTCTTTAATGTGTTGCGAATGTGCCATGCACTAATCAATTCGGTTTCTGTTGTAATAAAGTCTTTGCAGGCACAATAATATTTCCCGTCGCTGTGAACTATCGAATAATTAACATGAGGAATTTCAAATCGTTGAAAAACTTCAGACGCAAAAACTTCATTAAATGGTTCTTGCTGGCTTTCTCCGCTTCCACCTTTTAAAAGAATTCGCTCGCCATTGTCGATAATCCATTTCTTTTTTAGCCAACCATCGCTTGTGTTGTCGGGAGAAACAAGATTTATGCTTGAAGCGTCTACAATGTCAAGTGTTCCAAAAAGGGCTTTACCCACATCTTCTGAAAAATCGTTTTGAAAAAAGTTAACATCTTTCCATGACAAATCATTATTAATGGGTTTTGCCCAATATTGGTCGGAGAGACTTAATCCAAATGATTTTGCCACAAGTTTCTCTGTTGAGATTCCTCCCAAAGATTCCAGCGCGTCGCGGAGGTTTTGGCGACTGGCTGGAATCATTCTTCCTTTCCACCAAGTCTTAAATTGCTGCTTTTGAGAAACATCTCGTTCAAAATTTTTAAAAACACCGATAGGAAGATGGCGCTCATTGTAAATATCCAAAACATTGGTAATTTCATCATCTTCCATCTTGAAACAGAGAACAGGAATATCTTTATGATAAAGGTTATAAACCATATTATAACAATATCGTTTTTTTATAAATTTTTCAAGAACCGCTTTCAATCATTTTGATTACCCGCTCTTTCCAAGCGAAGTGTATTGGCTCCAAAAGCTGGCAAGAAACCGTCGCGAAAGTCTTTGAATCGGTTTTTGTAAGCCGTGAATAGACCTTGTGAGCCTTAAGCGACACTGTTTGAAGCGGCTTGTCGAACGAAAGCTTGATTGAAAAATTCTCCTCTTTTTTTAGCGCCGGCGTTTCGGTCGTGATTACGCAGATTCCGTGAACGCTCGCGTCGAGAACTACGCACGGCTGGACGGCCTTGATTCCGCCGAAAAAAAGGCTTTGCTCTATTTTGGCTAGGCCGAAGTCCTTGAACTTTTCCTTGCCGATTTTTATTCGCTCTTCCTTTCTCCTTCCAAAAGCCTCTATCTTTTTTTCCATTTCCACAAGGCCGGACGCTAGCCGCGACACTCCGTCGCCGCCGCCGTCGTATAGCCGAATTTTTATCCAGTCTCCGCCGGAATCCAAAACGCGAGCCGACGCTTCCTCAAAGCCGTCCGTTCCGTCAAAGACGAAGCGCAGCCTAACATCCGAGCCGGTTTTAGTCCTAGGCTTTTTGGCGAACGCGAGCGTCCACGCTCCGTTCTCTATTCTGTCCAAGGCGCAAAGCGCGTCTTTCGAACCGCTTAAATACGAAATCGAAACGACCTTGAAATTGCTCAAAATTTCCTTTGTTATTTTCATTTTGCCCTCCGAGCCATTCTTTCCTTTTTCGTAAGCCTCAAAAGCTTCTTTTTCGCGAAATGCTCCCACAAAATTCGAACGTCGCTCCTGGCGGCTTGGCTCTGCCTTATCAAAGCACAAAGGCGGTGCCAAAAAAGCAGGGGCAGCTTGAACGCCTTGTGCTCGTCGTCTTGCTCGTCAACCAGCACGTATAGAACTCTTTTAAGGCGGTCAACCTCGCGCCCGCGAGCCTTGAACAGAATGTAAAGCGGCTCGTCAACTCCGGGAAGGCTTGAAGGCTCTCCGTCCCTTTCGTCGCTCCAGCCAGTCGCGACGTAAGCCCTGCGGACGCGCTTTCTTCCGACGGTCGTGAAAGTGTAGAAGAGCGCGAACACCGTGCCGCCGCCGTATTTGAAGTGGACGAACTCTTTTGTCTTGTCCACGCGCGGAAGCTCTATTTGCGAGCCTTTAGAAAAAAGCGTGTAGGGGAGAGTTTTTGAGTATGGAACGTCAACCGCGACATTGTGTCTCATGCGTCCAATTATAGCAGAATATCGGAATAAAAACAATATTGCCAATTAAGCAAAAAGATATTGACAAATAAGAAAATGGCGCTATAATATTGCCAAACTGGAAACAGTTTATTTCCGTATGGAAATAGAATCTTCGCGGACTTGCTCGGTTTGGACTCCTAAAGCCGATGAAAGCAAGCCGCAAGCGTAAAGGAGGTTTCTTATGTCAGAAACCCAAAATTTGTCAGTCGCCAAAAATGACTTGAGCGGCTATTACCTCGCCCAGCAGAGGGCCAACCTCATCAAAGACGGAATCCAAAACAACACCGCTCCGTTCCTCCCCACAGACGGCAAAATGAAGCCCATGCTCATTTGCAGCGCCAGCACCGGCTACGCCCTTGACGCAAAGGCCATGATTCCCGCCGTTTTGAAAAAAACAAAGGAAGGTTACGAATCCAATGTTGTTGCCGCTTACGGCGTCGCCGGAAAGGCTGGAACCAAAATCAAGAAAGGCGAGCACGGCGTCGGCGTGATGTTCAAGGACAAAGACGAAGAATTTAAAATGGCTCGCTTGTTCTTCCCCGAACAAATGGAAGACCCGGCCAAATTAAAGGAATTCGCCCAAAAGAACGTCAAGCAGCAGACTCGTTTGACCGGCCAGACATTCACAATCACTTCGCCCGAAGTGACGGAATACCTTGGCGCTTACGTCGCCGCTTGCAAAAGCGGAGCGAGCGTTAGCGTGTCGCCGGAAGTCGCGGAGAAATTCAAGGCGAACCTTTCAGCCGTGGTTGACAACGAGCTTGCCAAGTCCGCTGAAAAGAACCCCGCCATTCCAAAGCTTGGCGACCTTCTCTTCGAGACCGAAAAGAAAGCCAACGCCCTTGTAAAGGGCCGCGAAAAGGAGCTTGGCCTCGCACAGAAGAATGAAAAGGCCCAAGAGCAGAAGCCCCAGCAGCATAAGCGCGAAAAGAGCCAGTCAATGAGCTTCTAGCGCTTTTCGAGTTGTCAGATTCACGGGGCTGGCAACTTTTTTTATTACAAGGAGCAAAAAAAGTTATGGAAGACGTTATGGAAGACGATTCATCAGAAATTGTTCAACCCGTATCTGATGTACAATTGCAAAAACAGCAAGACCTTACCCTGTTCTCTGATTTGACAGACGTTCTTGAAAGCGGTGAAATCATAACGCGAAAGAATTCAACATTGGATAGTGATGTCCGTGTGAAACGCGGCGGAATGGGCGAAGGACTTGTCCACCTTATTGACCACAGAATCCGAGAGCGTGTTCTGAAAAAAGATGTTCTGATGGGAGTGGAGCAAGCCTCAAAGGAAACTGCGGCCGTTCTTTTTCTTGCGATTGACAATATTGATAAAGTCCCTGCTGTAAAAGAAGACAATGGACATTACGCAGTTTATAACAAGGGCATAAAAACTATAATAGGAAAAGACAAAAATGGTAGATATGTCGTTACAGGATATGACAACAAACAAACAAAGGAAGAAGCGACAGAATCCATAAACGCGGTAATCGCGCAGTATGGAAATTCGCCTGAGTTTCTCGGCATATACGCTCAGGTGAGAGCTGTCATCTCTTCCTATAACATATTAGCGCAAAAACAAGAAAAGTCAAGTGAAAATTCAACAGAGCCTGTGACAATCAAAGTGAACGGCACAGACCGTGTTTGCAAAAACGGCGTGGTAATAGGCTTTAAGAACGCGGTTAAACAAAACGATGAACTTGTTAATGACTACAACTCGCTTGCGGAAGACTATAACTCGCTTGCAAAAGAAAACGAAAAGCTTCGCGAACAACTTCAATCGCAAAACAATAACAACACTCGCAAAAGTTCTGGGAACTCATATTCATAAGGAGAGCGCGGATGACCGACTTCTATTCAAATTTTCACGGCTACGGACTGAACGCGGAAGAATACTTTTACAAGCAAGTTTTCGACGCTTTCGACAAAAATGCCAGGAACTCTTGGACAGGGAGACCGCGGAAAACGGAATGTCGTCGCGAATGGCGGCTTACACGAAGCAAATCGCGCTCACAATAGCCAACTTGGACGGTCGGACGGAAATCAACATGGACGACTTGAAAGAATCGCTTTCGTTCACGACAAAAACAAACATGATTGATTGGGCAATGTCGGGCTTCAAAAACAAGCCGGAAACGAACGCGGAGAAAAAAAACGAAGCGAAGCTTGTTTCGACGACGCTTGAACTTGGAGGCAAGGGCTGGCAAATGAAAGAGGAAAACAAGCCCGAAGAAAAACAAAAGGCCCGCCGTCAAGAAAGCGGAATGGGCTATTAAGGCTTTAAGAAAAAAATCGCAAGGAGAAAACTATGGAGCTTGAAGCGTTCAAATCGTCTTATGGATATTGGAATTTCAGAACAAACAACGGAAAGCCGACCGAAGAAATGGTCGCATACTTGAAGAAAAACGGCTACCGCTGGTCGAAAAACAATAGCTGTTGGTATCCGGCGACAAGCGAGGCGAAGGAAAAAAATCTTCACGGCGATTTCGCGGCGGAAATTCAAAGGAAATTTGACGAAGAAAAAAAGACCCTTGAACGCAACCGGCGCGAGCTTCCGAGCGACATAATCGAGCAACTTGTTGACTCCGCGACAAACAACGAGCTTGGCAAGGAACGGGTGGCCGCCATCGCAAACTCAATCCGAAGCGAGGCCGCCGCCGAGCGGACGGTTTTGCTTGAAGAGCTTGTCGAAAAGCTCCGCGAGCAAATCCGCCTTGACCAAGAGAAAATCCAGCGCTACGAGTCCGCACTGGGCATGGACGGCGAGGAACAAGCCGCGATGGCCGAACAAGAGCAGATTGACGCTGAAGCCGAATGGGAAAAAGAAAACACTCTCACGGAAGAAGAAGAGCGGGCCGTCGTAGAAAAAAACATAGAGCCTCAAATCGAGCGCAAAGCCCAAACGGAAGACGTTCTTGCGCTGTCCCCGGAAGAGTTGGCCGCCGCTAGAAGCGTAATGCCGGACGCACAATACAGAACCACGCTCAACTTGGCGCAAGGAGAGGAGCGCGAATTCTTTATTAGAAAGCTTAAAAGCCTTGCCGCCGCCGTGAGCAACGCCCCCAAAATCGGAGACGGCGACGGAGCAAAAGAGCATCCGATTGTTTTCCGATATTTCCACCCTACAGGAACGGAAACGCTTGTCACAGAAATCGGAACCGACGGCGAAGCATACGGTTTCCAATGCTTTAACGGCGACTACGAGATGGCCGAGTGGGGCTACCTTGACTTGAACGAAATCAAAGGCGTTCGCATGATGGAAATTGACTACCATGTTCCAGAGGGAATGACGGTCGAAAAATGGCTTTACAAAAACCACCCCGAAGAATTCCCGCAATACGCGGAAAACACGGACCGCCAAGAGATTGAAGAGACGGAGAAAACTCCGTTCGACATAGCGCAAGAAACCGGCAACGACGTTGAGGCGATTGCACGTTCGCTTCAAAATGGCGGCGCTGTTGAAAAAGAAGCCGACATTTCCAAAAAGCCGGAAAAGAACTTCTCATCGTTCCAATACAACGGCTTTAATTACATTCCGTATCGCTCGTTCAAGAATCTTTCCCCGCTTGAAGTTCGCAACGGAGCGAAAGACGAATCCACGCTGCTTCTAAACAACATAAGTTGGGAACAAAACGCAAGCGAGGTTAATTTTGTCCATAAAGATTTTTATAACGCCGCGGGAAATGTTCACGGACAGACAAACATAGACATCTTTTATTGCGTTGAAAAAGACTGCTTTTACATTCCTGTTGAAAACAACATTCTAAGAATCACGGAAGATTTTGATGAAAATTATAAAAATGAATTTGAAAGCTTCAGACAAGAAGTGAAAGAGTCATTTAACAAAAAAGAGGTTTTTACTCCCCGACCTGTCGCCCTTGAAAACATTCTGGCACGAATGGACTTCCAACTTGAAGTGTCCGAAAACGGAAAGCTTATGGTCTACGACGCGCAAAGAGGCGAGTATTTGGACAACGAGAACGACGTTGATGTTGACAACGCAATGCGTGAATTCAATAGCGTGGAAGAAGTCTTTGACCGCATGGACAGCTTTATCCGCGACTACTATTTCGCGGATATGCAAGAAGAGCTTGATAAAATCGGAGTGGACACTAGCAGCGCGGCTTCTCTTGCGGACATGTGCGAACTTTACCGCGCGCAAATTGAAAAAGGCCAAACTCGGCTTTCAGAGACGACTCTTAATTGGGCGCTTGGAATCGTCCACCCTGACACAGTTGTTATGCCGGAAGGCTTCAAGCAAGAAATTGAAGCAACGGAACAGGCAGAGCTTGTAAAACAAGAAGAAAAACAACTTGCTTCCAAAAAAGACATTAAGAAAATCCGCGAGCAATGCCGTGAAATTTTGAAAAAGCCCGACGAGCAAATCACCGAAGCGGACAAGGCAATTCTATTGCAATACGAAGGAGCGGGCGGGCTTAACGAAGTGAATCGCTCCAACGCTGGAATCCTCAACGAATTCTACACGCCGAACAACCTTGTCGAAAAAGTTTGGGAAATCGTTGACCACTACGCGCCCAACGCCAAGACAGTTCTTGAGCCTAGCGCCGGTGTCGGGAAATTTGCCAACAACCGCCCAAACAATGAATTCACAATGCACGAGCTTGACGAAACATCGGCCCGCATAAACAAAATTCTGCACCCGGACGCGAACATAGTTCAAGGCGCGTATCAAAAACAATTCTTTGACGAAAGCGAGCGTTTTCATGTTGGAAGCGGTTATAAACAGCCCAAATATGACATTGTAATCGGCAACCCGCCTTACGGCGAATACAACGACAAATGGAAAGGAGTGGGCGAAGGCAAGGAATTTGACCGCTATGAAGAATACTTCATCTCAAAAGGCCTTGACGCTCTTAAAGACGAAAATTCCATTGTGGCTTTTGTTGTTCCAAGCGGATTTTTGAATTCCGCGAACGACAAGGCGAAGCAGCTTATCGCGTTAAAAGGCAGGCTTATTGACGCTTATCGTTTGCCGGAAGGAACTTTTCCCACAACGCAAGTCGGAACTGACATCATCATTATGCAGAATTATGAAGGCGTAAGAAAAGACTTCCAACAAAGACAAATTGATGAACCAAATGTCGAATGGGATAAAATATTTGAGCAATTCGTTGCAACTGAAAAAGAGCGACTTTCTAACAATTATCATTTTAAGGTCCATCCGGAAAAAGTTCTTGGCGAAGTGAAAACCCGCACAAACCGCTTTGGCCGCGAAGAAGAGTATGTCACCGCTCACGAAGGCCTTACTGTCCAAGACGAACTGAACAAAATCGATAGTTTGCTGCCGTCTTTCAACGACATTCCCTCAAAACCGCAAAGGCCGCGAAAGTGGGGAGTGTCCAAGAAACAAGGCGAGCTGATGACATCAGAAGAATTCGCGCGCCTTTATGGCCGCGAATTTGACGCTCGCGTGTTCCCTATTTGGAAGGCGACCGACTGGCAGGGCAACATCGACCTTGAAAAGCTTTCAGCCGCCGATATTCGCTACATAAGCGAAAGCGGAGAATATGTTCAAAAGGCCGCGGGCGTTTGGACGCACAAAGAGCTTTTTCTTTCCGGCGACATTTACGCAAAAATCGACGAGCAAAAGTCGCTTAAGGAGGCCTTGGTTCAGAGATACGGAGAGAGCGTGGCCAAGGACATGGACTTTGACAAGAACATCGCAATGCTTGAATCCGTCAAGAAGGTGCCGCTTACGATGGAAAACATTCACTTTGGATTAAAAACGCCGCTCGCGGAATCGTTTAAGACGACGCATATTGACGAGGACGGAAACGCCGTTGAATTGAATTTGCAGGAATCGTTCATCTTGTGGGCGCAAAACTCAACGCTCGCTATGGGAATGTGGAGAAAGGACATCGACTTCGCGAGCGCGAACATTTCGCGTGAAGAGCTGGGCGAAACCGTTTCTTTTATGGACATCGTTGAATACATCGACGGCGAGCCTGTAAAGGCCAATGCCCTTCGCGGCTGGCGCGCCAGCAGAATGAGCGAGGAAGAGAAGAAAGCGGAAAAGGCGGAGCGTAAGAAGGAGGCGGACTTGAAGAGGCAGACAAGAAGCGACGTTGCCAACCGTCTTTTTGACCGCTACTTGCACGAAGGCATAACAGGGGAAACCAAAGTTCGCCTTGAAGCCGAATACAACCGAAGGTTCAACTCATACATCGCGCCGGATTATTCCAACCTTCCGCTTTTCGTTGACGGAATGAGCGCGTTCAAGGGCGACAGCAAATTCAAGCTTTACGACCAGCAGATAAAGGGAATATCTTTCCTTTGCAGCAAGGGAAACGGCTTGCTCGCGTATGACGTGGGCGTGGGAAAGACCGCCGCGGGAATCACCGCGACAGAAAACCAAATGCAGCTAGGAAGAAGCAAAAAGCCGCTTATCGTCGTTCCGAACCAAGTTTACTCAAAGTGGTATACGGACATTAAGCAACTGTTCCCCAAGACAAAGATTAACGACCTTTACAATTTAAGCCGCGACTCAATCTCCAAATTCGTTGACCCGAACGATCCTCACAAGCTGAACCTGCCGGAAAATTCAATCTCCCTTTGCACATACGAAGCACTCAAGAACATAACGTTCAAGGACGAGTCTTGCGTCGGCCCGCTTTTCGAGGACTTCAAGGACTTGTTGAGCACTGATTTTGACGGAAGCGAATCCGAGAACGCCGCCGCGAAAGAAAAAATCGCCGGTGTGATCGGCGTTTCAAGCCAAGTCAAGAATCCCAACTACGTATTCTTTGAGGACTGCGGCTTTGACCACATCACGGTTGACGAGGCTCACAACTTCAAAAACCTTTGGGTGGTTCCGCGTCCAAAGAAGAAAGGACAGTCCAACGAATACGCCGGAATCCCCAGCGGAAAGCCCAGCAACCGCGCCTTGAAAATGTTCGCGATGACGCAGCTTGTCCAAAGGAACAACAACGACCGAAACGTATTCATGCTTACGGCCACGCCGTTCACCAACAGCCCTACGGAAGTTTATTCAATGCTTTCATATATTGGCCGCGAGCGTTTGAAGCAATCTGGAATCGACAGCTTGCGCTCGTTCTTTGAAGAATTCGCGCAAACAAAGCAAGAGCTTGGCGTTACTTCCAGCGGCGAAATCGACACGAAGCAAGTCATGAAAAACTGGAAAGAGCTTCCCGCCTTGCAAAGCATCTTGACGGAATTCATCGACAAGGTTGACGGCGAGGAAGCGGGAATCATTCGACCCAACAAATACACCCATGTAAAGCCGCTTGATATGAGCGAGCTTCAAAAGGAAATGCGCGAGATAGACGAAGCCCGCATGGCCGGAGCCTTGGGCGTGGAATCCACGAGCGCAGACACAATCGTCGCAATGAACAACATGCGCCTTTCTTGCGTCGCACCGGCTTTGGCCAATCCCGCGATGTATCCGGGCGTGAAGCTTCCGTCAATGAAAGAGCTTGTCGAAACGTCGCCAAAGCTTAAATTCGTTTGCGACGCGATTATCGACATGTATAAGAACAATCCCGAAAAGGGACAGTTTATGTATGTTCCGCTCGGAAAAGACTCGCACGGAATCATCAAAGACTATCTTGTCAGCCGAGGAATTCCCAAAGAGGCCGTCGAAATAATCAACGGCGAAAAAAACAATTCCGTGGAAAAGAAAGAAAAAATCACCGCGAGCTTCAACGACGAAAAAAGCAAGCTCAAGATTCTCATCGGAGGCCGCAACACAGCGGAAGGCATAGACCTTAACGGAAACAGCTTTGTCATGTATAACTGTTCCCTTGGCTGGAATCCGAGCGAAACCGTCCAAGCGGAAGGCCGCATTTGGCGGCAAGGCAACTTGCAGGGAAACGTCCACATCGTCTACCCAGTGATGAACGACAGCATTGACTCCGTTCTTTACCAAAAGCACGACGAAAAGATAAGCAGAATCGGCGAGCTTTGGAGCTACAAGGGCGACGCTCTGAACGTCGAGGACATCAACCCCGAAGACTTGAAGCTAGACCTTATCAAAGACCCCCGCAAAAAGGCCAACCTCATTCTTAAAGAGGAAACCAAAGGAATCAAGGCAGAGCTGTCAAGCGTCGAGCTTAAAATCAAGGACTTTGACGACATCATAGAAAGACGGCAGCAAATGTCGCTCGACTTTAACGGAGCGAGAGACGCGCTTGAATACCACGAGGGAATCGCCAAAAAGGAAAAGGAAATCGGAAACGAAATTCCCGACTGGCTAAAGCAAGAAATCAAGCGCGACAGACAGGCCGTCGCAAGATATGAAAGCGGCAAAAGCCGCATGGACGAAAGGCTCGCCGCGTTGAATCTTGTCACCGACGACGACATAACGGAATACGTTCACGGCCTTAACAGTCAAAAACACAATCTTGAAAGGCAAATCAAAGACGTTGAGAAGAAATTGCCGGAAATCTTGGCAAAACTTGAAACGGAACGTTTGGAGCAAAAGCTTATGGAGTATCCTGTTGAAAAACAGCGTGAAATTCTTGAAGCCGACATTTTGAACAACCTCCGCCCCATGAAGGAAGTTGAATGGGAAGTGAGAACCGCGCGCCACGAAGCCATGCTCGCCGAAATGCTCAAAGGCGGAGACATAACCCAAGAAGAGCATGACCTATATAAAGCCGCCGGGTGGGAAAAATATCAAAAGTGGCTTGACGGCGAAATCGATTCATTGGACGGAACTGCGCAGACTACAGATGCCGTGAAAGAAGAATCCAAGCCAGCGATAAAGCCTGTTAAACAGAGCGAATCGGTTGAAATCAAAACCGTTTCGGGCTTGCCCACAAAAGACCAGCTCGCAGAACTTAAAAAGCCGGAAATGGCTTCCGCCGCGAAAGAGCTTGCGTCGGACGAAGGCGGCCTTTTCTTTGGTTGCGACACGGAAGAAATGTTCGTCAAGTCGCCGGAAACTGAATACGGCGTTCAAGAAACTATCGATACCGTTCACGCGCGGCTTATGTCAAATAAGGAAAAGCTTGAAAAAATCGGCTTCAAATACAACGAGGAAAAAAGAAGCTTTGAAAAAGAATTCAATCTTTACAATCAAGAAGCAGGAAAATTTGACAAAGCTTTGTATGAAATTTACGTGGCCGGAGAGTGGATGGGAACATGGGAAAACGGCGAATACAAGCATGTGAGAAACGACACGCCTATTCTTTGGACTAAAACAACAAACCTGTCAAACGGCGCGCATATTGATGGCGGCAACCCGAATGTTAAAGAAGGCCTCTTTGACGCTTCTTTGGGCGACTCTGTGTTGAGCGGCTACAGGGTAGACGATGTGGAGCTTGGGGAAGCTACAAAGTTCTGGATGGAACAAGCGGAATACCATAATTACAACCACGCGGCTGTCATTTTCGGGAAAAGAATGGCTAACGGCATGGCAAGAACATTGAAGGATGACGAGGCGGTTTATTCAAAATTCATGTATCCGTATCGCGTTTCCGACTCAATGCGCTTCAACTACGGAAAGAGCGACCCTTGGCTTACGCCCGGCCAGTTGAAGAAGTCCGAGATGAGGCGCGACGAAATTGTTTTGCCGATTCTCAACGGCAAGGAAAGCGGAATGTATAAGGCCTTCAACGACTTCGCCAAGCGCGGAGTGTTCGACATTGTTGGCCAAAAACTCGACTTGCAAAGCGAAGGCAAAATCAGCGACGAGGGCTTTTCGCAGCTGCGGGCCGCGATGGACATTTACCGCGACAAACGCTTTGAGACAATGCGCTATGTTTTGATTGACAAAAGCACAGGCGAAATTCGCGACCATCTGGCCGTGTCAAGCAAAATGCCGAATGTTACATTGGCGGTTGCCAGCGTTGATATGCTAAAAGACTTGGTGACGCGCGCGGAAGAAACAAACTGCATGATTTGCGCCGTCCACAACCACCCAAGCGGAAGAACGGATCCGAGCGTCGAGGACATGGAAACAACGGTCAAATTGAACAAAATGTTCACAAAACAGCTGACAGGAAAATCCCTTTTCGCCGGACACATAATCCTTGACCACGGAACATACGGCTTGTATACGCGCAAAGACGGATGGAAAAATGTCGTTGACTTGGAGCGTTTAGGGAAAAAGGACTCAATGTTGAACGACAAATTCCCGCTCGCAAACCAAGAGATTTCAAAC
The DNA here is from genome assembly GCA_937902125.1 of uncultured Treponema sp. Classification (GTDB taxonomy): domain Bacteria; phylum Spirochaetota; class Spirochaetia; order Treponematales; family Treponemataceae; genus Treponema_D. The sequence continues at coordinate 107,431 of CALDIB010000030.1, forward strand.
ATCAAAGCTCTTTCCAGCGTCGCGGAAAAGGTGAACGACATCAACAACTGGAACGACGATTTTGTTCCTGTTGTTTTCACCGACGGAAACGGCGGAAAAATAAAAGGATTGAAATTTTACGATGTGTCGTTCTTCAAGAAGGATGCTTTTGAAATTAGAACGGAATTGCAGTTCGCGGGTCTTGAGGTCGGAGCGGTGAAGGCATTCCCTGTATACACAGAGGCTTTGTCTCAAAAACTTGGCGCCATGTCAATGGTTTTTGAAGACCGCCTTGAAGAGCTTGTAAGACTTAACGCGTTTACCGACGCGGCCCTGCCCCTAGGCTGCGGTTGTTTCAATTCCGTGACGGAAAAAGCTGGCGTTAAGCCTGGCGCGGATTTCTTCTCGGCTCACACGGCAAAAAACAATCCCAGTGTTGAATCCACATGGGAAAGCCGCATAAACCCATCTTTGTTTTCAAAAAACATCGTGGAATTGCCAGACCAGAGAGAGCCGGAGAAAACAAAAAGATATTCCGGCATGGGCTATTAAAAAGGAGAATTGATTATGGCAAAGAGAAAAAGCAAGAAGAACAATAATTTCGTTCCCGAAAATAAAATCGACGAAACTCTTGATGAGCGTATTGAACAAATGGAAGCCAACGGCGGCATGAGCGAAGCCGCTATGGAAGCGGAGATTGCTGCGCAGGAGAATCCAAAGCCCGACTACCTTGACGAAAACGGAAATCCCCATTGGTTTGACGAAGAAGAAGATTATGATGTCGGCCAGATTCCGCTTGAAGTCGTTGACAGAACTGAAATGCTATACGCCAATTCAGACAAGGTTTCGGCCCGTGAATACAAAATCAGAATTGACGAAGGATTGTTCAAGGAACTTTCGCCGGAACAGTATTCGGAAACAAGCTTTTCCGATGACGAAATACCCGCAATCACTTATCGCCAATCCATGGATTCAGAAGTTCCAGACCAGTTCCTTATATCAAAGTTCAAGCGGGGCGATTACGACATTCCGCTCATTCAGACGACTGTTGAGATAAAGGACGAAGAACTTTTAAGACAGATAAAATTTAATGTTGAGAATTATGAAGAAGAAAGACAACAAACAGAAACCGAACTTTCTTCATACTATGAACGATTTGAAAAGGAAGCAGCGACTCAAAGTGAAGAAGTGCAGCTTCAAAAAGCTCTTGCGTATTCTTTGGATAAAAATGTTTCTCCACTCATAGAAGTGAAATTAAATCGTGAGAATTGGAATAAACTTTTTCCGAATGGAACTGTTGAAACCCCCGTTGCCACTGTAAGGCTTGGCGATAATCAATTTGAAAAATTGTCAAAATCAGACAGGAATAACCTTCTTGCCGCAATGTATCAAACTCTTTCAGAACCAGCTATTGTTCTTGAAAAAGAAACGCTGGACGAAAAGACCGGGGAATTCCGTCCTGTGAATGTATATGGAAAATCATTTGTTCGAGAAGATTCTAATCATAAGAGAGCGGTTGAATCTGTCATTATTTTTAGAGATGGTGAAAATATTTCAATCGGCACTCACAACAAAAGTATCAAGGATTTTGTAAAGCAAATAAAAACGGCTGACCAGATAATCTATGCAGATTCTGAAATCAGCCGAATAGCTTCGCTCATTCTGCAGAATGGGGGAAGCCCTGTGCGACTCCAAGATGCAATAAACAACAGAGCCATTAATTCACAATACGACAAAAACAAGTTGTTGTCAATAGGAAAATTGCAATTTTCCAATGTTGATGAAAAAAATAATTCGACAGAAAATCTTGAACAATCATCTCTGGACAACGCCGCTGAGCTTTTGAAAAATGTAAAATTTTCACCCGAAAACTATAAGAAGCTTTTGAATGTAATAAATGAAATTTCCGAAATCTCCGGCGAGAAAAAAATAGAAGTTCCAAAGCCGGAAGAAATCGCTAAAGAGGAAAACGAAAAGCAAAAGTCGAATGACCAAGCCCAAGACCGCGACAGCGACGAAGGCGGCGTTATCGCAAAGCCGCAAGAGCCGCAGAGGCCAATGGACGGCGGCGGCGCGGCGTTCGAAGAAGAAAAGCCAAAGCCCGAAACAGCGATGTTCGACCCGACCGCTCCAATCGTTTACGGAAAGACCGTCCTTCCGTCTTTTGCCGTAAAAACGGAGAAAGGCCTCGTTTCAATCGAAAATCCCATTGTGACCGGCTTTAACAAAAAGAACGGAACATATGAGGTTGAAAGCGGCGGCGAAAAATTGGAGCTTCCGAAGAAAACCTTTAAAACGCTTTTGTCCGACAAAAAGGAGCGCGAGGCCGTCCAAGCGCGAATCGCCGAAGGCAAAACGATTGTTTTCGCCGACGAATCAAGAGGAATAAAGGGAACGGAAATCCCCGAATTTTCTTTGATAACGCAACACGGATTGAAAACATACAAAGGCTTTGTTCCCCAAAGCCGCGACGAAGCCGCCGGAACATACACGCTTTCAAACGGCGAGGAAACATTGATTCTAAAAAACAAAGACTTCGCCGAAGTCACCGCCGCCGAACGTTGGGAAAACAAATTTGACGAACATTCTCCCGCTTGGCAAAAACTCGTTCCGTCGCAATATGAGGACTACTTCAAACTGCGAGACAACACGGCGGCGAATTTCACGCACAACCTTTCCGTCGCTTGCAGAGAAAAGGCCAACAGCCCTTGCGACGCTATGAGGGCTGCTAAAATGATAATCGACCAAATGAGCAAAGACGAAAAAGCCAAAACGCAGGCGCTATTGAATGAAATGGCCAGAGAAGAGAAGAATTTAAACATGGTCATCGCCGGAATCTACCATGAGGCCGTTAAATGCGTTCCATTAAATGAAGAAAAAATCAAACAGGATTTCCCGGACAAATACATCGCCCGGCCAATGTTCGACACCATAAGCGGAGACGGTCAAAAAGTCGAAAACGACCAAGCGCTTGTAAAGAATGGACAGGACAGAAACTTGCGGATTGGCTCTGTTTTGAAAAACATCGACGTTCAATCCGACGCTCTTTTCGGAAAAGGAAAAAATTCCGTCCTCTTTTCAGAGCTTCGCGTCGTTTCCGCTTCAAAAGAAGGTAATTCAATCACTTTGATGGACGAGAAGAACAGCTATATAAAGCTTCCTCGCGACACGGTTCTTTCGCTCTACAAGGAACAACAGCTTCGCGAAATGAAGTCGGAGCGCAAGGTCGAGCGAAAAAACACAATGTCGATTTCATATTCTTAAAGAAAGAAACGGGCCGCGCCGAACAATATCGACGCGGCGGCCATCGCGAAAATAACGATGTCTTTTGTCGAAAATTTGCTTGCGGCCACAGACGGAACTTTTTCGATAAGCTTTTTGTGTTGGTCGGAGCATTGCTTTAAAAAGTCGATTGACTGTTGCTGGACTTTTTGCAAGTTCTCCTGGCATTTTTCGGTGTATGCCTTAATCATTTCGTTCGCTTCCGCTTTCATTCCCTTTATGTTGCTGTCTGAAACCTTTCGGATTTGGTCAGCGGACTCTGTAATAAGGTTGTCGGTCTTTACGGTTTGCTGAGCGAACATGGCCTTGATTTCTTCCTTAAAGTCGTCAATGTTCTGCTTTATAACGTTGTCGGCGGAGTGAAGCTCTTCGATTTTGTCTTTCATGTCGCCGATTTTCGTCGTCAAGAAATTGTCTATCTTGATAATGAATTGGGAAAATTCCGCCTTTTCCTTGTAAAGCTGCTCTTGAAGCATGTTGACTTCTTTTTCAAGGTTGATGTTTTTCACTCGCTCTTCAAGATAGCTTTCGTAGCTTTCGGTCGTCTTGAGCTTTTCTTTGAGGCCGCTTGTCGCGGAAATCAAGTCGTTGAACTTTCTTATGGTTTCCGATTGGAACGCTACCAAGTCCTGCCGCCGGTCGTTGATGAGCTTGTCAACGAGAGCCTTTTGCTCTTGAATGTCGCCGACGCACTCTTCAATGGCAATCATAAAGCTTTCCGCCACGGTGCGGTCTATCGTCACCATGTCCGGCGACTTTTGTGTTTGCGGAGAAATCGTTTTAGGCTCTTCCTTTTTGTCCAGTTCTTGCATGGCCTTTTTTTCCGCAATTTCCTTTTCGTCTGCGTTTTTGCTAAAAATCATTTTTCTGTATCCGTCCTTTCCGAAATGCTAATCGGAACTCCGTCCTTCCATATTTCCTCAACGCCAGCGTCGTTGTCGATTACTTTCTCCAACAAGCCGTTGTTCCACCATTCCCAATGGTTCGGGCACTCGACGGCGGCCATGCCGTCTTGTGAGTGAATCAAACCGTTCTTGAAGGTGAAAATGACGTATCGCTCTTTTCCGTTGATAACGTCGGTTTTTCCGTGGCGGCCTTCAAGAATTTCGCCGTCAGCGGAAAACTGCTCGAACTGACAATCTTTGTATGGAGAGCAAGACTTCTTGTAAAGCTCGTTTTGAGAGAATTCTTCCCTTAACGCTAAAATCTCTTTTTCTGTCATTAAGCTTTCTCCTGCGGCGAAACTTGCTTTCCGTTAAGCCACCATTCCTCGTAATTGTCAACTTGGTCGATGATGGCCGGGCCTTTTTCACAATGAAGGACTCCGTTTCTCCAATGCTCGATGTGACTCCCTGTTTCGCTTTCTATTGCCGGAATGAGGTTGCCTTCTTCGTCCATGCTGTCGTCAAGCCAGCCGTCCTTGATTCTTACGGCCATGCCGTCAACAATGTATTCGCCGTGGGCGATTGTGTTGTCCTCCAACAAGATTCTTTGATGCTGGAATGATTTGAAGCTTTTCATTTTCTTTCTCCTTATAATTTCTTTTGTTCGCTCCGCTCCCAAAATGAGAACGGATTTTTTTCCAATATTCCTACAGCCGCGTCGCGCGTCCTTTTGGCCGCGATTGCGGTTTCCTTCAAAAGCGAGCTGCAGAATTCGCAAAGCTCCTCGTCGTCGGTGTCGTTGACAATCCTTGCCAAAAGCTCCGCGTCGCCTTGCGAAATTTCAAAGTTTACCCGAAGCGTCGCATACTCATTCTCGCGGTTCACGAAGCGGCCTCCGCTTTTCTTTTCCTTGTCGCGAAAACAGGCAAAAGCTCAACGATGTCGGCTTGCAAGAAAGAGTAAGGCACTTTCTTTCCGTCCGGCCCTTTGTGAAACCGCTGCCTCATCGTTCCGACGACATTCACTTCCTTTCCTTCCACAAGATACTCGGCTATCAAGGCCGCCGCGTCTTTCGGATAGTTGACGGTGAAATAAATCGGCTCGTTCTGTTGGTTCGGCAAGCCCAAGTCCACGACGGTGAACACGGCCATCGCGTTAGGCTCGCCCTTTAGGTTTATGAGCTTCATTTCCGCCGGTTTGACCACTTTGCCGTGAACGGTAATCACGTTCATTTTTACATTCCTCCTATCATTAGTTTAAGCGCGAATAAAATCGCGGCGAAGTTTATCGTTTTTGTAACAGCGCGGCTTTTCCAAAGCCAATAGTTCCAATGCTTGTATCTTGACAAATAGCACTCGGCGAAGAAAAACGCGCCGCCAACGATTGACAAGACCATGACGGCCAAAAAAGTGTAATGGCGGCTCAAAAACGCGATTGCGGCGGCGAATTCCCGCTCCGCGATGCGCGTTAACGGCCTTAGCAATCGAATGACGGCCCGCCACGGCATTAGCTGTAAATCTCCCCCATGCCGGCCATTTGCTCTTCGGTCATCTCAAAGGAATCGTCGTCCGGAATGTCATCTTCCGTCACGAAGGTGTCCTCTTCCGGCGCGTTGGGCGTTTTTGGATCAAAGAGGAATTGAATGGAGCGGATTCCGATGGAAGTCGCGCTTCGCTTCGCTCCATCTTTCTCCCACTTGTCTTGCTTCAAGTATCCTTCGATGTTCAATCTCTGTCCCTTTTTCAAGAAGCGGAGAATCTTTTCCGCGTAGCTTCCGTATACGGCCAGCGGGAAGAAATTGCCCTTGCTTTCGTATGTTCCGTCGCTTTTCTTGACGGAACGGTTGTTGGCGACTGAGAAAACCGCCACGCTCAATCCGCTCGCGGTTTTCTTCAACTCCGCGTCCTTGACGACGCGACCAAACAAAAAGATGTGGTTCATCTCTGACATAAAAAACTCCTTTCGTTTTATATTTAGACAATATGTAGTGCCACCAGGTTTGCAGAATCGAGGGTTCGGTCGTAAACT
>CALDIB010000031.1 GCA_937902125.1 uncultured Treponema sp.
ATGCGGGCGCTTGAATAAATTTCCATAAGCAAAAGCGCGTTACGCTTGCAAATTTGCCATAAAAGCGCTATTGCGAAGCCCGCGAATGCGGGCGCTTGAATAAATTTCCATAAGCAAAAGCGCGTTACGCTTGCAAATTTACTATAAACGCGCTATCATTGTATAATTATGGAATTTTCTAAGGATTCTGCTTTTAAGAAGATAGTTTCGCCCGTCCGTTTTGGAATTGACGTTGGCTCCACCACAGTAAAGGTGGCCGCGCTTGGACAAAACGACGAGCTTTTATATAGCGCCTACGAGCGCCATCGCGCCGACATTCGCTCCACAATTATTTCCGTCGTCAACAAGGCTTTGGATTCCTTGCAGGAACAGTTTCCTGACGGGGCGGAGCAAACCCTAAGCGTCAAGGTGACAGGAAGCGGCGGCTTGGCCGTAAGCCAGTGGCTCAACGTTCCCTTTATTCAAGAAGTAATCGCGGCCACCACCGCAGTCCGAAAAATAATTCCCCAAACCGACGTTGTAATCGAGCTTGGAGGAGAGGACGCTAAAATCACGTATTTTAAAGGCGGCGTCGAGCAGCGCATGAACGGAACTTGCGCCGGCGGAACGGGAGCCTTCATCGATCAAATGGCCGCTCTTTTGGAAACCGACGCCGCCGGCCTTAACCAGCTTGCGGCGGGCGCCACCACCATTTATCCAATCGCCGCCCGTTGCGGCGTTTTTGCCAAGACTGACGTTCAGCCGTTGATTAACGAAGGAGCGCGCCGCGAGGACATAGCCGCCTCAATTTACCAAGCGGTTGTCACCCAAACAATTTCTGGCCTTGCCTGCGGAAAGCCCATTCGCGGAAAGGTGGCCTTTTTGGGCGGCCCCTTGCACTTTATGGAGCAGCTTCGCCGCCGCTTCATCGAAACCCTAAAGCTTAAGGACGACGAAATAATCGTTCCTGAAAATTCCCAGTTGTTCGTGGCGCAGGGAGCGGCTTTTTCCGCGGAAAGAAATTTCGCTTGCGGCGCTGACGGAAAGCCCTTCCATTTTCCAACCATCGGAGAATTCCGCGAAAGCCTAAAAAATCTTGTGGGCGCCGAATTGCGGGAAGTCCAGCGCTTGGAGCCTCTGTTTAAAGACGAAGAAGAACTTAAAGAATTTCGCCAGCGGCACGCAAGCGAAAAAGCCTTGCGGGGCGACTTGGATTCCACAAAAGGCCCGGTCTTCCTTGGACTTGACTCAGGCTCCACCACCACAAAGGCTGTCCTTACCGACATCGACGGCCGCATATTGTGGAGCTTCTACACGGCCAACGCCGGAAACCCGGTTGACATCGCCGTTCAAACTTTAAAGGATTTGTACGCCCGTCTTCCCAAAGACGTTTACATCGCGCGCGCCGTGTCCACCGGTTACGGCGAGGCCTTGTTTCAGGCGGCCTTGGGCGTTGACGCAGGCGAGGTTGAAACAATAACCCACTTTAGGGCGGCCGACTTTTTTGTTCCCGGAGTTGAATTCCTTTTGGACATTGGCGGCCAGGATATGAAGTGCCTTAGAATGAAGGACGGCGCCATTTCTTCAATTCAGTTGAACGAAGCCTGCTCTTCCGGCTGCGGAAGCTTTTTGGACAATTTTGCCCGCACTATGGGCATGGATGTTCGGGAGTTCAGCCAAAAGGCCTTGACCGCCAGCGCTCCCGTGGACTTAGGAAGCCGCTGCACCGTCTTTATGAACAGCCGCGTAAAGCAGGCGCAAAAAGAAGGCGCCACGGTCGCAGACATTTCGGCAGGCCTTTCGTATTCGGTAATAAAAAACGCGCTTTTTAAAGTCATAAAATTGCGCCGCGCCAGCGACATAGGCACAAAGGTAGTTGTTCAAGGCGGAACATTTAACAACGACGCCGTTTTGCGCGCCTTTGAAAAAATCTCGGGCGTGAACGTGTTCCGTCCGGACGTGGCGGGCCTTATGGGCGCCTACGGTTCGGCGCTAATCGCCAGCGACCAGTGGCGGGACTTGATGGCTCCCAAGCCCGGCGAGCCGGAGGGAACGGTTCACGACGTTAGGACGACTCTCGCGACTCCTGAGCAGCTGGAAAATTTCCATGTTGACTTGGACTTGCGCCGCTGCGGAAAATGCCAGAACAACTGCCTGCTTACGATAAACACATTCACCACAAAGGACAAGGACGGAAATCAAGTTTCCCGCGCCTTTGTGACTGGAAACCGCTGCGAGCGGGGCGCCGAGTTGGGCGAAAAAGTTTCGGTGATTGACGCGAGCAACAAGGAAGCGTCAAAATTGGACGGCTCCGACGAGGCTGAGATTCCAAACCTTTTTGCCTGGAAATACAAGCGGGTCTTTGACTACACGCCCCTTGCCTTGCAAGACGCGCCTTTTGGCGAAGTTGGAATTCCCCGCGTCCTTAACATGTATGAAAACTATCCCCTTTGGTTCACCTTCTTCACCAAGCTGGGCTTTAGGGTTCGATTAAGCCCCCGCTCAACTAGAAGCGTTTACGAAAAGGGCTTGGAGTCCATTCCGTCGGAATCCGTATGCTATCCAGGAAAAATCAGCCACGGCCATGTGGAAAGCCTTTTAAAGGCTGGAGTGAAATTTATTTTCTATCCCTGCGCTCCATACGAAAAGCAAGAGGACGCGGGCGCCGGAAACCACTACAATTGCCCCATTGTCACAAGCTATCCCGAAGTTTTGCGGAACAACATCGACGCGTTGCGCCAAGATTCCTCCATATTATACATGGATCCTTTCTTGCCCATTTACGACAAGAACCGCTTGGCCTACCGGCTTTTTGAAGAATTGCATCCCCACTTTAAAGAAATAACTTTTGACAAAGTTATGCGCGCCGTTGACGCGGCTTGGGAAGAGCAGGAAAAATTCAGAAAAGAAATTCAGCAAAAAGGCGAAGAGGCCCTTGAGCGCATAATCACCACCGGCGTTCACGGAATCGTTTTGTCTGGCCGTCCCTACCATCTTGACCCTGAAATCAACCACGGAATCCCTGAAATGATTCACGGCCTGGGCTTGGCGGTTTTTACCGAAGACTCTGTGGCGCACCTTGGCTCCATCGAGCGGCCCTTGCGCATCATCGACCAGTGGGTTTACCACAACCGCTTGTATCGCGCGGCCGCCTTTGTAAGCGGAATGCCCAACTTGGAGCTTGTGCAAATCACAAGCTTTGGCTGCGGCCTTGACGCTGTTACCGCCGACCAAGTTGACGAAATTTTAAAGAGCAAGGGCAGAATGTACACGCTCATTAAGATTGACGAAGGAAGCAACCTTGGAGCCGTCCGCATCCGCATCCGCTCTTTGATTGCGGCTGTAAAGGCGCACGAGCGAAACCACACTCGCCCCGAATACAAGTCTGCGGCCTACAAGCGGCAAGTCTTTACAAAAGAAATGCGCTACAAGCACACAATCATCGCGCCTCAAATGTCGCCCATTCACTTTAGGCTTGTCCAAAAGGCCTTCAATTGTTCCGGCTATAAATTTGAAGTCCTTGACGCGGTTGACCCCAAGGCGGTTGAGACCGGCCTAAAATTCGTGAACAACGACGCCTGCTATCCCTCGATTTTGGTCGCCGGCCAAATGATTGCCGCGCTGGAGTCCGGAAAATACGACCTTGACAACACGTCGCTAATCATTTCCCAAACGGGAGGCGGCTGCCGCGCCACAAACTACATCGGCTTCATACGCCGGGCCTTGAGCGACGCTGGCTGGGGAAACATACCGGTATTGTCTTTGAGCGCGCAGGGCTTTGAAAAAAATCCCGGCTTTAAGATTACGATTCCCCTTTTGCACCGAGCCTTGATGGCCGTTATGGTGGGCGACGTTTTGATGCGCCTTCTTTACCGCACAAGGCCTTATGAAAAAGATCCAGGAAGCGCCAACGCCCTTTACGAAAAATGGAACGCCCGCGCGGAAAAGCAGCTGGAATCCCTTTCTCTTCACGGCTACCACAAATTGCTCAAGAACATCATAAAGGATTTTGACAACCTTCCCCTTTTGCCGGTCAAAAAGCCCCGCGTGGGCGTTGTGGGCGAAATTTTGGTCAAGTTCCATCCCACCGCCAACAACAACATTGTGGAAACAATCGAAAAGGAAGGCGCCGAGTGCGTCATGCCCGACTTGGCGGACTTTTTCTTCTACTCGTTCAGCACCGGCATTTTCCGCCACGAGCAGTTGGCCTTTCCAAAAAAGACGGAACGAAACGCCAAGCTTTTTGTTTGGTTCATGGAATTGTATCGCCGCGACATGAAGCGCTTCCTTAAAAATTCAAGGCGCTTTGACGCTCCGTCGTCCATTTACGAATTGATGAAGGGCGTTGACGACATCGTTCAGCTTGGAAACATTACCGGCGAAGGCTGGTTCTTGACGGCGGAAATGGTCGAGCTTATCCACACGGGCGTTCCCAGCATCGCCTGCGTTCAGCCTTTCGCGTGTTTGCCAAACCACGTAACCGGAAAGGGAATGATAAAAGAATTGCGCCGCCGCTATCCGGGCACCAACATCAGCGCGATAGACTACGACCCCGGCTCCAGCGAGGTCAACCAGTTGAACCGCTTGAAGCTTTTGCTTTCAAACGCGCCTGCCGGAAAGCATCCCGACGAAACGCCCAAGGGAAAAATTTGGACGCCCAACGGAGAAGTGGAGCCGCAAGTTCATTTGGCGGAAGGCGCGCTTTTTGTTGACCCGGAGCCGGTGGCGGCCAGCGACGTTCCGCCGGTTTTGGACGCGGTTTAAGGAGAAGGCTAGGGTGGAGAGAATTCTTTCTTTGACAAAAAGGCTTTCGCTTTTGTTCGCAATGGCCCTTTGCGGGGGCGCTCTTTTTGCTGAATGGAATTCCTTTGACATTCCCGATTCGGCGGAAATCAGAAGAAAAATTTCTCGGGAATGGTTTGAAGGCTCCCTTGAATCAATCCGCTCCCTCAACTCAGAAATTCGCGAAAACCAAATTGGCTCCCAGTTTCAAGTTCGGCTTGAAGAGCAGCAGGAAGTTTTTTTTACAATCGTGGCGCCCAAAAGCCAAATGAAAGTTGACGTTTACGATTCCAAGGGAATGCATTCTTCCACCGAAGATTCTTACAATATGGAAAGCCCCGGCTCTTGGCTTTTGGTTCGCTCCAAAAAAAGCGGCGAGCCAATTTTGGCGCGCTACTATTTTGCCAAGGATTCTGAAGTATACGTTCAATTTAGGCCCAGCCAAAATCAAAAAAGCTCTTTGGCCGACCTTGTGATTTTTGACAACTACGCGGCGCGGGGCGTTCCTCTTGGAGTTCCCTTTGAAAAATTCTACACAGCCTCATTCTCTGAAATTCAGGCGCTTACAAAAGACAACATTCCTTGGAAATATGTTCAGCCCAGAAAAGGCTTCTACGACGACGCGCTTGTGATGATCCAAACCATCCGGGAAAATTTGGGAAACATCGCCTATGTTGACGACGCGGCCTACAACGAGGAAGGAAAGCCTGTTTCAATCCGCACAGGAAAGCCCCGCTATGTTCCTGAAAATTTACGGGGCTCCATTTCTCTTTCTTCTCCGGGGTTTGTAAAGTGGATTTGCGACGGCCTTGTGGAGCCCCTTGCTGGAAGCTATCTAAAGATGAGGCCGCTCGTTCAAAAAACGGTTCAAGTGAACCCCACAGGCTCCCAGGGAATTTTGGAAAGCGGCTACAACGCAAACCTTAGCCTTGACTGGACCCGCAATTTGGCGGCGGCTGTTTTGAGCGTTCAAAACCGAAAAACCATTTTGTATAAGGATTCGGGCGTTGACGTTGACATCGAGCCTTTTGCCGTCAAGTGGACTGACAAGGGCTTTCAGAGTTCGGCAGGCTACATAGCGAACACAGGCTACAAGATTCAGTATATAAAGCCGCTTCTTTATGTTTTGGCCACCACCAATCCCCAGTATTTTTATCTTGCCGCCATCAGGCAAACCGGCAAAACGGCGGACGGCGTAGAAGTGAAGGTCTTTAACGACGCGGCCGCGATTTTTCCGTATTTTGATTCCGAAGGAAAATTTAAGGCCGTTGTGTTTTATGACGGCTCTGAGCATTCTCTACAATATTTTTTAGATTCGTTTGCGAACGGAAGGACAAACGATTTTTTCATTCATTTGACGCGGGTAAAGGCCTCGTCAAAGTTTTATCCGCAAGAGCCGGCCAAGGAAAGCAAAAAATGATAGAAGGAATTAAGGCTGTCGTTTTTGACATTGACGGAACTCTTTATCCGGCTTACAGGCTGAATCTTAGAATCATCGGCCACTTTTGCCGCTATGCGCGAGCATTTTATCATTTTGGATTGATTCGTCGCCAGCTTAGAAGAACCGCGCCTTTGGGCGACTTGTTTGAATACCAAGCGCGGCTTTTGAGCGAGCGGCTTAAAATTTCGCCGCAAGAAGCCCATTCCCTTCTTGACGAAATGGCCTACACGGGCCTTGCAAAGTATTTTAAGAAAATAAAGACGTACGACTATGTCTTTGAAACTTTCGTCAAGCTTAAGGAGGCCGGCTACAGGCTTGCGCTTCTTTCGGACTTTCCTCCCGAGCAAAAAGGCGACTTGTGGGGCTTGAAGCCTTACTGCGACAAGATTTTGTCAACAGAAAAAATAGGAGCCCTAAAGCCTTCAAAATTTCCCTTTGGAGTTTTGGCCATGGAAATGGGCGTTAAGCCCGGGGAAATCCTTTATGTTGGAAACAGCGCCAAGTATGACGTTTTGGGCGCAAAAAACGCCGGAATGAAAACCGCCTATTTGGAGCCTTTTTGGCGCCGCCTTTTTAAGATGCCGCTAAAAGCCGCGGACATTTCGTTTAAAAATTATCGACAGTTTCTTGAATATGCGCTAAAATAGAAAAGTCTCTGGGTGGGGGAATATGGAAATAGTTTTAATTCTTATCGCTGTAATCATTTCTACAGGAATCGCGTTCGCGCTGCGCATGATGGACCGCGACAACAATTCAATGGAAAAAGTCAAGCGCTACGCAGACAAGCGGCAGGAAGACTTGGGAAAATTTCTTGACAGCCGCTACCAAAGCTTGAGAGCCGCCGCCGCGGAGTTGGAAACAAAAAAAGATCAGGCCGTGGCTACCGTAAAAAGGCTTTCGCAAGAAATGGCCGATTATCAAAAAGTTATAGCCAGCGTTCAAAAAGACAAGAGCGCGGCGGAGCAAATCGAAGCGAAGGTGAACAATTACGGAAAGGCCATCAACGAGTTGAGCGAGATGACCGCGGCTGTGGAAGAAAATTTAAAGCGCGTAAAAAACGAAGGCCTTGTGGTTGACAATGTTCGCGCGCGCATAAAGGAAAATGCCGAGAGCATAGAAAAAATTTCAAAGCGCGTTCCCGCCCTTGTCAGCGATTTTGAAAAAGTCAACGCCCAGCAATTGCGCCTTGTCGGCGCCGACATTCTTAAAAAAGTTGACGAGCGCGTGGCCGGCGTTCAAGACCGCGCGGATCAAATTGACATGACCACAAAAGAGGCGCTCAAGCAAAACCAAGAGCTTTTAAAGTCAATCAATTCGTCTGTTGACGGAATTTACGCTTCGGCCGCCGACAAAGTGAAAAAACTTGAGGACGCCGCTTTTGCAAAACTTTCGGAGCAGGCAAAAAAGCGCGTGGACGAATACAAGGCCGAGATTCGCTCAAGCGGCCAGCAGATAATCAACGAATTTAACGCCGACATAAACGACAAGATTAAGGGCGTCCGCGCGGAAACCGACAAGTCCCTTGCTGAGATAAAGTCGGCCAACCAGTCTTCGATTTTGGAATTGCAGTCCGAGGCCAACGGCCGCTTGAATCAAATCAAGTCCACCGTCAATTTGGCGCTGTCTGAAACAAAGAAAACCGCCGACGAGCTTGCAAAAGAAAGTTCCGGCAACGGAAAGACGCTTGAAAGTTTGCGGGGGCAGTTGCAAAAGCAAATGGACGAGATTCAAGCCAAATACGACGGAATGTATTCCGCTTTGACCCAAAAGATTCAAGAAAAAGAAAAGTCCGCTTACGAAAAATATTCCGACGCCGCAAAGACTCACATTGAAAGCTACAAAAATTCCATCAACGAAAAAGTTGAAAACTACAAGACCGGCATCACCGAAAAAATTACTGGAATGCAAGACTCAATCAAAAAGATTGTGGCAGACCTTAAGGAACACACTGTTTCCGCTTCAAAGGAGGCTAAGGCTGAAATCGCCGAGCTTAAGTCTGTCAGCGACGCCGCTATTCAAGAAGCCAAGGCCAGCCGCGCCACAGTTGAAGAATGGAACAAGCAGGCCGCTGAACAATTGGACGATTACGAAAAAAAATCCCGCGCGCGGCTGCTTGAGATTTCAAGCCAGTTGGACGAAGCCGTCAAAAAAGCCATCGTCTCTTACGACGAGCGGCAAGTCAACGCCATGAACGAGCTTGACAGCGATTTGGAAAAATACAAAAAGGACATGCTTTACAGATTCTCGCGGCTTGAGACAAGCGGAAGCGACGTTGACGGTTTGGAAAAAACTTTGCGCAAGTCCATGTCTGAAACGCAAAAGAAAGTCTTTGACGACTTTAGGGCTTTTAGCGAAGCGCAAAGAAAGCAGCAGGCGGAATTTGAAGACAAAATCAAAGAGGATTCAAACAAGATATCAACTCAGATTCAAGAAATTGAAAGCGCGATGGACGACTTGCGCAAAGAGGCGATTAGCAAAACCAGCGAAAAGCTTACCAGTTTTGAAAACGCTTTTGACATTGACATTAAGAATCGCGGCGACGCCATTGACGAAAAGCTTAACGCTTGGAAGCAGGGCTTTGACGACAAAATCACAGGATTTCAAAACGGCTACGAAAACGAACGCATTGGGATTGAGGAAAAATACAACGACGCGCTTAAGGAGCGTTTGGGCGCCTTTGAGAAAAAATTTGAAGAACAAATCAAAAAGACCGCGGCCACCGTTCAGACTAACCAAAGCAACTTAAAGGAAGAGTTGGCGGAACTTCGGGAAAGTCTAAAAGAATTTTCAAAGTCTTACAAGGCCGAAATCCAAGAAACTCTTTCGGAAAGCGGCGCGGAAATCGACTTGCAGACAAAGGCCTTTTCGGAACAAATCGACGAGCGTTTGTCAAAGTTGCAAGAAACCGTCATGGGCGATTTGGAAAAATTCAAGCAGGACAGCGAGACCCAGCAACAGCTTGGCGTGGCCACAATCGAAAACGCGCTGGCTGATTTTAGCTCATGGAAAGAAAAGTTTGGAAAGCAGCTTGCGGATTCAAATAAAATATTTGAGGACAGCCTTTACGAGTTTAGGGAGTCGTCAAAGGCCAAGCAGGACGACGCTCAAAACTTTATCAACGGCGCCATAGAGGACTTTAGGACTGACGCGTTGAGCCGTCAGCAGGAAATTCTAAACTCAGTTGAGGACTTTAAGGAAAATGTTGAGAGCCGCCATCGTGAAATCGAAGAAATGGTGGAAAGCCTTGACGCAAAGACTTCGACCTCCCTTGACGAATATCAAGAAAAGTCCGAGACGATTTTATCTGAGTTGCAGGGAATGTATGAGGACATGCTTGAAAAGACAGAGGAGCGGGTTAGAAACCAAAACGACTCAAGCGAAAAAAAACTTAGGGCTTTGTCCGCCGAACTTGAAAAGACTAGCAACGAAAATCGCAAGCGTCAATCCGAGTTGATTTTGCAAATGCAAAACGATTCCAACGACTTGCAGACCAAGATTGACGACTTGCAAAAAGAATTGAACGGCGTTGTCTCTCAAATGAAAAACTACGACACCGCCAACGAAATGAAAAGGCAACTTGACGTTAAGATTTCAGAAATTGCCGGAAGCTTTGACCGCCTTAAGGACTTTCAAAAAGCCGCGGACATCTACAATAAAAATTACGACAAGTTGATTGAACTTGACGAGGCCGCGGCCGACCGCGTTGAAGCCTTTAAAGCCGGCAAAAGCCAGATTGACGACCTTGAGCGCAACTACAACCGCCTTGTGGCGCTTGCGGGAACCATGGACCAAAAAATCAAGAGCCTTCAGGACACAAACGACGACTTGCAGTCTCTTGAAGTAAAGGTGCGCCAGTTCCAAGACAACCTTGCCGGCCTTAGCGTAAAATACGACCGCATTGACAAAAAGAGCGAAACCATTGACCAAGTGGCAGGCGACGTTGACGAGGCGTTTGACAATCTTAAAGAATTGGAAAAACGCCTTGAAAACACAAGCCGGCAAGTCATGTCGTTGCCTGAAGAAATTAAGGAAGCCCAAGACAAGGTTGACAGACTTTTTGAAAACACAAAGCGCATTGACAACGCTATGGACAAACTTGATTCCTTGCAGGAAATTCTTGACGAAACTGAAAAGCGC
The DNA here is from genome assembly GCA_937902125.1 of uncultured Treponema sp. GTDB lineage: Bacteria > Spirochaetota > Spirochaetia > Treponematales > Treponemataceae > Treponema_D. The sequence goes on from CALDIB010000031.1 coordinate 10,340, forward strand.
ATCGACAAGGTTTCAAACGACCGCGATGGAATTGTGAGCAGCGAAAGCCGGCTGGCGAAACTTTCAAAAGACATAAACGCCAAACTGAACGCTTTGGAAGACATAGCAAAAGCGGAAACTTCAAAGAAAAGCGGCGGCCGCTCTTCTTCGCTCACGCCCAGAAAGCGGGAAAACGTAAGGGCGCTGAAGCAACAAGGCTGGACGGTGGAAGAAATTGCCGCCAACCTAAAGTTGACTGAGACCGAAGTTCAATTGATTTTGGACACGCCCCTTTAGTTTTTTGAAAGCAGGCAAATGGCCTGGCATTCCACTGTTTGACCAAGACCGACGGGCCCAACGCGCTCGCCGGTCTTTGCTTTTACAAAGACTTGGCTTTTTTCTGAGCCCAAGATTTTTGCTATTGACGCGCGAACTTTTTCTCTGTGGGGAAGAAATTTAGGCTCTTGCAAGTGAACGGCGCAATCCAAGTTTTCAAGGCGCCAACCCGCCCGGCGAACGTCTTTCCACGCCGCCCGTAAAAGTTTGGCCGAATCCGCTCCCTTCCACTTGTCATCGTCAGGCGGAAAATAACTTCCTATGTCGCCAAGGGCGGCGGCTCCCAAAAGCGCGTCAGTTATGGCGTGCAAAAGCGCGTCGCCATCGGAATGTCCGTCTTCGCCTTTGTCAAACGGAATTGTCACGCCTCCCAAAATGAGCGGCCGCCCGCTTATAAGGCGGTGCAAGTCGGTTCCAAGTCCCACCCTAAAAATTTTGGAGGTTGAAGAGTCCTCGGCATTTTTTTGCAGTGGAGCGTCTTTTGGATAGGTAATCTTAATGTTTCGCTCTTCTCCGGCAATCACCCGCGTCTTTTTGCCTGAAAACTTATCCCAGATTTCGGTGTCGTCTGTAAAGGCCGCGGCCTTGTCTTTTTTTTCAAATTTTTTTGCCGCCTTATGGCATTCCAAGATTTTGGGAAACAAAAAGCCTTGGGGCGTTTGAACCGCGGCCAAGCGGCTTCTTGTTAAATGCCGCTGGATTGTTGAGTTGGAATCCATTTCTTTTTGCGTGTCCACAGGTTCAAGGGCCGGAACCGCCGCGCCGTATTTTAAGGCCGCGGACAGAGTTTTTTTGACAAGCGCTTGGCTTAAAAACGGACGCGCGCCGTCGTGAATCAATACGGCCTTGATTTTGCCGCTGTCCCCGCAATCTTTTTTGATTGCCAAAAGCGCCTTTAAAACCGATTCTTGCC
>CALDIB010000032.1 GCA_937902125.1 uncultured Treponema sp.
GCTGTCATGGCGTAATATGATTTTAGGCTCTACCCACACTTTTTGGAGAAGAGCCTCTTTTTTTCCGTTCACCGCAAATCCAAAATAATAGAATTCGTTGATGTCGTATTGCTCCATTTCCAAAACGCCCTTGCTTTTTCCTTTGACGACATTCACATAAGAAACTATTGATCCAAGGGGAATCCACTTCAATTCCTTTTTGTGGTAGCCGAAGACTTTCATTGAAATAGCCTGCGCGCTCGTTCTGTTTATGACTGAAATGTTTTCGTCGGAGTCGTCGGGAATCTCCGATTCGGCCAAAACATAAGAGTGCGGCTCGTTAAGAACGGGCTTTGGCGTCATGTCAAGGCCGTCTTCAGGGCGGCGGACTTCAAGCAAGAGGGGCGCGTTGGCCACTTTGCCTCGGCTTTTTGTAGGGTTGAACAAGTAATTGTTGTCGGCTTCTTTTTCTGACGGAACAATGGCAAAGTATCTCATTTTTCCAAGGGAAGGATATTTGTTTCCCACATCTGTTCTGTCGGCAAAGGCGCGAAGGTTGGCCTTTCCCAAGCTGTCCCATTGTTTTGTGGCCGCCGAGTGGACAAAAACTTCAAAGGTGATGTTTCTGTATTCCGTGTAGTTTATGACCCTAATTTTTGAAATGCCTTTTCCCTTTAAATTTTCGGCGTCAAAGACAAAGGCGTTTTTGCTTGGTCCGTCAGGCATTTCGTAATTTGTGTCGATTTTAACGACGGCCTTTTGGGCGGCCGCGCTAAAAAGAATTCCAAAGGAAAGAATGAATGTTGAAATGATTTTTTTCATAGAACGCTCCTTATGGCGAACATTTTACAAAAAACGCCGCCGTCATAAAAGGGAGAAAAACTCCTAATTTTCCGCTCGTGTTTTTGAAGGCAAGACCTTAAGTGTTGTTTACATCGCTACGCTCTGTTTTGTTTATGGAAGTTTATTCAACTGTCCGCTCACGCGGACTGACAATCGAGCGGATTTCGCGCAGGCGCGACCTGCGTTTTTCAACCAAACGCGGCTTCAAGCTCGGCGCGGCTTTTGACGCAAAGCTTGTCGTAAATGTAGCTGACATAGTTTTCCACTGTGTGTTGGCTTACAAAAAGTTCGGCGGCAATTTCTTCGTTGCTTTTTTGCTGCAAAAGCTTTTCCAAAATGCGCTTTTCCTGCCGCGTCAAAAGCGGAGAGACTTTTTCTATTTTTTCCAAGGAGCCGCGCGCCTTTCCCTCAAAATATTCCTTGCCCGAAAGAACCGTTTCAAGGCAGCGGACCAATTCCTCTTCGCTGGCCACCTTGCTGATGTAGCCCTTTACGCCGGCGGACGCGGCTTGCATTATGTAACCGGCGGTGTCATACATTGAATACATTACGCATTGGACGCTTGGAAAATCCCGCGCGATTTGAGAGGCCAGCGCGATTCCGCTTTCGTTTAAAAGCTGGACGTCAACGATTACGATTTGCGGAAGCTCATTGCGACCGCCGGCGTCTTTTAAGGCTTTTAAGCATTCTTGGCTTTTGGAAAAGGTTTTTGGAACGCGCCAGTCGGTGTTCTCTTCCAAATAATCCTTAACGCCCTTTTGCATCATTTTGTGGTCGTCCACAATGTAAAGCCTTTTCATTTTTTAAATCTCCACGCTGAGCTTGATTTGCATTCCGTCGTCTGGGGCGGAACGGAAGCTTATCGCCGCTCCGATTGTCTTGGCGCGTTCCTGCATTTGCCTAAGGCCAAAATGCGTCCGCCAGTTGGCGCCGGACCTGGCCTTGTCCAAGTCGCAGCCGCGGCCGTTGTCTATTATAAAAAGCGTAAGAACTTTTTTGTCCTGCTGGCTTTCCGTCCGCGCCAAAATTTGCGCCTCGGTCGCGTAGGAATGTTTTTCGATGTTGGCAAACGCCTCTTGGACGATTCTTACAAGGCATTGGCACTTTTCCTTTTCCACAAGAATTTCTTCAAGGCCTTGCGCCGCGTTAAGCGAGCATTTGATTTTTGACTTGGCCTCAAACTGCTCGCCCAGGGATTTTAGAATCGAAAGCAAATTTATTTTTCCGGGATTGGGCGACGGAAGCGAAAATTCCGCAGGCTCCAGGCCGTAGCAAATGTTCCGCATCTTTACTATGCAGTCCGTGATTTTTTCGGACAAGTCCTTTTGCTTTTGCTCTTGCCCTTCTTGGACTTTTAGCATTTCCGCCTCGATGCGAATCGCTCGGATGTCCTGCACGATTGAGTCGTGGATGTCGCGGGAAATTTTTCCCCGCTCCTCCTCTTGGATTTGAAAGGCGATTCTCCTTTGCCAAGAAACGGAAAAGCGGCCTTTTAAAAATTCGTAAAACAAGAGCAGCAAAAGCAAAATGACAAACACAAGGCCCGCGCAAATTCTTACAAGCCAGGCCGTCGCGGAGTCGGCGCCGCCCATGCGCGCAAAATTAAAAAGCCTCTTTGAGGCCTGCGCGACATTGATTCCGTCGTAAAGCCATTTTGTCTTTTTGTCCGCGTCGCGAATTAAAAGGCCGCCCTTTGTTCCTTTTATTGGAAGCGGGTCGCTGCTGTTAAAGGAATATGTGACGGCGTAAATTTCTTTTAGCGCTTCCGGGATAAAAAAGCTAAGTCCGTTTTGGCCGTCTGTGATTTCAAAAACAAGGGAATGGTCCCAGGTCCATTTTTCAGACGGAAGGCCTTTGTCTTTAAATGAGCCTTTCATCAAGATTGCGTAAAGGCTTTCGTTGGCCTCGGCGAATGTCGTTTCTGTCCAAATCATTCCAATGTTCATTGCGTTGACTTTGTCCCGCTCTCTTATAGTCACGGCGCTTTCTTTTAAGGCTTTTCCGTCCTTGTCGCGGCGGAACAAATATTTTTCAAGCGGAACGATTGAAACCTTGTCCGCTTGATTCAAAAAATCCTCGGCCCTGCCGTTTTCCAAAAGCCATTCAAGCGCCTCGGCCCCGTAGACAAAGGCGCCGTCGTCTTTTTGAAGCGCGAAAATCGGATTTGCTCCCGGGTCCGCGAATGTGTAAAGCGCGTTCAAAAAACCGTCGCAGTCGGGACGCGCGGGGCTTTGAATGTAGGCCGTCCAAAGGTCTTGAAAAAGCCAGCCCTCCAAAGCGCTGTGCCGCCAAACGCCGGCCGCCGAATATTTTTGTTCGCTGTCTTTTTGCGCGGTGTGAAGGCCTTCATGCAAAAACAGGTTTCCGCTTCCGTGGGCTTTGTAGTTTCCGCAGTGAACCATAAAGTAAAGCTTTTGCGTTTTTGGCCAAAAATGCATTCCGTAAACAAAGCGCGCTCTTGTGTCGGGGAACGGCTCGAACAGGACGCGCGTTTCGCCGCTGGATTTTTCAAAAGAATACAAGCGGTTCTTTCCGTCGGCGGCGCTTGCCGCGCTCACAAAAATCCACTGGCCGTCGTCGGATTGCGTCCATTCGTAAAGCGCTTGGGTCTCGCTTAAAATTTCTTGCGGCAAGCTTTGCGATGTCGCCTTTGCTGCCAAAAAAAATACGGCGGCGAAAAAAAGAAAATGCCTTTTCATCGCCGCCATCATAGCGCAAATCGCCGATAAATTATAGGGAGAGAAACTCCCAGGCAAACCGCTTAGTCCTTGGCCGCGTAAAACCACGCCATCGGAGAAACGTCCGCTTCTCCGTAAAAGACTATGTTGTTTCCAACTGACTTCAAGGTGGCCATTTCTTCTGCCACCATGCTTTCCGGCATTCCAGATCTGACAAGCGCGTCGTAAAGTTGCGTTCCTGTGACTTTACTCGTCGTTACATTAGACGACTTGCTCTGCAAAGCGTCTTTTATGCCTTTCATCTGGGCGAATGTTATTCCGCTTCCGTAGTTTGTTTTTGCGTCGTTGGCAGCCTTGCAGTCGCTGTATGAAGCCGTGCCTTGGTCAAACCCATAGATTGTTGAGTCAGAATATCCCGAGTCGGAACTGTTGCTGCAGGAAGCCAAGGCAAGAACAAGCGCGGCAATGGCCAACGCGAATAATTTTTTCATAGAATCCTCCATAGGTATTTGTTTTATGAGAATTGTGTGGGAAAAAATTATTTTTTTGAATGGAGTTTTACTCATAATTTTTGCCGCGCAAAAAAAAAGCGGGGCAGCCGCCCCGCTTTTTTGTCTTGTGAAAGCCTATTGCGGCGCGACAATTTTTGCCCCGCTTTTTGGCCTTTCAACCGATTGACTGTTCCTACTTTATCGCCTTTTTAAGCGCGTCCTTTTTGTCGGTCTTTTCCCAGCTGAATTCCTTGCGGCCAAAGTGTCCGTAAGAGGCTGTGGGAGAATAAACCGGCTTTTTAAGGTCCAGCGTCTTTATGATTCCCGCCGGGCTGCAGTCAAAGACCTTTGATACGGCCTTTGAAATTTCCGAGTCGGGAACTTTTCCAGTTCCAAAAGTGTCAACCATAATAGAAACCGGGAAGGGGACGCCAATTGCGTAGGCAAGCTCCACCTCGGCGCGGTCGGCAAGACCGGCGGCCACGATGTTCTTTGCGATGTAGCGAGCCATGTAGGCGGCCGAGCGGTCAACCTTTGAGGGGTCCTTTCCGCTAAAGGCTCCGCCGCCGTGACGGCCCATTCCGCCGTAAGTGTCAACGATGATTTTTCTGCCTGTCAAGCCGGAATCTCCGTGGGGGCCGCCAACGATGAACTGGCCGGTGGGATTGATGAAGTACTTGGTCTTTTTGTCCAAAAGGCCGGTTGGCTCCAAAACGGGCTTGATGATTCGCTCAATCAAGTCGTCCTTGATTGTCTTGTATTTTACGTCTGGGTTGTGCTGGTGGGAAAGAACCACCGTGTCAATGTGAACGGGCTTGTGGCCTTCGTATTCCAGCGTGACCTGGGCTTTGGCGTCCGGGCGCATCCATTCGATTTTCTTTGAATGGCGGGCCTTTGAGGCGGCGCGCAAAAGCTTGTGGGCGAACATTACCGGCGCCGGCATAAGTTCCGGCGTTTCGTTGCAGGCAAAGCCGAACATCATTCCTTGGTCTCCGGCGCCCTGCTGGCCCTTGTATTCGGCCAAGCCCGTTCCAACAACGCCTTGGTTGATGTCGGGCGACTGCGCGTGAACGGTGTTCAAAACCGCCATCGAATCCGCGTCAAGGCCGTAGTCGGCGTTTGTGTAGCCGATTTTGCGCGCAACGTCCCGCGCGATTGTTTGGATGTCCAGCTCCTTGAATTTGGTGGAAATTTCTCCGCCAACCAAGACCATGCCAGTCGTCGTAAAGCACTCGCAGGCAACGTGACTGTTAGGATCTTTGGCCAGACAAGCGTCCAACACTGCGTCGGAAATCTGGTCGCACACCTTGTCCGGGTGTCCTTCGCTTACAGATTCCGAGGTGAACAAATAACGATTGTTTGTCATTGTCCTTCTCCTGATGATGATGTAAAAGATCTTCGGCGGGCATGTGGCGAGCGCGTCCGCCGTTTTCGGGCTGAAAGTCCGAAATAAGCCGCTCAAATTTTAAAAAAGACTTGAACAACTTTGAAAAATATATTATAGTATTTTATCTTTTATTTCAAGGGGATAGCAATGCCTTTAAAAAAGACCTTTTCAAAAGATAAAAAAAAGTGTACTGTGACTTTTACGGTAACTCCAGAGGCGGCTCAAGGCGCTGAGACAATCAACCTTGCCGGCGACTTCAACAGCTGGAGCAGCAAAGAGAATCCTTTAAAAAAGGGCAAGGATGGAACTTTCTCCGTAAAGTTGACCCTTGACGCTGGCCGCGAATACCAGTTCCGCTATCTTATCGACGGAAAAAAATGGGAAAACGACTGGAAGGCCGACAAGTACGTCGCCGCGCCTTACTCAAATGCCGACAACTCGGTTGTGTCCACTATTCCCGAGTAAGTCAACTTTAGCTTTGTCGATGCAAAAACAAAAAAACCGCTCCTTTCGGGGCGGTTTTTTGTTTTTAAACCAATACGCGAGTTTCAGCTTTGCTGAAACTCGATAAAGTTCTAGCTTCGCTGCGCGAAGCTAGAACTTTGCCTTTCTTAGTCGGACTCTTTCAATGTCTTCGCTAAAGAGTTCCCGCAAGTCGTTCAAGCCCAACGCCATAAGCGCCATGCGGTCAATACCGATTCCCCAAGCCAAAACAGGAACGTCGATTCCCATGGCCTTTGTCACTTCCGGACGGAAAATGCCGCTTCCTCCAAGCTCAAACCAGCCCAATTTGGGGTGCTTGATGTGAACTTCGATGCTGGGCTCGGTAAAGGGGAAGTAGCCGGGAACGTATTTAACTTCCGTGGCGCCCGCGATTTCTTTGGCGAACATTTCCAAAAAGCCCAAAAGGGTTCTCAAGTTCACGTCGTTTCCCAAAACGATTCCCTCTGTTTGGTAAAAGTCGCTAAGGTGGGTGGCGTCAACCTTGTCGTATCTAAAGCAGCGGGCGATTCCAAAGTATTTTCCGGGAATCTTGGCCTTGTGCAGCTGGTGGGCGCTCAAAACCGTTCCCTGGCTGCGCAAAATAAGGCGGCGGGTAAATTCGTTGTCAAACTGGTAGTTCCAGCCCCGGCTTCCTGAATTTCCGCCGTTTTCGTGGACGGCCTTGACGTTGCTCAAATACGGCTCCTCAATGCTTTTGGCGTGAGTGGGATTTTTGATGCGGTAAACGTCGTGAATGTCCCGGGCGGCGTGGAACTGGGGCATAAAGAGCGCGTCGCCGTTCCAGAATTCGGTCTCCACAAGGGGGCCGTCAAATTCTTCAAAGCCCAAAGAGCATAATTTGTCCTTTACGGATTCCAAGAACTGGACATAAGGATTTGTACGTCCTGGAATTATGCGGGCCGGCGGAACGCCGATATTGTAGCCGCGGAAGTTTCCTTTTTTCCATTCGCCGGAAGCGAGCATGGCCGGAGTGATTTCTCCGATTTCGTTTCCCGTGATGCCCGCGCTCTTGAGGGCGTCCACAACTTGGCTAAAGGCTTCCTTTAATTTGTAGACAACGGTTTCCCGTTCAATGGTGCGGAAGGGGGTTTCGGACACGCCCCGCTTTTTTGTAAGGCCGCCCATGACTTCAACTTCTTTGACGGTCAAGTTTGCCGCGTCAAGGGTTGAATTTTCGGCGGCGGCCGCCTTTTGAATCAAGGCCTTGGCGACCGTTATTCTTTCTGGCAAGGGCTTTCCTGTGGTTTCGGCCTTTTTTTCGCCGTTCATGGCAAGAACTCCGTCCTTGCTCAAGGCGCCAAAGGCTGAGCCCACGTCTTTGTTTTCTATGTTCAAGGCCGCCGCGATTTCGGGCAGGCTTTTGGCTCCCTCTTTTTGAAGGAGGGCCACGATTTTTTCTTCAACAAAGCCTTCCGCCTGAATTTTCTTTCCAAAGTCGGTAAGCTCAAAATAAGTGTGGGGCGTGCGGGCCGCTTCCGCCAAAAGCTGCTTTCCGGCAAGCCAGCTGAAGGCTTGGTTGGCGTGGCCTTCTTTATAGCCAAGTTCCGCCTGAAGTTTGGCCGACGTAAGCTCGTCCTTGAGGCCGTAGCGGAGCAATACTTTTGTTTCCAATGGATGAAGGTTTTTGATTACGCTTGAAATGTCCATTTTTTTAACTGTTCCTTAATAAAAAAAAATTGCAGGGGAGCGCCAATTGTCGCGGCGTTCCCCCTAAAGTTGGTCTTAGCGCTGGAATTTTACTTGGCAGGCGTATGTGGCTTGCTTGAGGCCCCGGGCGTTCTTCTTGTAAGAAAGGCGGTCGGCCTTCATGTACTTGTAGCCGTAGTAGTTGCGCTCAAGCTGGAAGTCGTTCAAGCACTGGTGGATTGTCTCCCGAGCCTCTGACTCCTTGAAAGAAACCTCAAGGCAAGTGTAGTAAATGCGAACTTCGTCCAAGGCGGCGATGTATTCGATGCGCACTTGGGCGGTCTTGTTTTGAGTGTGCATGTCTTCGGGAACGATTACCTGAACGCTTGTGTCCATAGAAGCGCTTTCTTCGTCAACCTCAGCCGACTTGTCTTTGGCGAAAGCGACTGAAAGAGCCATCATAATCGCGATAATTCCAATAAATTTTTTCATTGTTAGCCTCCTTGTAAGCCAGAGAAAGATGGCGGATTTTTGCCGTCCGCCGTTTCTTAAAAATTCTGGTATTCTTTTATTATACCAGTTTCCAGAAAAAAATCAAGTTGCATTTGATATTCTCCGGAATTTATTAAAATCGCAGGAATTTTGTTTATCAACGCCCTTCCTGTAATTTGCTTGGGTTTGTTCCTCAGAATTTTTTGGTAATGGGCGCGGACGGCGTTTTTGAGAGCGTTTTTCGCCGCGTCCTCGATTCCCTCAAATCCCTTGTAAATTTTTCCGCCGCCCACGCCCATAATGCGGGGGTTTTTTATGTCCGCCCATTGGTTCCAGCTTTGAACCATGCTTTCGTCCCGCTCAAAGTTGGCCCAGCAACGCACCTTGCTTTCGTCAAAAGTGGGATTTTCGTAGCGGATTCTTTTTGCCTCTTGGTCAAAGGAGCGGATTTCCTTGATTTCAAAATATTCTTCCACGCCCCGCAATTTGTCGCTGGGGGTGTAGTCAAAAGTCCAGCCGTAAACCATTCCGTTCATCAAAAAGGGGGTGATTTTTTTCATTTGGCCTATGGCGTGGTCGAAAATTCCTTGGTTTTTCCTTTCTTTTTCGCCGCTTTGGGAAGAGCCGCTTTCCACAAGGCCTGGATAGGCGTCCAATTCAGCCCAAAGGTTAAGGCGGATTTTTCTTTGGAACGTGACCTCTTGGGCGGAGGCCTTTGGCGCCGCAAAAAGCGCGGCAAGGCCGGCGGCCAAAAAAGCGGACAAGAGTTTTTTTGTCATCGGAATGCGTCTTTCCATACGCGTATCGGGTTCACTCCATACCTGACAAGGCAAAAAATCCAGGCCGCCGCGAATCCGCTCAAATGGGTCAAATGCGCCACGCCCTGATTCATTCCAAATGCTTGGTCAAAGACCGCCATTCCGGCGTAAATCGCTATTAAAAGCGGCGCCGGCACAGGAATCAATCCGAATATAAACACAGTTGAGCGGGGAAAGATTACAGCGAAAAGCAATAAAAGCGCGTAAACCGCGCCCGAGGCTCCCACCAAAACCACTCCCCAATAGCCTGAAAGGACGTAAATGCCCAAGGACGCCGCCCCGCAAAAAATTCCGCAAAGCAAATAAAATAGAATGAATTCCTTTGAGCCTGTCCGTTTTTCGACATAAAGGCCAAAGAAAAGCAAGCCAATCATGTTGCTCAAAAGGTGGGACCAAGAGCCGTGCATGAACATGTAGGTCAAAAGCTGCCAGTAATAGCGGCCTTTAACGAAGAGGACAGGCTGCAGGCCAAATATGTATTGCAAGTTTGCGTTGCGGCCGCTTCCTGTAAGGATAAAGGCGACGACATTCAAGGCGGCGATTGCAAGGGAGGCGTAATTGAATGAGTATGAAAATTTTTTTTGAAGGAGGCTTGGCATCGCTAGTCTTCTGAGCCGACGTTTGATTCTATCACGCTTTTGTCGGCGAACGTTATTCGGTTTCTGCCTGAATTTTTTGAAACGTAAAGGGCTTTGTCGGCTTGCTCCACAAATTCCTTTGCGCTCATGACGGGATTTGTTTCCTTGTCAAATACGCTCACTCCGCCTGAGATTGTGACTTGGACTTTTTGTCCTTCGTAGTCAAAATTCATGTCCTCAATGTTGGCCCTAATCCGCTCGGCCACTTGCATGGCGTCCTCTTTAAGCGTGTTGGGAAGCATGACCGTAAATTCTTCGCCGCCGTAACGGCTGGCCATGTCCTGGGAACGGATTGAGCTTTTTATGATTTTGGCCACCGTCATAAGGACGTAGTCGCCGCACGCGTGTCCGTACGTGTCGTTGAAATTCTTAAAGTGGTCGATGTCGAACATGATCACGCCGATTGGAAGGTTGTGCAAGTTTGCCAAATCCAAGCGGTCGGTCAATTGATTGAAGAAGTAATACTTTAGCTTGAGGCGGGTCATCATGTCGGTTGACGAGCGTTCCAAGAGGGCGGCGTTGTTGATGGCCATGCTGGCAAGGGAGGCTATGTTCAATATTTGCTTTGTGTCGTAGTCGTTGAATGAGGTTCCGTCTCCCAAATCCATGCGCTCGCCTAAAAGCAAAATTCCGTTCATGCGGTTCTTTTGGAAGAGGGGAACAATCATGGACGGGTTGAGGGAATAAATTTGCTCCAAAGGCTCGTCAGGCAGCGCGCTTTGAATGTCGCGGACAAAGAAAACCCTTTCTTTTTCGTTTAGAACGTCCACGACGGGGCTGTTCATGGGAATTGAATAGTTGATTGAACTGTCCAAGTCCATGCCTGTGTAGTTGTTGCTCAAGTTGAACGAGTCCGTCTCAAAGTCGTCAAGGACAAAAATTCCCGCGCCCAAAACCCTCATTTGGCACATGCAAGTGTATAGTATGGATTCTATAAGGGTGGAGTAGTCCAACGTGGAGCAAAGGGAGCGCGCGACTTCCAACAATTGCTGCAAGTCGTAGAGGCGCTTTTCGTAGCGCTCTGTAAGAGACTCAATCGTTTCGTTTTTTCCAGCCTTCAATTCAAAGGCGTTTTCTTGCTCTGCCATTTGACCTAATCTTTATTCCTTAGCCTTTTTTATTATAACATAATTTCTGATAATTTCAAAGAAATTTTGCCATAATGGATATTGCAGTTCAAGCAGGGATGTGCTTTCCCTATTTCTTGAGGAAAACATTATTCCCTTCAAATTGGACACAAGCTCGCTTTTTGACCTTTTTGTGTCTGTGATGCAGTCGCCCAAATTGTCATGGAGCAAAAGCAGCAGGGAAGACACTTTTTGTATTATCTCCTTTGCCTCGTTATTTATAGAATCGACCATATTAGACAATTTTTTAGTGAATTCGGCGTTTTTGTGGCTGTCGGCGATTAAATTGTTGATGGAAGCCAAACTGTATTTTTGTCCGTCGCTAAAAGCGGCCTCAAATTGTCCGATAAGGTTCAGGCTGTCGTTGACCGCGAAAACTGTTTGGGAAAAAGATGTTTTGGCCGCTGGATTGGTGAACAAGCCTTCCACAACAATGTCGTTCACTACGTTGCGTATGGGTTCGGAATAGTATTTTTTGAGGAAGGTTTTTAGAACTCGCAGGGGCATTACCCACATAAAGTTTGAGGCCGCGTTTTTTCCGATGATGTCCATGGTGTCGGTGTTGTAGCCTTCAAGAACGTCGATTTTTCCGTCTGGAAAAAGCTCCGAAAGCTCTTGCTTTACATAGTCGTCCTTAATTTCGTTGCGGATTCTTTGTTCGTCGGCGACAAATTGCTTTTGGATTTCCTCCGCGAAATTCTTGCGGACATTTTCTTTGTAGCTGGCCTTTTGCGGCGTGAAATTTGGGTCTGACTTTGAAAGGCAAATGAGGTTCTTTAGGGTGTCGGCGGTCAGGGTGTTTTTGATGATGGCCTGAATTCTGCGCAGATTTTGCAAGAGCTCTTTTTTTGTCCTTGTGTCGTTGGGGACTCCGGTAAGCAGCTCGTTCAGCGCCAAAATGGCGTTTCCAACGGACATCGTTATTGAATAGTCCGCGGTCAAATAGTAGAGGTCAAGAAAAGTGTTTTCCAACGTTGACGGAGGAATCGCTTGGTAGTCTGGAACATAGTCGGTCTCTTCTCGGCGCGCGGCAAATTCTTCGTCAAAAATCTTTAGGGGAGTCACAAAGTTAAAGCGGCACAAGTCGGCCAGTTGGTGAAGCGAAGTGATCACGTCGTCCATCTTGCTGAATTGGGGGCCGTTCAAGTCAGACACAATTTTTTCAAGATTTTTCTTTTGTTCGTCAAAAGCGTCCCTTTGGTTGTTCTCTCCCGCTTGCAGGGTCTGCTTTTTTCTTTCTTCGTATGAAAGCGAGTCCAAAATGCGCTTGTCTTCTTCGGTGTAGCCGGTTACGATAAGCTCTTCCTCAAAGCGGTGGTTCCGTCTTATGTCTGGGCTTGCGATTGTCATGTCCAATATTTTGGCTATGGGAAGAGTGTTTTCGTAAAGAACTCTCAGGGCCTCGGCAAAGTTGGGTTGAACCAGATCGTTTTTGTAAATTTGCGCCGGATGAACGCGCAGTTCCCCCTCGATTTTGCGCAGCTTTATCTTTTTCTGCACTTCAGGCGAGTTTGAGCGGAATAGAATGTCAAAAATGTCTGCTAAAGCCTGCAAGAAAGACATGTCTGCCTATTATAGCGCGGCTTATGGAAATTATCAAGAAATATTTTTTGACCAAAATTGCTTGATTTTACTGGAATTGCTTGAAAAACTGGAAAACGCCGCGCTTTTGCTAATTGAAGTTATTTACGCGCCTCTTGCGAGGCGGACTGGCAATAGCGCGGCTTGCTGTTTTTATCAAGAAATATTTTTCAGGCAAAAAACGCTTGAAAATGCGGGGGCTTGTTTGAAAAGCTGGAAAGCGCCGCGCCTGCGCGTCAGGCTTCTTGCAAAAAGGGCGCGAAGATGGCTTGGTAGTCGGCGCGGCTGGAGGCTTGGACTATGCGGCGGCGCAGTTCTCCCACCCCTTGAACGCCTTTGGAATAGGCGCAAAAGCGCTTTCGCATTTCAAGACAGGCGGACTTTTCCCCTATGTCTCCGCTTAAAATGTCAAGCTCCTTTAGGCCGGCCTCCAAGGATTCCCGGATTGGAATTTCGTCAAAGGAGCCGGTTTCAAGCAATTGCCGGGTCTGCCTAAAGATGAAGGGTCTGCCCATGGCTCCCCGCGCGAACATCACCGCGTCGCAGCCGCTTTCTTCCAACATTCTTTTGGCTTCTTGGGGGCTGAAGGCGTCGCCGCTTCCAAAAATGGGAACGCGGCCGGCGGAAAATTTGACCAGTTCCGCCAAAATGTTCCAGTCGGCCTTGCCCTCGTAGCCTTGGGCGCGGGTTCTGGGGTGAATCGTTATGGCGGCGGCTCCTGCTTTTATGGCGGCGTCGGCCGCTTCTTTCCAAGTCAAATTTTGGGAGTCCCAGCCGCTTCTTATTTTTACCGTTACAGGAACCCTTCCTTCCGCGGCCTTGGCCACGGCGGAAACGATTTTGTAAAGCTTTTCTGGATTTCTTGTAAGCTCGCTTCCGGCGCCGCTTTTTATGATTTTGGGAACCGGGCAGCCGCAATTTATGTCAATCAATTCGCAGGAAGTCCGCTCCAAGACCATGCGGGCGCCTTCTTCCATCACTTCAGGATTTCCGCCGAAAATTTGAACGGCGTAAGCCTTTTCGTTGGGGGCGCGGCGCATAAGAAGAGCGGTCTTTTCGCTTCCCCGGGTAAGGGCCTCCATGCTGACCATTTCCGTGTAGCAAAACGAGGCGCCCCCTTGGAAGCAGACGCTCCTAAAGGCGCGGTCGCTGTAACCGGCCACCGGCGCCAAAAAGAGGTTTCCGTCAAGGGCGAGGTTTCCGATTTGGACGGAATGGTAGAGGCTCATTCGGGCAAATTGAATGCTTTGCAGCTGTTCTTCCAAAGCTGGACGCTCAACTCTTCCAAGGGAAGCTCAAGCATCTCCGAAAGGAAGGTGGCCGTGCTGGGAAGCATCTTGGGCATAGTGCGCTTTTTTTCGCGGAATTCAGCCGGAATCATAAATGGGCTTTCAGTCTCTATCAAGATTCTGTCAACCGGAATGTTCAACACCGTTTCGTGCAAGTTGCGGGCGTTGCGGTATGTCAAATTTCCGGCAAAGCTGAACCAAACGTTAAGATTTGCGTCCAAGCACTTTTTTGCGTAGGCCGCGTCCTCGCTGTAGCAGTGGAGAATGGCGCCCTTTTCGGGAATGCGCTGGCTTAGAATGTCAAAAACATCTTTTCCCGCGTCCCGATTGTGGATTATTACGGGCAGCTTGTGTTTTTGCGCCAACTCAAGCTGGGTGATGAAGGCTTCGATTTGCGCGCTTTTGTTTCCATATTGCTTGAAGTAGTCCAAGCCGGTTTCTCCCACGGCGATGACGTTGGGAAGCTTTAAATTTTCTTCAATTGTGCGAACCCAATCCTTGCCGGGATTTGTTATTTCAGACGGCGCCACTCCGCAAGCGTGATAGACTCCCGGCGCGTTTTTAAGAGCGGGGTAGACCTTGGCGAAGTCGTGGAGAGAGTTGTTTATGCTGACAATGCGGTTCACGCCGGCCATTTTGGCCTGCTGAATCACGCGCAATTGTTCAATTGGATCATCGTATATCAGCCCGATGTGAGCGTGAGTGTCAAAAAACTGCATGGCTTATGTCCTAAAAAATTGTTGCGAGTAAATAACGCCTCAAGGCGGAACTTACATTTTGCATTCAAAGCGTTTTCAAATAATATAGCGCCATTTTTAAATATTGTCAAATTTTTACTATAATTTGTCGATAATATAGCGGCGGACAAGATTGCCGCCAACCTTTGTCATTTGCGCTTGTATTGACAAAAAGGCAAATTTATGGTAGGATGGGGGATAATGGCTAAAAAGCGCGATTTGTCAAAAATAATGTCAAAATCATTCTCAACAAAGCGAACTTTTGGCGACAAGCTTGCCGACACTGCCTCAAGGGTTTTTCATGTCTTGGACAACAAACTTACCGTGATGATTGTTCCCCACGCGCAGGGAAAAGTGGTCAACTTTCAGACCAATGTTTTTGCCATGCTTTTGGGAATCGCCATCGCTTTGGGCATTGTTTTAAGTTTTATTTTCTTCAATAAAAACGCGATAAATTCCAGCGCGGAAATCAGCCGCCTGTTCACCGAAAATCGGCAGACTATGGCCAGCCTTGACGAGTTGCGGGACGAAAACAACAATCTCCTGCAAACTGCCAAGCGCTTTCAGTCTTCCCTCAACCAGTCCCTTTCGCTTTTGGGAATAGAAAGCCAGAACGACGCCTCAAACGCGCCCCTTAACAACGGAGACCTTTCGTCCCTTTTTAGCATGGAAGAATTGGCCACTGGAAGCGTCCGAGAGGCCGCCGACATTCGCCAGTTGACTTCCTATTTGGAAGGAGCTGTCCAGCCGATTGAGCAAATCGGAAAAATGCTTGAAACCCAAAATTCATTGTTCAGCGACATTCCCAGCATTTGGCCGGTCAGAAGCCCCCAACTTCACATTTCTATGGGCTTTGGACCTATGGTGCACCCCATTACCGGCCAGTGGTATGTTCACAAGGGCTTGGACATGTCCACATGGCGAAGCGGAGACCCGATTCATGTTGCGGCCAACGGTCAGGTTGTCACGGTGGCCTACGACATGGGATACGGAAACAATGTAATCGTAAAGCACAAGCACGGAATTTACACTCGTTACGCCCACATGAACACAATTCGCGTCACTAAGGGCCAGTTTGTTTCCCAAGGCGATGTTATCGGAACAATCGGAAACACCGGCGTGACCACCGGTCCCCACCTTCACTACGAAGTCCATATCGGAAGCGATGTAGTCGATCCGATAAAATACCTTAACATAAAGGTTTCAAACTAATGGCTCTTCTTTCCGACGACATTTCAATTTGTACCCTTGTCGGTTCAGGCTCGGTTTTTTCGGGAAACATGCGCGTCAACGGAGCCATGATGGTTGACGGAGACATTGACGGCGATTTGGAAGTCAGCGGAAATTTAATCGTGGGCGAAAAGGCCAGGGTCAGGGGAAACATCAACGCAAAATCGGCTGTCATAAGCGGAATAGTTTTGGGCGACGTTACCGCTCCTGAAAGCATTCGCCTTACAGAAACTTCCACTGTAATTGGAGACATAGCCACCCACCGCCTGCAAATCGCCCAGGGCGTTGTTTTTAACGGACATTGCATCGCTTTGAGCGACGACGACCTTTTTGAAAAGGAATCCGTAAAGCAACGGCAATTGCGTGAAATAAAAAGCAAGACGATTATCAAATGAATCTGATTGATCCAACAAGCAACGGATTGTATTACAACGCCACGCAAACGGCGGCGAGCCAAGCCGCCAGCCAAGCGGCTTCTCAATCCGTGCGAAAGAGCGAAAAAGACAAGGCTGTCAAAAAACCCGTTTTTTCATCGATGGTGGACAAAAAGCGGGAAGAAAACATTTTGGCAAGCCAAGGCCTTCCGCCTGAAATTGCGGGGCTTAGCCAAGAAGACGCGATTGTTTTTTTAAAGGACCAATTGGATTCCGCCGGCGACGCGCTGAGCGAAAGTTCCAGCGGCAAGGATTTTGAAAACTACAAAAAGGCTGTCAGCCAGTTTATCAAGTACATGCAAAAAAATAATTTTGTCGTGGAAGAGCATAAGCGTTTTGGTCGAACCCGTTTGGGCAAGAAAAAAGACCCGGCGATTTTGATTCAAACGATTGACAAGCGGCTTGAGCAGTTGAATTACGACGTTTGGTTCAACCATTTGGACAAGCTTAAGCTTCTTGAAAAAATTCACGAAATAAACGGTTTGGTGGTAGACTTGACCGACGTTTAGGAATAAAATAAGGTGAACTTATGAGCGATATTTTTGAAAAAGACATAGATGAAGACGGCGAAGACCTCTCTCAATTGGAAGATGACGGCGTTGAAATTTCCAGCGGCGAAAAATTTGTTTTTAACGAACCACTTTACGCCTTGCGCTTGGACTATTCCCGGGAAGGCGTTTTTGCAAAGCCGGGAAACTTTGACCTAAAGGCCGGCGACGCGGTGATTATTCCCACCCGCTACGGAATGGATTTGGCGCGGGTTTTGGGCAAGGCCAAAAGTCCAGTTGGAATAAAAAAGGACGACATAATACAGATTGACCGCAAGGCCAGCGACGACGATTTGAGCCGCGCCGAGGAGTTTAAGGAAAAAGAGAAGGGCGCCTTTAAGGTTTTTCAAGAAAAGGTCGCCGCCCGCAAGCTTAACATGAAATTGATTGGCGCCCACTTTTTGGTGGCCGAGCCAAAGGCCTTGTTCTTCTTTAGCGCCGAACAAAGGGTTGACTTTAGGGAATTGGTCAAGGACTTGGTGAGCGTCTTTAAAATGCGAATAGAGCTTAGGCAAATTGGCGTCCGCGACGAGTCCCGCATCACTGGAGGCCTTGGAATTTGCGGCCGTCCTTATTGTTGCCACGCCATCAGCGACAAGCTGCGGCCGGTTTCAATCCGCATGGCAAAAGACCAAAACCTTTCCCTCAACTCTATGAAAATTTCAGGACAGTGCGGCCGCCTTTTGTGCTGCCTTTCCTATGAATACGATTTTTATTCCGACGCCCGCAAAAAACTTCCCAACGAAGGAACGAGGGTCTTTTACGACGGAACAAATTTTAGGATTACGGAAATCAATCCTTTGAGTTCGATGATAAAGCTTTATGGAGAGGACGGCCGCATCATCGAGGTGAACTCAAGCCGCTTTGTAAAAGAAAACAATCGCTGGAAAATCAACTGATTACGGCCAGCAAGTAGTCTGAGTCGTCAAAGGCCTTGAGGCCGTCGTAGCCGCTAAAAAATTGAACGCTCTTGAATCCTGCCTCTTTTGAAAATTCTTCTATTTCGGTTTTTTTTAGCGGATAGACTTTGGCTTGCTCGTATATCGGAGTTTCTTTGCCGTTTTTTTCCAAAACGCTGTCAAAGCGGAACATGTTTTCGTTGACTTTTGAAATAACCCGCTTGTAGCGGACTCTGGCGCTGCTCAATTCCGGCAAGAGGCATTTTGTTAGCGGCTTGTATTTGTCAAAATTAAAAAGCTGCAAAACCACTATTCCGCCGGCGGACAAAAGTTCCTTGCAGTCAAAGAAAAATTTTCTCATCAAGGTTTTGTCGTGAATGAAAATTACCCGGCTGTTCAAGCAAGAAATGATATTGTAAAATTTTTTGCCCAAAAAGCGGGTCATTTCCAGCGTTGACATTTGAAAGTATCTGAGGGACATCAATTGGTTTCTGTATTTTAGGGTGGCGGACTCAAGCAAATCCCGCTGGGTTTCAAGGCCGGTCACGTCAACCGCGTCTTTGGCCAGGCGGTGGCATAAAACGCCGGTTCCGCAGCCTATGCTTAAAAGTTTTGCGGGGTGAGGAAAATTTTTTGTCAAGGTTTCATAAAACGTCTGCTGAGCCAGTGTCACAGGATACAATTCATCGTAATATTCAACCAAATTTTTAATTGATTCCATTTTGCCTATAATTATAAACCCAAAATGGAAATTTGGCAAATTTTTTTTTTGAGAATTCTAAAATGTCGGCGGCCGCCCGCTACTTGTCCAAATTCTTGGCTTTGACCATAAAAAGCTTGATTCCTTCTTTTGGAAAGCGCTTTTTGACGGCGGCTATTATGGCCTTGAACTTGGCCGCGTCGGGCTTTTTTATATAGGCAAAAAGAATGAAGTTTGTTTCAGGCCAAGAGGAGGTTCCAAGCTTGTAGTTTTTCTTTCCCCGCCCGTGGGCCAAGGGAATAATCGTGTATAAAAGCGACGGAATGTGCTCTTCCAAAAGTTCTATTATGTCGTCTTGAACCGACTGGTTGGCTATGATTTCCGCTCTATACATAAAATCCTCCGTCCGGCCTATTTTTCCAAAAGAACCTTTATGCGGCTTTTGTGGACTTTCTTTTCCTTCATCATAATTGAATAAAGAACCGGTATGAAAAATAGCGTGATGAAGGTGGAGCTTGTAAGGCCTCCCACCACAGCCACGCCGATTGGCTGAACCATTCCCGCGCTTCCGCTTGTGGCGAAGCACATGGGAAGCATTCCCAAAATTGTGGTCAGGGTTGTCATAAGAACCGGGCGCAGGCGGCTTGTTCCAGCCTCAAGACAAGCCTCATGCATGGAATGGCCTCGGTCAATCAAAAGGTTTGTGTAGTCAACCAAAATGATTCCGTTGTTCACGACAATGCCCACAAGCATTATCAAGCCCACGGCGCCCGTCATGCTAAAAGCCTGATCTGTCAGTTTGTAAATTAAGACCACTCCGATTATAAGGAATGGAATCGTGCACAAGTTGATGAAGGGCGCCTTGAAACTTTCGTAAGTTCCAGCCATGACTCCAAACACCAAAAGAATGGCCATCAGCGCTATCAAGGAGTATGTACGCTTTTGGTCTTGGGAATCTTTCCAGCTTCCTTCATAAACGATTGTCACTCCTTCTGGCAAAATTATGTTTTGCTGGACAAGACTTTTTATTTCGGCCACAACGTCGGTGTCGTTTCGCTCTCCGATATTGTCGGCGCTGACGCTGACGACGCGGGTTTGGTTTTCCCGCTTTATGGAAACCGGGCCCAAGCCTTTTTTGACTTGCGCGAAGTTTGCCACGCTGACCATGCCGTTTGTTCCTCGGACATAAATTTGCTCAAGGTTTGAGGCGTTCATTCTGTCGCCGCTTTGATATAAAATCACCACGCTGTATTCCTTTCCGTTTTGCCGGTAGGTTGTGCTTGTCACTCCGTTTATGGCGAAGTTGATTTCTCGCGCCACGGTTTGAACGTCAACGCCAAAGGAATATGCCCTTTGCCTGTCGATGACGACTTCAATTTCTGGAAGGCCTTCCTCGGTGTCGATTGTGGCTTCGCCGATGTCGGGAAGGGATTCCAGTATGTCACGCAGTTGGGCGGAAATGGAAAGCGCGGTGTCCAAGTCGTCGCAGCGGACTTTTAGAATGAAGTTGCTTCCTGTCATTTGCCGGGCGTATCCTTGGTTGAACGAAAAGCGCGCGTCGGTAAAGTCGCCGAAGTGGGCGCGAAGCTTTTGCTGAATTGTGTCGCTGGCGTCAATTTGCAAATCGCTTTCGGGCAAGTTGATTTGAATGGCGCCCTTGTAGCTTGACGCTCCGCCGCGGCCTGACGAGCCGATGGAAGTTATGATTGTCTTGTAGCCCTTTATTTCGTCAAAACAAATTTGCTGGAAATTTTGGACTACCGCGTCAGTTTCAGAAAGGGTGGTGCCGTTGGGCATCGTTATGTTCAAAGTCACGCTGTCGTCGCGGCCTTGGTTCATCATGTTGACCCTTAATGTAGGAACTAAAAGAAGGGAGCAAATCAAAAGTGAAACGCAGACGATGATTGTTATGGCCCTGTTGTCAAGCGCCTTGTTTAGGATGGCGCGGTAAAGGCGGGTCACGATTTGCAGGGGAATGTCCAAAAGCTCGTAAAATTTTTTTAACGGAAGGAACTTGACGGGATTTTCGTTTCTGTCCGTAAGGGGAAGAAATTTTCCGGCCAAAACAGGAACAAGGAAAACCGCCACAAAGAGCGACGACACCAGCGCGATTACGACAGTGAAAATGATTCCCTTGAACATTTGGCCCATCATTTCCAAGTCCTTTAAGAAAAACAAGAAGGGAATGAAAACGCAAATCGTAGTCAAGTTTCCGGACACAACCGACATAATCATTTCTGACGAGCCAAGGACGGCGGCCACTTTTGGCTTGGCGCCCCGGCTTCGGTAAACGTAAATGTTTTCTATCATTACGATTGAAGCGTCAACAATCATTCCGATTCCCAATATCAAGCCGGTGAGCGTCATCATGTTCAGTGTGATTCCCGCGAAGTTCATGCAAAGCAACGTTATTACGATTGAAAGAGGAATGGAAATTGCGATGATGAGCGTTGACTTTCCAGACTTTAAGAAGAGGAACAAAATCACCACGGCCAAAATCAAGCCTGTGTAGGCCGACTCAAGCAGGGTGTTGATTGTGTCGTTAATCGAAGTTGATTGGTCTTGAATGACTTCAATGGAAACGTCCGAAGGAAGAACGGCCTCCACTTCCGGAATTTTTTCCCTGACGGCCTTGGCCACAGTGACAGTGTTTTTTCCGGACTGCTTTGTTATTCCCACATAAATTCCAGGCTCGCCGTTTATTAAAACGTCGGTGGTCTTGTCCTTGTAGCCCAGGTAAGCGCGGCCGATGTCGCTAAGGCGGACGTCGTATCCGTTTATGTTGGTTATGATTACGCTGTTGATTTGCTCTATGCTGGAAAATTCACCGGTGGTCCTGATTGAATAGTCGTGGCTTCCTTCCGTTATTTTTCCGCCGCCAAGCTCCAAGTTTTGTTTGGACAGCGCTGAGGAAACGTTTGTCATTGTAAGGCCGTATGCGGAAAGACGGTTTTGGGAAATGTCAACGCGGACGATTTTTTCGCGGCCTCCAAAAACCGACGCTTCGGCCACTCCGTTTATTTGCTCGAACAAGTCCACGATTGTGTCTTCGGCAATCAACTTTAAGTCGTCGTTGGACCTGTTTCCGCGGACGGCCAGGCGCATGATTGGAAAGGCGTTGCTGTCCATTTTAAAAATGGTGGGCGTTCCCGCGTCGTCAGGAAGGTTTCTGGTCACGCGGCTTATTTTGTCGCGAACATCGTTGGTGGTTTCATCCAAGTCCGTTCCATAGTTGAATTCAAGGGAAATTGAAGAGGAGCCTTCAGACGAAGTTGAGGTGATGTTTTTTAGGCCGCTTACTGAAACAAGCTGGCCTTCAAGAATTTTTGTCACCGACTTTTCGACGGATTCAGGCCCCGCGTTTGTGTAAGTGGTGCGGACTGTTATGTATGGGCTGTCAACGTCGGGGAACAGGCTTATGGCCACGTTCTTTATCGTAAAGACGCCCATGATTCCCAAAAGGACAAAGACAATAAGAGTCAGGACTGGATGTTCGAGTGTTTGTTTTGAAACGCTCATTTTTTTCCTCCGCCTTGGTCTGCCTTATTGTCGTTCTTGTTTGTTATGTCGCGAATTTTGGCGCCGTCTGAAAG
Organism: uncultured Treponema sp.; assembly: GCA_937902125.1. Taxonomy (GTDB): domain Bacteria; phylum Spirochaetota; class Spirochaetia; order Treponematales; family Treponemataceae; genus Treponema_D. Next base: position 21,595 of record CALDIB010000032.1, read on the forward strand.
GCTTGTCTGGCCTTGGGTTACAGCCCGTTCCCCTTCGTTCAAGCCGCTCAAGATTTGGGCCACGCCATCAACGCTTTTTCCCAGCTCCACTTTTCGCCGCTCCACAGTTGAGTCGGACTTTACCACAAAGGCAAAGTATGTGTCGTCTTTTTCGATGAGGGAGTCAACCGGCATTGTGACTTTGCCGGAATAGTCTTGGGTAAAAAGAACCACTTTGCCGAACATTCCGGCGTTGACCCTTTGGTCTTTTTTGTCGAACAAAAGAATTATTTGCTTTGTTCTGCTGGTCGCGTCAACCACCGGAGAGACTCTGCTGACCGTAGCCGAAAACTGAACGTCAGGATAGGCTTCCACCGTAATGTTGGCCTTGAGCCCTGTCTTTAAAACAGAAACGTAGCGTTCTGGAATGTTGGCCACAATTTGCAAATTTGAAATGTCTCCGATTCTTGTTATCTCGGTGTTTGAAGAAACTGTGGTTCCGTTTTTTACAGGGGTTGTGATTACGCTTCCAGAAATTGGAGCGTGGACAGGGCTTTGCTTGTAGCGCTCTCCGGGCTGGCTTGGGTCAACGTATGCGATTACGTCTCCCCGGCGGACAGTTGAGCCCAGCAAAACTTGGGTTGAAATTATTTTTCCCGAAACGTCCGGGTAAACCGAAACTGAATTTTGCGATTCGATTTCGCCGTTGGCAATCACATAGTCGTGAAGGGTTTCTATTTGAACGACTTTTGTTTTTACGCTGAATTCAGTCGAACCCGCGTCCCTGCGCTTGCCTTTTGAAAAAGAGCCTTGCATTGAATTTTTTAAGTGAAGCGCGGTGTAGCAGAGGCAAGCCGAAACCGCGACAAGCGCGGCGATTAGAATGACTGCCGTTCTTTTTGTTTTGCTCATTTTATCTTTCCTCTTTTAGTTGCCGCTGATGAGCGTTCCAAAGGGAACGCCAAGCGTGTTTTCCAAATTTAAAATTTCCGCGGCCAAGTTGTAGGCCTGTTGCTTTAGGTTGAGCCGCGCTTTTTCCAGGGAAGTTCTGGCGTTTAAAAGCTCGGTAAAATTTCTGGAGCCTCGGTTGTAGGCTTCTTGTGTCATTTGATAGCTTTGTTCCGCCAACGAAACGCTGGACTTGAGCGTTTGTATTGAAGAAATCAACTGATCGATTTTTTTTTGTCCGCTTTGAGCGCTTACGGCAAGGCTTGTCTTTTTGTCGGCTATTTGAAGTTGATAATTGGCGATGGAATCCTTCGCGGTTTCCACAGCGTCGGCTTTTTTTGACCAAGGCAAAAAGCCGTCCAATGGAAGGGATACTGAAAGAGAAAGGGAGCCGTTGTCGTTCATTCCGTCCGTGTTGTTTGACCAAGTGGGCCTGTAAGTCCAGCCCGCGCTGATTGTGGGGCCGTATGCCGAAAAGCGGCTTGCCAAAAGCGAGTTCTTGGCGATTTCAAGATTTTTTTCAAGCGCGGCAAGTTCCAATGAAGAGGCTTGGACGCCCTCCGTGGAAACGCTTTCGATGGCGGCGATTTTGTCAAGGCTTCCGTCCAATTTTATTTGCGAGTCTTGGTCAAGGCCAAGAATTTGCTTGAAGGCGGCCAAATCGTTGTCGTAGGAAATTTGCGCGTTTTGCAGGACGGGAATCTGCGTTTCGTAATTCACTTGGCTTTGCAAAACGTCAAGCTGGCTTATGGCGCCTTGTCCGTATTTTCTGCGGTTGGTCTCGTAAGTTTGCCGCGCGGTTTGGGCGTTTGTGTCTTGGAGGCTTATGTTTTCAGTTTCGTAGAGCAAATTGTAAAAGGCTTTGCGAACGCTCAGCTCAACGGAGCGGCGGGCGCTTTCGTAGCTAAGCTCTCCCGCTTGGTATTTCAGCGCGGCGTTTTTAATGTCGGTGTAAAGGTTTGTGGAAAGCGTTATGTTGATTGAGCCTTGAAGGTAGGCTGAATAATTTTCGTTGAAGTTTTTGTTGCTCTTTGAAAAGCCGCCGCTTGCGGTGAGGGAAGGACTGGCGCTGTTCCAAGAATTCTTTTTGCCCCGCTTTGCCGCGTCCAATTGAATCTGGCTTTGCTTGATTTGAACGTTGTTCTTTAGCGCCAAGTCAACCGCGTCCTGAATCGTTAAAGAAAGCGGCTGGGATTCTTCTTGTTGGGCGGCTTGGCCTTGAGGAAAAGCCGGCGCGAGAGAAAGAATTGCGCTCAATGCCGCGCAAAGGAGCGCGGGGAGTTTCTTTGTTTTTTTCATAATTTTTTGTTCACCGCCAATATTGTAGCGAATTTTCATTCCATTTTCTATAGCGTAAGTCGGCGATGTGTCAGAGATGTGACAAAAACGCGGAAAATTCCTTTAGATGGTTCGTTCATTCATTCCAATTGCGCAAAGGCCTTGTTTTCGTTACAATAACCTATTATGGAAAACACAAAACGCACTGTCACTTGCGGAGAATTGTCCGCTTCCGACGTAGGAAAAACTGTAATATTGAACGGCTGGGTTCACCGCTCGCGTGAGCTTGGCGGACTTACCTTTATTCTGCTGCGCGACCGCTACGGAATCACGCAGGTTGTCGTTGGCGACAAATCCAGCGACCAGGTTAAAAAAATCGCCGCTTCGCTAAAGAGCGAGTATTGCGTTGCCGTCAAGGGAACGGTTGCCGCGCGCTCAGAAAAAGACGTGAACAAGGAAATGGCCACCGGCGCGATTGAAGTTGAGGCCGACGATATAGAAATATTCACCACAAGCGAACCGCTCCCCTTTGCGATTGACGAAGTTCGCCAAAAGGACGGAACGATTGTTCTTCCCAACGAAGACTTGCGCTTGCGCTACCGCTACTTGGACTTGCGCCGCGAGCCGATGAAGCAGAACATAATCTTGCGCTCAAACGTGACATTCGCCACGCGCGAGTATTTGACCAAGCAGGGCTTTTTGGAAATCGAAACGCCAACCTTCATCAAGTCCACGCCCGAAGGCGCGCGGGACTACTTGGTCCCAAGCCGCGTCCACCCCGGAAAATTTTATTCGCTTCCGCAAAGCCCCCAGCTTTACAAGCAGCTTTTGATGGTGTCGGGCTTTGACAAGTATTTCCAAATCGCGCGCTGCTACCGCGACGAAGACGCTCGCGGCGACCGCCAGCCTGAGTTCACGCAAATCGATATGGAAATGTCGTTCACCAACCGCGAGGAAGTTCTTTCCACCACAGAAGGAATGATGGGCTACATTTTCAAAAAGACGCTGAACTACGATCTTCCCGCAAAGTTTGACCGCATCTCTTGGGACGACGCTTTCAACCTTTACGGAAGCGACAAGCCCGACTTGCGCTTTGACCTTAAGATTCAGGACGCGGCCTTTATGGCGGGCCTTAGCGACTTTAACGCCTTTAAGGCTGGAGCCGCCAACGCCGGAATGGACATCGAGCGCCACAAGCGCAGCGGACTTAAGGCGCTTGTCGTAAAGAACGTGGCCGACAAGTATTCCCGCAAGATGGTGGAAGAGTTGGAAGCCGTCGCAAAGAAGTACAAGGCAAAGGGACTTGCTTGGATGAAAGTCAACGCCGAAGGAACTTTTGAAGGCGGAGTTTCAAAATTCTTTGCCGGAAAGGAAGGCGAGATTTGCCCGAAGCTGGGCGCGGAAAAGAACGACCTTTTGCTTTTTGTCAGCGACGAAAAATGGCAGGTGGCATGCGTCGCGCTTGGAGCGGTGCGAAAGCAGCTTGGAAAAGACCTTAACCTTTACAACCCCGCCGACGAATTCCACTTTGCTTGGATCATCGATTTTCCTTACTTTGCCTGGAACGAGGAAGAGAACCATTGGGAAACCGAGCACCACATGTTCACGCTTCCGCAAAAAAAATATTGGGACACTTTGGAATCGGATCCCGGCAGCGTGAAGGGCGACCTTTACGACTTGGTTCTTAACGGCTACGAGTTGGCCTCCGGCTCAATGCGCATCAACGACCCGGCCTTGCAGCAGCGCATCTTTAAGATTGTCGGCTACTCGCAGGAACGCGCCGAAAAGGCCTTTGGCTTTTTGGTCCAAGCCTTTAAGTTTGGCGCTCCGCCGCACGGTGGAATCGCTCCCGGCCTTGACCGCCTTGTAATGCTCATGCGCCACGAGGAAAGCATCCACGAAGTCATCGCCTTCCCCAAGAACAATCTTGCGGCAAGTCCTATGGACGAGTGTCCGTCGCCGGTAGACGAGCAGCAGCTTAAAGATTTGCACATCGTCGTGACAGAGAAAGAAGAGTAAGGGCGGAAGAAAATTGTTTTTAGTCAAGGTTGTGGGAAAAAATACTGCGCCTTGACTAAATTCTTACTATTGCATGGTAGGTTGCATGAATTCTAAGGATAAAGAATATAAAATAAGACATAACTTACAAGAAACTGAAAAAGTTTCCATTGAAGATGCAATCTATAAAGTTGCATTGGATTATTTAAGTAAAAAAACAAAGAAGTCTATAGCAACAAAAGAATTTTATGCAAGAAGATATGCAAGTTTTTTCTCAAAAAATAAAAAAAGCTTAAAAGAAAAGTCTTGTATTAAGGAACAGGATTTTTCAGGAATAAATACATTGTTCCCAGAACTGTTTACGACTCCTTTCCCGCAACCTAAAAAGCCCACTTTTACATTCATAGATTTGTTTTCAGGTATTGGTGGCTTTCATCAAGCAATGCACCAGTTAAATGGGAAGTGTCTGCTTTCTTCTGAAATTGACAGTTGGGCTGTTGATACTTATTTGGATAATTACGGTATTGATTCTGCTAAAGATATTACAAAAATAAAAGACGAGGAATTTCCAAAGCATGATGTGCTTTGTGGCGGTTTTCCTTGCCAAGCGTTTTCAAAGGCAGGAAAACAATTGGGGTTTGCTGATCAAACAAAAGGCACTTTGTTTTTCCAAATTGTAAGAATTCTTAAAAACAAAAGAATCCGCCCCAATTATATTATTTTGGAAAATGTCCGCAATTTGCTTTCGCACGATAATGGCAATACTTGGAAAGTAATTCAAGATACGCTCAATGAAGTTGGTTATAACTTCAAAGAAATTATAATGAGCCCCCATCAGTTGGGTGTTCCTCAGCTCCGTGAGCGTGTTTACATTTTGGGCGTAAGAAAAGAACTTTATGACGGAGAGTTAAAATTCACGGTGCCCCATGTGAAAAAAGAAACACTTGATATTTATAAGGCTGGAATTATAGATGAAAATCCCGATCCAAAATATAAAATCAGCAAACATGAAGAAAAGGTTTTGAATTGTTGGGATGAGTTTTATAACGGAATAAAAGAAACTGTAATAGGTTTTCCAATTTGGTTTTCAGAGTTTAGGGCAACTTATGATACAAGTGATCTCCCTGATTGGAAAGCAGAATTTTGTAATAAAAATCGTAAATTATATTCTAACAACAAGGAATTTATTGATTCTTGGATTGAAAAATGGGATAACTTGAATGATTTTACTCCGACTGAAAGAAAATTTGAATGGCAAGCAGGTGAAAGTATAAAATCTTTGTGGGAAGGTTTTATTCAGTTTCGGCCTTCGGGAATTCGTGTAAAACGTCCTGATTCATTTCCCGCGTTAGTTGCCATTGTTCAAATTCCAATAATTGGAAAGTATAAAAGACGGCTTACTCCAAGGGAAGCGGCCCGGTTGCAAAGTTTTCCAGATGAGTTTATGCCAAATGTAAATGACCATCAGGCATATAAACAATTTGGAAATGCTGTTAATGTAAATTGCGTTAAGTTCCTTGCTGAACAATTATTCCAATATGGGAAAGGAGGAAAGTGATATGGCTAAGCAATATAAGACTGGCGAATGGGCTAAAAATGGTAGGGTAATGCCTGGCAAACGAACAAAAGAAAAACACATTGACCAATTGCTTTCAAATGGCAAAGTTGTTGTAGTTGGTAACGATCAATTATTTTCTCCAAAAGAATTTAAGGATGTTCTAGTCAATTTATTTCCTGAAGCGGTAGAAAAAGACGGGCGTCTTTTTCTTGATAAGAAATCAAAAAATGGTAAGACAATAGGCTTTTATACAAGGAATGTTTATCATCTTGGTGGGGATTGGAGCTCAGAAAAGAAAAGGATTGAAATCGGTAAAGACTTTTTGACATTCTATAAAGAAAACAAGGCAAACAATGTAGAAACTATTTTATTGGGGTGCTATCACTATTATCCCGACGACAAAAATGGAGTTATTCTATTCGTCTGCTTTAGTGCTGACACTTATGCGACAAGAGATGTAAACAATTCCGCTGCTCATATACATACAATCGATTTGCAAAATGCATTAAAATATGGACTTTATAGAAGACTTGATAAATCTGATAATGAACTGTTGGTCTTGGATAAAATAAATTTTGTAAAGCACATAAATGGTTTGAGAAGTGGAACTGAATTACAAGTAATAAAAAATGATAAGCAATTGCTTGATTACTTTGGTGGAATATATGCTAGCCTACCAAAAACACTTAAAGGAATAGAATGTTATGAAGAAATGTTTAAGGCAAATGCAGATAATAAGAATCAAAGTGCTTGGGAAGGATGGTATATTGAGTATTATGTAAAAAAATATTTAAGTGAACATCCAAGAGAAGGTATAGAATGGTGGTCAAGTAAAAAAGATGGTGAGTTAGATTTTGATTTAAGATTTTCAACAGAAGAAAACTTTTATGGTGATGTAAAATCTGATAATGTAAAGAAAAGTGTTCAGGGGAATAAAAAAAGCAACATTGATATTTTGGTAAAAGAAAAAAATGGTAGATTGTGGTATGTTGTTTTTGAATTTACTCCAGAGAAAGATTCTGAGCATAAAAATGAAACGACTATTTGGTGGAATACTGCATTAAACGCGGATAAATCTGTAAGAAAAAAGCCAAAGGATTTGCTTACTTATAAAAAGCGAATGAAATATGCAATTCATTTAAATAATTTAAGTGTTTATGAGATTAATCAGTTTGCATTTAAATATCTTAAAATTTTTTATGTAAGCCCTTGTGATGGTAAACCGCGAGAGCCGAAATATCAAATTCCAAATAAAATGAAAGAGTATTTGAGAATTTATCAATATGCTTGATTATTTGAGGAAACAATTATGCAAGACTACAAAAAAGAATTCATCGACTTTATGCTTGAGTGCCAAGTGCTCAAGTTTGGAAGCTTTACGTTAAAGAGCGGCCGCCATTCGCCGTTTTTTATGAACGCCGGCGCTTATGTCACCGGAAGCCAGTTGCGCCGCTTGGGCCAATACTATGCCAAGGCGATTCACGAAAACTTTGGCGACGACTTTGACGTTTTGTTTGGTCCGGCCTACAAGGGCATTCCGCTAAGCGTCGCCTGCGCGATTGCCTACAGCGAGCTTTACGGCAAGGAAGTCCGCTACTGCTCAAACCGCAAGGAAGCCAAGGACCACGGCGACGCGGGCATCTTGCTTGGAAGCAATTTGCGCGACGGCGACCGCGTCGTGATAATAGAAGACGTAACGACAAGCGGCGCTTCGATTGAGGAAACGTTCCCCATAATAAAGGCGCAAGGCGACATTAAAATCGTCGGCGAAATCGTTTCGCTTGACCGCATGGAAAAGGCAAAGGACTCCGACAAGCGCGCGCTTGAAATCATAACCCAAAAGTACGGCTTTAAGACCGCCGCCATCGTCACGATGGACGAAGTTATTGAGGCCTTGTGGAGGACTGACGGAAGCGGAGCCATTTCCGCTGAAATCAAAAAGGAACTGGACGCGTATTATGCCGAATGGGGCGCCGCGCGCTAAGGCGGAACGTTTGCAAGGCCAAAAGGCGCGGGGCGGAGACTGCATGCAAGACCAAAAAGCGGCGGCCCGCCTTGAGCGCTACCAAAAAATTCTTTGCCCCGACTTTCCGCAGTTCCTAAAAAAATACCTCGGCCTAAAAATTTTGGCGCGGCTAAAGGGCATAGGCCTTTTGTGCGGAACCGACTGGACGCCGCTCTTCCATAACCGCTTTTATTATTCGCGCTACGACCATTCCCTAAACTGCGCTTTGATTGTGTGGAATTGGACGCGCGACAAAAAAAAGACCTTGGCCGCGCTCTTTCACGATGTTTCCACCCCGGCCTTTAGCCATGTGATTGACTTTAAAAACGGCGACGCCCTTACGCAGGAATCCACCGAAGACAAAAACGCCGCGATGATTTTGGCCGACAAGGACTTGGCCGCCGCTCTGGCCCAAGACGGCTTGTCCGCCAGCGACGTTTGCGACTACCACAAATTTTCGATTTGCGACAACGAGGTTCCCCAGCTAAGCGCCGACCGCCTTGAATACATGTTCCCAAGCGGAGAGGCCTTGGAGGGCTGGTTTAGCCTGCGCGCCGTCAAGCGCTTTTACGGCGACTTGTTTGTGGCTAAGGATGAAAATGGAAACGACGAGTTTTCATTTAAGACAAAAAAAATTGCGTTGGACTATTTTAGGCGCATTTTAAAAATCGGATATTTTTTGCAGCGCAACAAGGACAAGATTGCCATGGAACTTATGGCGCGCGTGGTGGACGCGGCCATAAAATGCGGCGCCCTCCGCGAAGAGGAACTGTGGCAATTAAGCGAGCGGGAAATTATCGGCCGCTGGGACACGCTTTTGCGCGAAGCGGAAGGCGAGAAAGAAAATCGCTTGCAAGCCCACAATCACGCCGCGGCGCAATCGGTCGGCGAGCGCAAAACAAAAGAAGGCCCGCAAGCGGACGAGGCCGCCGCCTTCTTGGTCAGCGAAAAATCTAGCGCAATGCCAAAAACTAACGGCCAACCTAAATCGGACGAGGCGCGGCGCGACTTTTTGCGCTTGTACAAAACATACCGCTCGATGAAAAAAGTCCGCGGTTCGTCAATTCCCCTTGACGGATATTTTTGCGTCAAGCTTGCCGTAAAGCGCCGCTGGATAAACCCGCTGGTCGCGCAAACGAAAGAAAGCCCCCGAACGAATGAGGCGGCGGCTCTTGGCATTGCAAGCAATTCCGCCGCGCCTTTTGGTCAGGAAACAGTCACGGATGCAAGCCAAAAAGTCCGTCGCGTTTGCGACGTTTTCCCGCGCGCGGCAAAAGAGCGGGATCGCTTTTTGGCTTACAACGATACGCCTTACGCTTGCGTCAGGCTGGCTGAAGCGCAAAAGCCGCCGCTTTGACAAACGCCCGTCCTTTCATTAAAATGCCCTTTATGGAACTTTACATCGTTAGGCATGGGCAGACTGTTTGGAACGCGGCGGGAAAATTGCAGGGCCGCGCGGACATAGAGTTAAACCAAAAGGGAATTGACGCGGCCATCGCCTTGGGCCGCCGACTGCAAGGCGTTCACTTTGACAAAATATTTTCTTCGCCTTTAAAGCGCGCTCTTCGCACCGCCCAGCTTATACGGCAAGGCGTTTGCGAGGCGCAAGGTTTGCCGCAGGATTCCGTTCCCATACAAACCGACGAGCGCTTGATAGAAATGTCATTTGGCGAAGGCGAAGGCCGCTTGTGCGACGAATGGTTCGCTCCCCAAAGCCCTTACAGATTTTTCTTTACCGAGCCACAAAAGTTTCCCACTCCTCCCGGGGGCGAAAGCTTTGAAGACGTGAGCGTCCGCACAAAAGATTTTGTCCAAAAAATAATCGAGCCTCTTTACGGACATGCTGAGCGCGTCATGATTGTGGCTCACGGCGCCTTGAACAAAGGAATTATGCGCTGCCTAAAAAAATTGGAGCTTAAAGATTATTGGAAAGACGGCTTGCAAGAAAATTGCCAGGCCAGCGTTTTTGAATACGACGGAAAAATTTGGAAAACGATAAAGGCGTGACGAGGGGCAAAAAAAAGCCGCTCAAGGAATGAAGAACTTCAATTCCTTGAGTCGGCTTTTTTACGCGATTTTAAACTGCGGCGATAGCCGTCGGTTTAAAATCACGGGCAAATGGCGCAAAGCCAAAGTCTTTGTCGTTATTTGCTTTTCTTTGCCGGAGCCTTTTTGGCTGCCGGTTTTTTAGCGGCTGTCTTTTTTTCAGCGGTTTTCTTGGCGGCGGGCTTTTTGGCTGCCGGCTTTTTAACGGCTGTCTTTGCCGCAGGTTTTTTTGCGGCGGGTTTTGCCGCGGGCTTCTTTTCGGCCACTGACTTGTCTTCGATTTCTGAGTTTACATTGCTCTGAACTGAAAGAACGCCAGCCTTGCAAGCGGCCATTGAAGAGTATCCTTCGCCCCAAATCAAGTTGTTGCCGTTAGAAGCAACCAAGCGGAAGCGGAATTCCTTTTTGCGGTCTTGATAGACTTGCCATTTTGGATTGGGAAGCTTTTTGGCGTCCTTGTTTGTCAAGTCTTCGATTGGCGAGTTGGCCAATTTCTTCAATGCTTCAATCGCTTTTTTGCAGCTCGGCTTTGACTTGTATTGCTGGGCTGTGGCGATTACCTGTCCGTTGGCGGCTTCAACGTTGAAGTAGAAACCTGTCTTTGATTTGCGGATTACGTATTTTCCCATCTGGAAACTCCTTTTGCCTTTTGGCATTGTAACTATGCTTTCTATTGTAAACCTGTTTTAAAAATAAAGCAAATAAAATTTGCTTTTTTTCTTATAAATTATAATTGAGATATTTGAGATTTAAAATATATTTTGGATCGCTTCGAATGGAAAATGAAAATGCATTCCCATTTGGAAAAATGAAATTGCATTTGTTGACGGCATTGTTTTTTCCGCGCTATAAACCCGTTGTTAATGGGGAGAGAGCGAAACGATGAAAAAAAAATATTATGATTCTCGCCTTTGCATTTTTTTGTTCCGTTTCTTTATCCGCTTGGGAACATGGCGCCAGGTTGGAAATTGGATCGCCATTTTATTCTGTCAACGCAAAGGGTGACGGAGTGAAAAATATAATCCAAGCTCAATTGACGGCGCGGTATTTTGGAAGGGCCTTCAACGGTTTTTGTCTTTCTGGCGCGTTGTCCATGGGATGCGCCATTAGCAAAGATTTTACTCTGCAATGAGAAAACGCCTGCGCAAAAGGCTTTGGAATGGAGCTTGCGCTTGGCGCGGGATACGCTTTTGACATTGGAAAGCGTTGGACGCTCGCCGCGCTTGGTTCTATTTCAATTGATTGGCTTAGGTTCAGGTATAAAAAAGAAATTTCAGCGAAAGTCTCTTCTGGCGTTGTCACCGCCGAGTGGACACAAACCGACAACGCGCTTTTTGTTGGAGTGGGAGCGGAAGCCTTCGCTTTGTTCCGCCAAACTCCTAAACCAAGCGCATTGCTCGTCTATGCTTTTTCTTCCTTCTTTGGAACGAAGGTTCAGCATAAAGACATGGAAGAGCTTTTCTTTGGAATTGGAATAAATCTTGAATCTAAATTCCGCGCCGACTTGGGAAAGGCTTTGCGCCATGACGCTTGCCATTGGGCGCAAAAAGTCAAACTCGGCGCTGACCACAAAGGATTTTGGAAAATCTTTTGTGACGTGAAGGGCAGGGGACGCGATTTCTTTTTCCCGCTCGGTTCCGCCGTAGGGCATCAAGGCTTGCAAGAGCGCCCGGCTTTGTTCGTTTTGGCTTCCGTTTTTTTCGTCCATAAATTTTGTCCAGTCGAACATTCCGCAATTAAGGTAAAGGCCTTTTAGCTTTAGGCGGCTTGGGCATTTTACTTGGGGAATTTCCGCGGCAAATTTTTTGTTGGTCAAAAGCGCGGCGTATATGGCCAAGTAGTTTGCGCCCGCGCTGTCTCCTGTGGCGAAAATATTCTTGCAGTCCAAATTATAGGCGGCAGCGTTTTTTAGAATCCACTTAAAGACATTGTTTGTGTCTACCAGCGCGGAAGGAAATTTATTTTCGGGAGCCAAGCGGTAAGTGTAGTTGATCACGGCAAAACCTCGCCGCGCAAGTTCCATGCAGTAAAAACTGTATAATTCCTTGTCGCCGTAAATCCAGCCGCCGCCGTGGACGCTTACGATTACGGGAAGGGGCTTTTTTGAATGTCGGGCGCTTTTGTAAAGGTCAAGGAGGCATTCTTTTCCGTCCGCGGAATATGGAATGTCGCAAAAGAGTTTTAGTCCGGCAGGAACTTTAAGGCCCTTGTCCCGCTTTTTGTCAAAGGCCGCCATTCCAGAGCGCTGCTCGTTCACAACCTTTAAAACTTCTTCTTCGGAAAGCATTGTTTTTCCCCCGCTTTGGCTTGATCCCAAAATTTGTCCATAAGGCTTAAATTGTCTTGAGTCATTTCAACGTTTTGCTCGCCGCATTTTTTTTCGACAAAGGAAAAGCGCCTGTAAAACTTTTTGTTGGCGGCGTTCAATGCAAGTTCCGGATCGACGCCCAATTTGCGGGAATAGTTCACCACGGCAAAAAGCAAGTCGCCGATTTCTTCTTCCAAGTGAATTTGATTTTTTTGAGAAGGCTCGTTTTTAAGACAGGCGGCGGCTTCGTCGGCCTCTTTCAACTCTTCAAAAATTTTATCTTTGGTGGGCTCAAGGCTGGGCCAGTCAAAGCCTTTTTTTGCCGCCTTCTTTTGCATTTTGTAGGCGCGAAGAAGGGGCGGAAATCCCGCCGGCACTTGGTCCAAAATTGACTCTCCTTCCCGGCCTTCGACTTTTTCCTTTATCTTGTCCCACTGTGCCAAGACTTCCTTGCTTGTGCTGACATTTTTGTCGGCCACGACTTTTCCTTGGCTTTGCTCAAAAACATGGGGGTGGCGGCGAATCAATTTTTCAACCAATTCGTTCAACTCGTCTTCAATTGTCCAGCCTTGTCCGTTTTCTTCCAAACGCTGGCGGAACATATACGACACCATTGTGGCGTTTAAAAAAACGTCGCCCAATTCTTCTTTGGCGTGCTCCGCGTCGTCGGCTCCAATTGCGTCAACGGCTTCAAAAACTTCTTCCACCAAATCCCGCCGCATTGACATGGGGCTTTGTTCCCTGTCCCAAGGGCAGCCGCCTGGCGCCCTTAAAATTCTGATGAGTTCATACAAGCGGCAAAACGCCGCCGCCGCTCTTGCCGAGTCTTCGTCAGAGGCTTGCAAGTTGGCGCCCCTTGGCTCAAGAACTGAATTTTTGTCAAAAGTTTTTTCCATATTGCGAAGTGTAGCGCAAAATCAAAAGTTGTGGTATACTAGTTGGCAACAAAAAAAGGGCGCCCTTTTTGGCGTTCAAAAAAATTCAGGGGCGCTTATGTACGAATCTGGCGAAGATTATTTGGAAGCCATTTTGGTTTTGCAGAACAAACACGAGGGAACCGTTTATTCGGTTGACATCGCGAACCATTTGGGTTTTTCCAAGCCCAGCGTAAGCCGCGCCATGGGAATTTTGGAGCGGGACGGCTACATTGAATTTGGCCTGCACAATAAAATCATCCTTACAGAAAAAGGCCTTGCCAAAGCCAGCGACGTTTACGGCCGCCACCAGCTTTTGACAAAATTTTTGGTGATGATTACAGGCCTTTCGGAAGAGCAAGCGGAAGAAAACGCTTGCCGCGTGGAACACGACATTGACGCCGACGTTGTTGAGGGCATCAAAAAGTGGGTTGAAAAAAACAGCAAAAAAAACTGAAAAAAAATAAAAAAAGGTGTTGACAACTTATTAAAGTTAGTGTATGCTAACAATGTAAGTTGTAAGGAACTTTCGTTCCTTAATAAAGTTCTCCTCCAGTCCCCGGCGTTCTCCCGTCGGGGACTATTTTTTTGCCGTCAAAATTGAACGCCCCAAAAACGGCCTAAAAAAATTCCCGCCGCCCGCGCGTTCAGTGGACCCGGTCAATCCGCTTGAACAAAGCTTTTTGTGGCCTTTAGAAAAAAATCGAGCGGCTATTGACATAAATTTAAAATTTTGCTAATATTCCAAAACACACGGGGGCGTAGCGAAGCTGGTTATCGCGCTGGCCTGTCACGCCGGAGATCGAGGGTTCGAGCCCCTTCGCTCCCGTCTAACCCATTCTCCGGAATGGGTATTTTTTTCAGTTCCGCTTTTTGCGGAATCGGGCAATAGCGCAGCTGGTAGCGCGCTACGTTCGGGACGTAGAGGCCCCCGGTTCAAATCCGGGTTGCCCGAAATCAAAATGAGCTCTCTGTTTGGAGGGCTTTTTTTATTGATTAAGCGGCCTTGCAAGCAAGTCCGCGCGCCGCGTCCTTGTTCAGCCCCGCCAAAAAATGCTCCACAAGAAAATCCAGATAAAGCAAATGACTGTCGCGGCCTTTAAGCCTGTTCCCAAAAGAAAGCCTTTGAAGGCTCCAAACGCGGCCTTGAGCGCTCGTTTTGCGTCGGAAGAGTCGTGAATCATTTCGCCGGCAAAGGCCCCCAAAAAGGGGCCCAGCAGGATAAAGGGCGGGCCTAAAAAAATAGAAGAAAAAAGGCCTATGGCGCAGCCTAAACTGGCCGCCTTGCTTCCGCCGGAATTTTTTGTCATTGCCGAAGGAAAAATGTTGTCCATTATCGTTACGGCAAGCGCGGCGATTCCCGTTGCGACTAAAATCCAAAGGTCAATGCGGGCATAGGGGCAAAAGCTCGCGGCCACAAGGCCAATCCAAGCGACGGGCGGCCCCGGCAGGATGGGAAGAAATGTTCCCGCAAGGCCCGCCAAAAGCAAAAGGCCGCCTAGTATGGCAAAAAAAATCATAGGGTCAAAATTCATTTGCCTTTATTTTAAGGCGCGCGGCGGCCTTTGTCAATTTTTTGTTCCTTTTTCCCTTGACTAAAATTTAATTATGCATTAGTTTGACATCTCCGTATGGAATTCATAATGGAAAACACATTGGACGAGCGGCAGGAAAGGCGCTCATTTTATAAATCCCTTTGGACAATAGTAACCCCCATCGCCTTGCAAAACCTTTTGGGCGCGGCGGTTGGTTCGGCGGACGTAATCATGCTGGGCCATGTGGGACAGACTGCGATAGCGGCCGCGTCTCTGGCAAACTACGTTCAAATGGTGATGTTTCTTTTTTACATCGGCCTTTCGTCGGGCGTGGTCATGATTGCCGCTCAGTATTGGGGAAAAGGCGACACTCATTCAATCGAAACGATTTTTGGAATCGGAACAAAACTTTCAGGCCTTGTGGGCGCCATCTTTGGCTTGGCCGCCTTTTTCTTTCCCCGCCTGCTGATGAAAATTTTCACGGACGACGAGGCCCTAATCGCTTCCGGCGGCGAATACCTTCACATTGTCGGCGTTTCGTATTTTTTGCTTTCCTTTTCGCAAATAATCCAGGCCACGCTAAAAAGCATTGAGCGGACTCAAGTTGTGACGGCCATAACCACGGCGGCGCTTTTGCTGAACATTTTGGGAAACGCGATTTTTATTTTTGGCTTGTTCGGCGCTCCAAAAATGGGAATCAAGGGCGTTGCGCTGGCAACTTGCATTTCTCGCGTCGCGGAACTTGCCCTTTCTGTGGCGGTCATTTCCCGCGTCAAGGAATTGAATGTGGGCGTGGAATGCCTTTTTAGAAAGAACGGAATTTTGTTCAAAGACTTTGTCCGCTATTCCCTTCCTGCAATCGGAAACGAAGTTGTTTGGGGCGCGGGCTTCGCGACTTACGCCGTCATTATGGGACACCTTGGCGCGGATTTGGTCGCCGCAAATTCATTGGTCAATGTTTTGCGAAACTTGGCGACAATCGTTTGTTTTGGAATGGCATACGGCGGCGCAATTTTGTTGGGAAAGCAAATCGGCGGCGGCCAATACGAACTTGCCAAGCGCAGCGCTTCCCGCTTGGTCAAAAGCACGATTTTGGCAGGCTTTGTAGGCGCCTTGGCTTTGGAAGCCGCCAGACCCCTTTTGTTCAGAATGGCCCATCTTACGCCGGAAGCCACAAGAATGCTTGTTCCCTTAATGCATATAAACGCGCTTTCGATAATTGGAGCCACAATAAACACTGTTTTGATTTGCGGCGTCTTCCGTTCCGGCGGCGACGCGAAGTTTGGCTTTGTCTTGGACACAATCGCCATGTGGTGCCTTTCGGTTCCCCTTGGATTGCTGGCCGCCTTTGTCTTTCATTTGCCGCCGGTCTTGGTCTACCTAATTTTGTATTTGGACGAATTTGAAAAGATGCCGGTAAACGTAATTCACTACAAAAGCGGAAAGTGGCTTAAAAACATCACCCGCAACTTCTAGCGCTTGCGTGAATGCGCAAAATCCGCTGGCAAGAAAACAGCGCCAAGGACGGCGCGTTAAGGGCACTGAAAAAAATCCGCGAGAATTGAGTTGCGTAAGCGTCTCAATTCTCGACAAGTTCAATTTTGCAAGGACGCAAAATTGAACTTGTTATACCTTAAACTGGTCGATTTCATCGCCGATTTCCGCGATGGTGCTTGTCATTTGCTTGTTCAGCTTGTCAAGGGTGTCTTTTGTCTCGTTGACCTGCGCGGCGTTTTCTGTCATGGCCTTAACATTGTCGTTTATTCTCGCTGTGTTCTCTTTTAGAATTTGAACTTCCTTTAGAATAGTTTCGTTTCCTGATGTCATCTCTTGGGATGCGGAGCGGACTTCGCTTGTGCTGTCGCTCATTATATGCAGAGCCTCAAGAATTTGCTTGGAGCCTTCTTGCTGTTCGTCCATGGCGCTTTTGATTTGGCGGGCAAGTTCGTCAGTGGCCTGAATGTTTTCGTAAACCGACTGAAAGGCCTTGCTTGAGTCCGACGAGGAGCTTGAAACTTCCGTGATTGAGTCCTTGATTTTTGAAAGCTGGGCGCCGATTGTCTTTGACTGCTCGCTTGAAGTTTCGCTAAGCTTTCTAATTTCGTCTGCCACAACGCTGAATCCTTTTCCGGCTTCTCCTGCGTGCGCGGCTTCTATGGCGGCGTTCATGGCCAAAAGGTTTGTCTGCTCGGCGATGGCCGCGATGGCGATGTTGGCTTCCTGAAGCATTTCGGACTCAATTTCAATTTGCTCGATTTTTTCGTTCACCGAATTTTGCTTTGAAATTCCGCTGTTGGCGTTTTCCCGCAAGGTGACAAAAGAGTTTGAAAGCTTGTCAACGCTTGTGTTCACGCTGGCGATGTTTCCAATCATCTGCTCGACGGCGGCGCTGGCTTGAGTCACTCCGCTGGACTGGTTTTGAATCATTTTTTCAAGAGATTCAATGTTGCTTGAAATTTGAGTCACGCCGCTTGAAGTTGACTGGACGCTTTGGTTTTGCGAGTCCACGCTTTCCTGGACAATTTGAATGTTCTTTATGATTTCTTCGATGCGGTTTTCGGTTTCCAAAATTCCGGATTCCAAATCGCTGTCCACAGCGGCCAGGCTTTCTTTGGACGTTTTGATTTTTGAAACGATGTCTTGAAGTTTTGCCACAAAGTCATTGAATCCGTTGACCACTTGGCCGATTTCGTTGTTGGAATTTGTTTGAATGCGTTTTGTAAGGTCGGCGTTTCCGTTGGCTATGTCTTCGATTGTGGCGACGACGGCGCGCAAGGGCTTGATTGTCACGCTTATCATAAGGGCGACTACAAGCAAAAGAATGACGGCCAAGATTACGTTTCCTACAATCAAAACTTTTCTTAGACGGTTGGCGGTGGAATGCAGTTGCTTTATGGGAACGGCAATGGCGATTGACCAAGAAGTTCCGGGAATGTTTCCGTAGCTGGCGAAAATCTTTTGAACCTTTTCGTCTTCCACAAACGAGGCTTCCTTTGAGCCGCGATTTCCAGAAGTCATGTCTTTTGCCATATCCTTTGTGGCTTCGTCCATTTCTTCGTCTTCAAGAAAATTCTTTTGCATGACCAAATCGGGATTGGGGTGCGCGATGACAACGCCGTTTCCGTCCAGCATGAAGCCAAAGCCGCTTTCGCCAATTTTGATTTCGCCAACGAGGTTGGTAAGGTATTCCATTCCGACAACGCCAACGAACATTCCCACAAGGCTTCCGCTTTGGTTCCGCGCGGCCTTTACGAACATTACGCTGACTTTGCCGGTGGCTTTGGCCACCGTCGGATTGTTGACAACTTGATCGGCTTGGCCGCTTGCGATTTTTTTGTAGTAGGCGCGGTCGCTGTGGTTTCCCCGCTTGCCGGAATCGTAGTAGGAATTTCCGTCCGCCGCGATGAACAAGACGTAAGAAAAGCAGTCGGGCCTGCGCGCCGGGGTTGTGGCCAGCCAGTCTCCGATTTCTTCCTGCGACGAGCCGTTAAAAACTACGTCGGCCTTTGTGTAGGCGTCAAGCTCGTTCATGGTTCCTTCGATGTAGAGGCCTGTGGATTCAATGTAAGAGTCCGCGATTTCAGTGATGTCCGCCACATTTGACTGGACGGTTTGCTCTCTGACATCTTTTATGATTACAATGTTTTGAATGATGAATGTAAGCGCCGTTACAAAGGCAATTGTGCTCAATAGAGAAACGAGCATTGTTTTTCTTTTTTTTCGCGTTTCAACTTTTTTCATAATAAAAACTCCTTATGTTTTTACTTATTCTTAAATTGTATACCCATATATAAAAAAAAGCAAATTTTTTTTATAACCGGCTCTTCTATAGATTGTTTTTTTTTATGTCGATAATAGACGTGAGGTGAAAAATGA
Organism: uncultured Treponema sp.; assembly: GCA_937902125.1. Classification (GTDB taxonomy): domain Bacteria; phylum Spirochaetota; class Spirochaetia; order Treponematales; family Treponemataceae; genus Treponema_D. The sequence continues at coordinate 40,040 of CALDIB010000032.1, forward strand.
AGTGTAAAATAGCGTTTTGTCTTTTGCTGGCCGCGGGCGGAATTATTTTTGCCGAAGGCCATTTGTTTGAATTTAAATATAAAGAAGGAGATTCCTACAGAATTCTTTCCACTGTTCAAGAAGACGTTTTTTTTAACGAAGTGTTCCATCATCACGCTGAAATCATTAACAGAGTTTCCGTGCGCGTGACTGGAATCGATGAAAGCGGAAGGGGAGTCCATGACGCCGTTTTTATGACTAGTGAAAATTCGACTGGCGCTAGAGGCGGAACCTTTAGCTACGGCGAAGATTACAAAAGCGTTTTTAGCCGCGACTCAACAGGAAAATACGATATCTCTGACAAGTATTTTATGCCTGTCGTTCGCGACGTTCCAATTTTTCCAAGCGAAGCGATTGAGGTCGGCCGCAAGTGGACGGCGCAAGGACATGAGGCCCACGATTTGCGCAGAACCTTTGACATTCAAACTCCGTATAAAATTCCATTCAACGCTGAATATGAATTTTTAGGAACTGAGGAAGAGGACGGAAAGACATTCTACAAATTTGACGTTCAGTATCAGATGGAATATTCAGTTGATTTGTCAAAATATGATTTTAGCCGAGGAGAAGTTCCTGAGGCGACCAGAGGCTATTCCCACCAAACGGTTTATTGGGACATCGAAAAAGGTTGCATCGACCATTACAACGAGGATTTTAGAATTGAGATTTGGACAAGCTCGGAAAACCTTTTGCGCTTTGAGGGAACGGCCCGCGCCGAGGTCACGGACTTTACAAGAACCGCGGACGAAAAAAATGTGGCGGCGGTCATGGAAAAAATCAGCGACTTGGGAATTGACGATGTCAGCGTCACCGCCGGAGAAAAGGGCTTGACCTTGAGCATCGAAAACATTCAGTTTTTGCCGGACAGCGACATTTTGATGCAAAGCGAAAAAGCCAAGCTGGACAAAATCGCGCAAATTCTCAACGCCTATCCTGACAACGATTTGCTTGTTACCGGCCACACGGCTTTGCGGGGAACAAGGCAAAGCCGCCAAAAGCTGAGCGAAGAGCGCGCCCAAGCGGTTGCCAACTATTTGATTGGCATAAAAGCCAGAGACAAGTATCATGTCTTTACAAAGGGTATGGGCGGCGACGCTCCCATAGCCGACAACAAGACCGAGGTTGGCCGCGCGAAAAACCGCCGCGTGGAAATTACGATTATGGACAAGTAGCGGCGAGATTTTGCATTGCTTTTTTGCCCGCTTTAAGAGGGAACGGATGGCTCGAACTTCCGTTCCTTTTTTTTGCTCGGCGCTGTTTTTAGATTCGCAAAAAAAATAAAAAAAATTAAAAAAAAAGGCGCAAAAAACGCTAAAGCGTCCCCATCTTATATGTGATGAAAAAAATAATTGAAGGCCTTGAAAATTTTTTCAAGACAAAAAAAATGGCCCCGTTTTTTTGGCGGCGGCTTTTTTCTGGGGAAGATTCAAGCGGCCTTGAAGACGAGCTTCCGCCTGAACTTTTGGGAAAAGTTTTTGACGCCGATTTTTCTGAAGCGGACGACGAGCTTTTGTCCGTGGCAAAAAAAGTTTTTGGCGTCAAATACCTTTATCCTTGGCAGCGCCTTGTAATCGGAAACATTCTTGACGCGGCCGCCGACGCTTCTTGGCAAGGCTTGGACTCTTTGAAAGCCCAAGACCCCGGCGGCGACATGACGGACGTTTTTTGCATGGGCCGACAAATAGTTTTGCTTCCCACCGGCGCCGGAAAATCCATGTGCTTTTTGCTTCCCGCCGTAATGCTTTCCGGCCCCACGCTTATTTTTTACCCCCTGCTGGCGCTGATGGCCGACCAAAAGCGCCGCCTTGAAAGTTCCGGAATTGAATGCGTCGTTTTTAGGGGCGGACAAAGCCAAGAGGAGAGGGAAGAAAATTTTAGGCGTATTGCCGGCGGAGTGAAAATAATCTTGGCCAATCCGGAAGTTCTGCAAAGCGCGGCCCTTTTGGAACGCCTTAAAGGCGCGAAAATTTCCCATGTGGCCATTGACGAGGCGCACTGCGTTGCCGAATGGGGCGACAGTTTTAGGCCGGCCTACTTGACGCTGGGAAAAATCATACAGGATTTGTCGGTTCCCCTTGTGACGGCCTTTACCGCCACCGCCTCGCCTGGAGTTTTGGAGCGGGTTAGCCAAGTCTTGTTTGGAGGCAGGACTCACATTGTTCGGGGAGAAAGCGACAGGCCCAACATTAGATATTCAGTTCAAATGGCTTGGGCAAAGAAAAAGGCCGTCTGCCGCTTGGCCGCCGCTGAAGAAAAACCCATGCTTGTGTTTTGCGGAACCCGCGCCAAGTCCGAAGACATGGCGCGGGAATTGGCCGAATGTCTTGGCCGTGACAAGGTTCGTTTTTACCATGCCGGATTGAGCCGGGACGAAAAGACGGCCGTTGAAAAATGGTTCTTTCCAAAAAAGGACGCCGTCTTGTGCTGCACTTGCGCCTATGGAATGGGCGTTGACAAAAGCGACATTAGAACGGTGATTCACTTGGAGCCAAGTCCTACAGCGGAAAGCTACATTCAAGAGGCCGGCCGGGGAGGGCGGGACAAAAAAGTTTCCAAGGCCATTTTGCTTTGGAGCCGCGCCGACTCTTTCGATTGCAATAACATTCCGTCAAGCAGCCGCGCCTATGTTCTAAAAAAATTTGTGGAAGGCTCCAGTTGCCGCCGCCAAATTTTGCTCGACGCGCTTGGAGGCGAAAAAGCCTTGTGCTCCGGTTGCGACATTTGCGACGGAAAAAAAGCGGCGGCAAAAAAAGGCCTTGAATGGAAAGCGCCCGCTGTCTTTGACGCGGCGGACGCAAGGCTTGTTCACAAGACGGTTAGAAAAAATCAAAATTATTACAGCAAGAACAGGCTTGTGGCTCAGGCGATGAAAAAATTCAACGATATGGACATAAAAACTTTTGGAAGCAACATTTGGGATTCCAGCGACATAAACGAAATTTTGGAGCAGCTGGAAAAAAGCGGCTCAGTTTACAACGCGGGCCTTTTGTGGAAGGAAAATCTCGCGGCGGAAAAAGACATCGCTAGTCCTCCTCGCCGCCATCCTCTTTGCCTGCATCCCCGCCGTCTTTTGCCGCGGCTTCCTGCTTTGGGGGTTCGGCCTTAGGCGCGCGGCGAACTCTTGGACGCGGCGGTTTTTTTACATAGCGGGCCACAAAAAAGACAAAATTTAGGTATAGGATGATTGCCGCCGCTGAAATTATGACGATTGGATTTTTTAACACGCCGAGAACCACCGGCATCATAGCCCCTATTTTCATGCCTTTATTATCGGCTGAAATTCGCGGCTTGTTGAACAAATTCATTATTATCGCTATAATCATTTTGCAAGAGCGGCCCAAAGGCGTTTTTGCAAATCTATTTTTTTGAGGCGTAAAAAATGAACGTTGTCGTAATGGGAGCCCAGTGGGGAGACGAGGGAAAGGGAAAGATTGTGGACTTTTTGGCGCAAGACGCTAAATACGTTGTCCGCTTTGCCGGCGGAGCCAACGCCGGACACACAATCGTGGTTGACGGAAAAAAATACGCGCTGCACCAAGTTCCGTCTGGAATTTTGTATCCAGAAAAAACTGTTTTTCTTGGCTCCGGAATGGTGATTGACCCTGAGGCTCTTTTTGCAGAACTAAAAATGCTTGGCGACAACGGCATTAAATGGGAAGGCCGCGTGTTTATTTCTGACCGCGCGCACATCGTTTTGCCCGGCTACCGCGAAATGGACAAAAAGCGGGACGCGGCCCGCAAGCGCCCAATTGGAACTACAGGCCGGGGAATCGGAACGACTTATTCGCAAAAATCAGAGCGGGATGGAATCCGTTTGGCCGACCTAGACTGGGACGAAAAAATGGACGACCTTGACCAAGCCGACAAGGATTTCTTGGCGCCATACATGGACAAGCTTTTGTCCATGCGGGTGAACATCGCCGAAAAAATGTGGGAATATCGCAAGGAAAACATTTTGTTTGAGGGCGCCCAAGGAGCCATGCTGGACATTGACAGCGGAACTTATCCTTACGTTTCAAGCGGAGCCTCTTGTTCCGCCGGAGCGTCAACAGGCTCTGGAATCGGCCCCCGCTCATTGGACAGAATTTTCGGAGTTTTCAAAGCCTACGAAACTCGCGTCGGAAACGGCCCTATGCCCAGCGAATTCAACAACGAAAGCGAAGGCGAGCTTTGCGATTACGTCCGCAAGACTGGAAACGAATTTGGCGTTACAACCGGCCGTCCCCGCCGCTGCGGATACCTTGACTTGGTGGCGCTCCGCTACGCCTGCCATGTAAATTCAATCGATTCCCTTGTTTTGACTCACCTTGACATTTACGACGACATGGACGAAATCGAAGCTTGCGTCGCCTACGACATTGACGGAAAAATCGTGACGGAATTCCCCACAAGCATTCCGGCTTTGAACAAGGCCAAGCCCGTTTTGCAAAAGTTTGACGGCTGGAAAAAGGACCTCAAAAAGTGCGGCTCTTATTCCAAAATGCCCAAGAACGCCAAGGCCTACATTGAATTTATCGAAGACTTTACCAACACGCCTGTGGGAATTGTTTCTGTTGGAAGCGACCGAAACGAAACTTACCTTAGAATCAAGCCCTGGCGCAAGTAACGCTTTTTTATGACGATTCAGCAAATAAAATATGCCATTGGAATTTCAGAAGCCAAAACTTTCAACAAGGCTGCGGAAAACCTTTATGTTTCCCAGCCTTCGTTGACGGCGGCCATTCACGACTTGGAAGCGGAATTGGGAATTATGATTTTCAATCGAACTTCCAGGGGCGTGACGCTTACAAGCGAGGGCGAGGAATTTATCTTGAACGCCCGCGAGCTTTTTAGTCATTGGGAAAACGTTCTTGAAAAATACGGCGACAACGGAAAGCGTAAAAAAAAGTTCGCCATTTCAACGCAGCACTATACTTTTGCCATAAAAAGTTTTGTCGAAGTGGCAAAGAAAATCAACACGGATGAATATGAGCTTGCCGCGCGGGAAACAAAAACTCGCGATGTGATTCATGATGTCGCCTCAATGAAAAGCGAGTTGGGCGTTTTGTATTTAAGCGACTTTAACCGAAAGATAATTTCAAATTTGCTTGAGTCAAATGAATTGGAATTTAACAAGCTTATTGACTGCCGCGCCTATGTTTACATGTGGAAAAAGCATCCCCTTGCAAAAAAAGAGCAAATAACTTTTGAGGAACTTGAACCCTATCCCTGCCTTTCTTTTGAGCAGGACGAGGCCAGCGAATTTTATTTTGCCGAGGAAATTTTTTCGGAGCGCAAACACAGGCGAGTCATAAAAGTCAACGACCGCGGAACCATTCTGAATATGATGGTGGGTCTTAACGGCTACACTCTTTGCTGCGGAATCATTTCGGAAGAATTAAACGGTTCGGACTATGTGGCCGTTCCTTTTTATGACGAGGCGAAGGAAAACAATCCTGTTATGCAAATTGGTTGGATTAAAAAAAAGAATTTGCGCCTTAGCGAAATTGGACAGCGTTACGTAGACGAGATGAAAAAATATTTGGCTTCCTACAAAATCTAGTTGAATGTTTCTTTGACTGCGGCCATAAATTTTTCTCCGCGGTCAAATTCATTGTTGAACATTCCAAAAGAAGCGCAGCCCGGCGAAAAGACAACTGTGTCGTTTTGGGCGGCGGCGGACAAAGGATTGTCCAAATCGCTTTTTAGCGCGGACGTCAATTCCCCAAGGGAAGAAAAAGGTCCGTGGAAGGCGATGTTCCTTTCTTGCAAGAGGGGCAATAGTTTGTCCGTTCCGCTTCCGGCCAAAAGGTAAAGGCTTGCCACAGGCGTTTTGGCCATGGCGGCGGCCAAAGGCTCAAAGTCCAAGCCCTTGTCCGTTCCGCCGCTTATGAAGACCACCGGCTTTCCAAAAGCCGCGCTGGCCGCCGCCGCCGCTTCGGGCACGGTGGCGCAAGAGTCGTTGTAAAAGCGGACTGTCTTTCCGGCGGCGCTTTTAAACTGGTGAAAAAACTGCAAGCGGTGGGGAATGCCGTTCCACTTTCCTAAAGATTTTTGTATGTCCGCCGCCTCGACGCCCATAAGGTAAAGGACAAGCGCGGCGTTCATAAGGTTTTGCCTCATGTGGCGGCCAGGAACGTTCAGCGCTCCCAATATTTTTGTGTCGGAACTTTTTCCGGGAATGCGGGCCACGGCTTCCAAATTGTTTTTGTCGTCGTAGGAAAGCCAAACGCCGTATTGGGAATTGTCAAGGGGGTCTTGCTTGTAGCGCAAAACTTTTGCCTTGCATTCGCCGGCAAAAACGTCTCCCCAAGAGCCGCCTCCTTCCGGGCCAGCTCCAAGGCCGTCTTTGTCCGCGTCGCAAATCATAAAGTCGTCAGCGTCTTGGTCGGCGTAAATCAATTTTTTGTCTGCGATGTAGTCGGCCATGTTGCCATACCAGTTTTGATGGTCGGGAACGATTTTTGTAATCAAAGAAATTTTTGGCTTTAAAAGACCGCGGCCCCGCAGGTCGGCCAATTGCCAGCTGGAAAGCTCAAGAACTACAGGCGTGTTTTCGTTGGTTTCTTCCAAAAAAGTCAAAGGACTTACAGTGATGTTTCCGCCCAAAAACGCCGTGAAGCCCGCCTCTTTAAGTCCGTAGTGAATGGCGCTGACAGTTGAAGACTTTCCCTTGCTTCCCGTTACGGCGATTATCGGAGCTTTTGTAAAGCGCAAGAACAAGCTTATGTCGCTTTCTATCGCTTGCGCCGCGCTTAAAAATTTGTTTCCTTGAATTTTCACTCCGGGATTTTTTATCACGCAGTCGGCGTCGCGAAAGTCTTCTATTCTGTGGCCGCCCAAAACATAAGTCAGCCGTTCCTTGTTCAGGCTTTTGTCTTCCGCGATTGAATTGAGGGTCGGCTTCAATTGTTCTTCGTTCTTCATGTCGGTGACTAAAACATAGGCGCCATGTTTGAGCAAAAAGCGCGTCACGGCTTCGCCGCCTCCATTTAGGCCCAGGCCCATAACGGTTACGCGCTTGTCCTTTATGTCGTCAATTGAATTGAAGAAACAACCTTTTGGAAAAATATGCCCTTCCATTTTTAGCCCCCTGTCCGTCTTTTTATTCGTGCGGAGGGTTCAATACCCCGACGCTCTGCGTCGAAATAAAGGGTATTGAATCCGACTGCAATACCTTATGAGAACACCATACCTCGACGCTCTGCGTCGAGGTATGGTGATTCCCGCGAAGTCAAAAGCTTTTTGCGGCTGTCAAAGCGCTCTATGGCCTCGTCAATCAAAAAGCTTATCAAGTCCTTGTATTTTAATCCCGACGCTTCGCACATTTTTGGGAACATGCTTATCGAAGTGAATCCGGGAATGGCGTTTATTTCGTTCAGGTAAATTTTTCCGGAATCTTTGTCGATGAAAAAATCCACGCGGCTTAGGCCGGAACAGTTCAAGACCGTGTAGGCTTTGACGGCGGTTTCCTGAATTTTTTTTGCGGTCTCTCCGTCAATGCCGGCAGGAATTTTCAGCGCCGCGCCGTCAGGGTCGTTGTACTTGGCGTCGTAGTCGTAGAACTCGTGGGTTGGCTCAATTTCGCCGGGCGTGTATGCTTTGACTTTGCTAAAATCGTTTTCTTGGTTTTGAATGACGGCGTTTCCCGTCACGCTGCATTCAATTTCCCGCGCGTTCACCGCCTTTTCAACCAAAACTTTGTCGTCCCAAGTAAAGGCTTCCGCAAGCGCCATGGAAAATTCCCGCGGGTTGGAGGCCTTGCTCGCGCCGACGGAAGAGCCGGCGTTGCAAGGCTTTACAAAAAGCGGGAATCCAAATTCCGCGATTGACTTTTCCACCAGCTGGTCGTAGCGCTTGCTGTCGTTTATGTCCCCTCTGGTAAAGCAAATGTATGGAACGACAGGAAGTCCGCTGTCGTTCCATATTTTCTTTGTCATTTCCTTGTCCATAGAAAGAGCGCTGGCCATGGTTCCGCAACCAACATAGGGAACTTCGGCCGCGTCCAGCAATCCTTGCAAAACGCCGTCCTCGCAAAATGTTCCGTGAACCACAGGAAAAACCGCGTCAACTTCCAGAGCCTTTCCTTGAACCGTAAAGGCGTTTTTCTTTCCGCCGGGAACAACGTTTACCAACTTGTCAGGATTTTTGTCAATTTTAAACGCGGCCTTTTGGTCTTTTTGAACCCGCTCCAATTCCTCTTGGCTTTGCAAAAACCATTTTCCGCTTTTTGAAATTCCAATGGGAATCAACTTGAATTTTTGGCCGTCGATGTTTCTGGCCACCGAGCTCGCGCTTACAAGCGAAACTTCATGCTCGCTTGACTTTCCGCCGAATAAAATCGCTATGTTCATTTTTTTATCCCCTCGCCGCCTCTTGATTGAAGCCCATTTCCGCCAAGGCTTTTTTTGCCTCCGCTATTTCGTCATAGGGCATGACGCGGTCTTTATATATGATTGAATTTTCGTGTCCTTTTCCAAGAAGCAAAACTATGTCGCCTTTTTTTGCCATTCCAAAGGCAAAGCGAATGGCCTTTGGCCTGTCGGTGACGATGAACAAATTGGCGTTTTCCGTCTTTCCGCCTTTCTTGGCTCCGGCGGCGATTTCTTCCAGCAAGGCTCGCGAATCTTCTCCCCGGGGGTCTTCGTCGCACAAAACAATAACGTCGCAATATTTTGCCGCGATTTCTCCCTGCAAGGGCCGCTTTGTTCTGTCCCGCTCGCCGCCGCTTCCAAAGAGCGCGAAAACTTTTCCCTTGCAGCGCTCCCGTATTGACGGAAGGATTGCCTCAAAGCTGGAGGGCGTGTGCGCGTAGTCAACGATGGCCTCAAAATCTTGTCCGCGCTCAATCTTTGTCATGCGGCCTGTTATGGGAATTAGGCTGGCGGCGCGGCGGCAAAGGTCCTTTAAAGAAATTGAAGCCATTTTATTTATCGCAATCATCGCGGCCATAATGTTCATGGCGTTAAAAGCGCCGGCGCAACTTGTTCTGACTGTTATGCTTTCGTGGCTTTGGTCAAAAGCCGAGCCGTGGTCTATTTCAAATTCCAAGAGGCGCTCTGAATCCTTTATGCTGGAGGCGGACAAAAATTCAACGCCTTGGATATTTTCGCATTCTTTTGTCTTGAATCCGTAGCAAGGCGCGCTTGTCGCTTCCACAAAATAAGGCGCGGACTTGTCTTCCAAATTTACAATGCCGCAGGGCTTTATGTCCAAGTCAACGTTGTTCACGATTTTATGGTGATTGTGTTTGTCCAAGGCGCGGAAGAGGTTGGCCTTGTCGCTTTTGTATTTTTCAAAGGTCTTATGAAATTCCAAATGCTCCAAGGTGACGTTCATAAAAACGGCGCAGTCAAAAAGAACGCAGCCCAAGCGGTTCAACTCCTGGCTTAGGCCGTGGCTTGAGCTTTCTATAACGGCGTATTCGCAGCCGTTTTGAACCATGTCATAAAGCTCCCGTTGAATTATTGGCGCTTCGGGAGTGGTGGAGTGGACTGGATTCGCCACGGCCTCGCCGCCCAAGGAATACTGAACGGTGGAAATGAAGCCCGCCTTTTTTCCGGACAGGCGCAATAGCTGCCAAATGAACGACACGGTGGAAGACTTTCCTTCGGTGCCGGTCACTCCGATGACTATCATTTTTTTTGAAGGGTTTCCAAAAAATTCCGCTGCTATGGGAGCCATGGATTTTCTTGCGTCGTCAACTTTCAGCAAAACAGGCATCACCAAGTCGCCTGTCTTTTTTTGCGGGTCTCCCATGTTGCCCAAGGTTCGGCAAACGATGGATTTTGCTATTTGAACGCTTTCTTCTTTTGTAAGTTCGCCTTGGTAGACTACGACGCTGGCGCCTGAGTCGATTGCCGGAGCGATGAACTGGTTTCCGTTGACATGGCTTCCGGGGAGGGCGAAAAAGAGATAGTTGCTTTTCACTTCCCTGGAATCAAAGGCCAAGCCGCAAACTGGCGTCGCGCCAATCAATGATTCGTCAAGCGGGCTTTCTCCGTCCGCGGCCACAGCCTTGAATTCAAATGAATCCAGCAAGGAAGACAACTTCTTTTCCATAGCCGCTTATTTTATCGCATATTGAAAGTAATTTCAATAATAAAAACGCGGACTCTATAGGCGGGGCCCAGCGACGAAAAAAATAATCAGGGCCTCCCGTCATTCGCTTGCGGCTTGATGCCTGCGGCCAAGCCGCTTCGCTGACGGGTCCTTCCAATTATTTTTTTCTGCGTCTCATTCCTTTAGAATGAGGCCTCTTGTGGTTTTGCGCTCGCGCTTACGCGCTCGGCACGGCTCCCGCCTCTTTTGTCCGCTTTCTTATATTGAAAGTATTTCCATCTAACATTATAATGACGTTATGTTTGAAGTTAGAGTGGAAGATGATTTTGCCGCGGCGCATTTTTTGCGGGACTACAACGGAAAGTGCGAGGCCTTGCACGGCCACAATTACAAGGTTTTTGTCCATGTTCGGGGAACACAGTTGGACGCGGGCGGAATGCTCCTTGACTTTTCGGAACTGAAGGCCGCTCTGAAAAAAGTTTTGGCCGGCCTTGACCATACCAACTTGAACGACAATCCTTTTTTTGACCAAAATCCCAGCGCCGAGCGAATAGCGCTTTACATTTGCCAAGGCGTTCAGGTGGAATTTGACGCGCAAAAAAAAGACATCCACATTCATTCTGTGGATGTCTTTGAAACTGATCGCAGCCGGGCTACATATTATCCCGACCTATAGGTAGACAAAAAAAACCGTCCTTTTGTTTTACAAACTCGTGTCTAAATCGAAAACTTGTTTTCGATTTAGACTGTAAAGTTGTTGATTTCCTTTCCAATCTTGTAGATTGACTCTTTGAGGCTTCCGGCGACATCGTTTAGGGCGGCGCCGGTTTCGTTAATCTTTTCGGCTCCCTGAGACATTTCTTCCATGCTGCCCTTCATGGCCAAAGTGGCGTCCTGCAAGCGGCGCACTTCGTCAAGAATCAACTTGTTGCCTTCCGTCATTTCTTCGCTGGCGTTGCGAACTTCGATTGAACCGTCGTTCATGCTCTTAAGCGCTTCGCTGATTTGGCGGCTTCCTTCGGTTTGTTCTTCCATGGCCGTGCGAATCTGCATGACCAACTGGTCGGTGTCGCGGATTTTGTCAGCCACAATGGTAAGGGCTTGGGCCGACTCGTCGGAGGCGGTGACGACGTTGGAAATTGATTCCTTGATTTTTGCAAGCTGCTCGCCGATGGTCTTTGACTGTCCGGTTGAAGTTTCGGACAACTTTCTGATTTCGTCCGCCACAACGCTAAAGCCTTTTCCCGCGTCGCCGGCGTGGGCGGCTTCGATGGCGGCGTTCATGGCCAAGAGGTTTGTCTGGGCCGCTATGTTGGCGATGGCAAGGTTGGCGTCCTCAAGCATGGCGGACTGGGTTTCAATCTGCTGAATCTTTTCGTTTACGTCCTGCTGCTTTTTAAAGCCGATGTCGGCGTTTTGGTTGAGCTCTTCAAAAGAGTTGGCCATTTTTTCAACGCTTTGGTTGACGGAAGAAATGTTTCCAATCATCTCTTCAACCGCGGCGGAGGCTTGGGTTATTCCCGAAGCCTGGCCTTCAATCATCTTGTTCAAAGAGTCGATGTTTGAAGAAATCTCGTTGACCGCGCCGGCCGTTTGGTTGACGCTGTCGCCCTGGGTTTCAATTTGAGTGTGGATTGAGTCGATGTTGGCGATGATTTGAGTGATGGCGCTGGCCGTGTCTTGGCTGATGGCGCCCATGTTCTCGCCGCCGGACTCCAAATCCTTGTTTTGATTCTTTACGATGCTGATGATGTCCTGCAAGCGCTTTACAAAGGCGTTAAAGCCGGCCACAACTTCGCCAACTTCGTCCTTTGACTTGGAGTCAATTCTTTGCGTTAAGTCGGCGTCGCCGCTTGAAATTTTAACGAGGCTGTCGCGGACGGCAAGAATCGGCTTTACAATGACAAGGCGCGTGATTATTGCCGTCAAGATAGAAATGGCAATCAAAATCGCGATCAATGCGGGAATGACCAAGCCCGTGGTCTGATTTCTTGCATTTACTATGGCTTGCCCGTTCTTGGCTGTATAGAGCATTCCTTGAACGCTGTTGTCTTTGTTTTGAAATGGCGCGTAGACTGCCATATAATTTTGGCCTGCGATTTGGATTTCTAGGCGGACGGTTTCGGCCTTTGACAAAACCTTGTCTAAAACTGTTTTGTTGTCGATTTTCGTTCCGGCCATTGAGTTTCCGTTTTTGTCCCGCAGCGTGCTTGACATGCGCGTGTCGCCTTTAAAAATTGTGGCTTCCACGCCGTAACTTTCTTTAACTAGGTTTACAAAGTCTTCTTTTTCCATGTCATAGGCGAACATGGCCGAGCCTACGACTTCGCCTTGGTATTTTATGGCCGCGGCGTAAATCAAGCTGAACGGAAGCCAGCTTTCTTTGCTCCAAGAATAATAGGTGGGCTCTCCGTTTATGGTTCCTTGCCACGCGACCAAATTTCTCGCGCTTTGGCCCACGCCGATGTTGCCAGCCAAAATGTTTCCGCTTGCGTCGGCCACCATCAAGTAGTCCGCGTCCATGCTTTGAAGCTGGGAAGAAACAGCGTCCTCAAGCATGTCAAGGTCGTTGTTGGCCAAGGCGTTTGTGGTTCTGTTGAGGCTTGCGAGCGTCTTTGCTTCCGCCGTAAGCGTCTGCGCCCAGTTGCGCATGAGCAAGTCGGCTCCGTGCTCCGTCAAATCCAATTGTTTTTGGATTTCTTCCTGAAAGTGTTTTTGAAAGGTGTTGATTGAAATCACTCCTACGGCTACGGAACTTATGATTACCATAACCGCGACAATAATGAAAATCTTGAGGGATAATTTGACCTTCATATGTACTCCTTAAAAGATGTATAACGATTGTATTTCATTTTCGACATAAAAGCAAGTTTTTTTTTGCGTCAAAATGGATTTTTTATAACTATATTTTTGTAAAGATGTGGCGAAAGGCGCCTTTTGCCTTGAGGCTTCCCCGACAATCACAAGCGGACAGGGACGCCTTTTTTATTCAATTGTTCCTTTATAGAGCCAATAGTGAACTGCCCTGAATGAACCATTGTTGCTATCAGCGCCGCGTCGGCCTCTCCTTCTGTAAGGACTTTTGCCATGTGCTCCACTGTTCCGCCTCCGCCCGAGGCTATTACGGGAACGGCCACGTTTTGGGCTATAAGTTTTGTAAGCTCAACGTCATAGCCTTCTTTTGTTCCGTCCGCGTCCATGGAATTTAGGACAATCTCGCCCGCTCCTAAGGCCACGCCTTTTTTGGCCCATTCAAGCGCGTCAAGGCCTGTGTCAACGCGGCCCCCGTTAATCGTTGTTCCGTAGCCGCTGGGCTTGGATTGGTCGCGTCGGACGTCCATTCCAAGGACTATGCATTGCCTTCCAAAAACGCTCGCGCCTTGGCTGATAAGGTCGGGGTTTTTGACCGCCTGCGAGTTGAGCGAAACTTTTTCCGCTCCCGCAAGAATCGTGGCGCGGATGTCTTCTATTGTTCCGATTCCGCCTCCCACGCAAAATGGAATGAAGACTTGGCTTGCCACGCGGCTTATTAAGTCTAGAATAGGCCGTTCGCCGCGGGCGCTTGCCATTATGTCGTAAAAGACAAGTTCGTCAACGCCTTGCTCGTAGTATTTTTTCGCCATCTCCACGGGGTCGCCTATGTCAAGGTTGTTTTGGAATTTGACTCCTTTTGTGGTACGGCCGTCCTTTACGTCAAGGCAAACGATGACGCGCTTTTTTAACATTGCAAGTCCCCCTCGACAAAGTTTTTAAGAATTTGAAGTCCCGCCTTTCCCGATTTTTCAGGGTGGAACTGGCAGGCAAAAACATTCCCGCTTTGAATCACAGCGGGAACAATCGCGCCGTAGTCCGCGTAGCCTTTTATGACGGCCGGGTCTTGCGGCTGGATTACATAAGAATGCACAAAGTAAAAGTCGCTGGAGTCTGGAACCCCTTTAAGGATTGGGCAAGTTCCGTTAAAAGAAACGTCGTTCCAGCCCATGTGGGGAACCTTGCGGGAATTGTCTTGAGGGTCTATGTCCCGTTCCCGCCAAAGGCTGGCAAAATGGCGGATTGTTCCGGGAACTAGGCCCAAGCATTTTGTATATGTCCGCTCTCCGTTTTGGAAGGAGCCGCCTTCTTCGCTTTGGTCAAAAATTATTTGGGCGCCGATGCAGATTCCCAAAAGGGGCTTTTTTGCCTGGGTCCAGTCCCGCAAAAATTTGTCGTAGCCTGAAAGGACAAGCTCCCGCATGGCGTAGGCCGCCTCTCCGTCGCCGGGAAAAATCACTCGGTCAACCTTTGCCAAGTCGGCCGGATTTTTGGAAAGAATGTATTTCGCGCCCAAAAAGTCCAAGGCGCGCTCAACGCTCTTAATGTTTCCGGCGTTGTAGTCCACGATTCCTATCATGTTTTCCATTGTAGCGCGCAAGCGCGGCAGGTTTCAAGACGCGCAAAAGCGACGGCTCTCAGAAGGGCTTTTTTTGCCGGCGCTTCCGTCATGCGGTTGTCATGGGGCACGGGGTAGAAAAGAGCCGGCGCTTGCGCTATAATCTCTCCATCTTTTTTTAGGAACAAACTATGGCGGCAAAAAACAATTCTTCAATCAACGCGACGCAAAATACGCCCACGCCCCACAACGCGGCAAAAAAGGGACAAATAGCAAAAACGGTTTTGATGCCCGGAGACCCGGAACGCGCCGAATGGATAGCCAAGACATTTTTGAGCGGCGCCAAAATGGTGACGGACGTTCGCGGCATGAAAGGCTTTACCGGAAAATTCAACTCAAAGCCTGTCACCGTAATGGGAAGCGGAATGGGCGCAGGATCCGCCGGCATTTACATGTACGAACTTTACAACTATTACGATGTTGACGCAATCATTCGCATTGGAACTTGCGGCTCCCTTCAAAAAGAAGTCAAGGCCGGCGACATGATTTTTGCCATGACCGCCTCGACTGACACAAACTACGAATATCAGTATGGTTTGGAGGGACATTTTTCTCCCGCGGCCAACTTTGAGCTTTTGCAAAAAGCGGCGGCTTTTGCCGAAGAAAAAAAATACAGATTCCACGCCGGCCCAATTTTTTCCAGCGATTTTTTCAGCAAGTACAACGCTATGGGCGACAAGGCCTGGAAGTCATGGGCAAGAATGGGAGCCTTGGCGCAAGACATGGAAACCTACTGCTTGTATTGCCAAGCGGCCTACGCCAAAAAGAAAGCCTTTTCAATAATCACAAGCACATTCAACAAAGTCACAAACGCGCAAGTTCCGTTGGACGCTAAAACTCTTTCGCCCATGGTTCAAACCGCGCTTTCTCTTGTCTAAAGACTCTGGCAAAGCAAAAGGCCAAAACGATTCCTGTTATAAGCCAAGAGGCCGGATAGGTAATCAAAAGCCAAAGGGTTGAATGAAAGCGGGGCGTTTGAAAGGCCGTGAAAATCCAAGCAAGGCGGCTTCCGCAAGCGCCCAAAAGAACTACAATCGACGGCTCCGTTGAATGTCCCAAGCCCCGCATGTCCGCCGCCAAGGACGACATTATTCCGCACAAAATGTAGGGGCCGCACAAAATTCTAAGACGAATGACTCCTTCCGCGACAGAATCTTGGTTTGAAACGAACAGTTCCAAAAGCGGCCGCGCGAACAAAACTGTAAGTCCGCCCAAAAAGGCGCCTGTGGCGCAAATCAAGCCAAGCCCTTGCAAGGCGCTTTGCTTGACCCGCTTAAAGTTTCCCGCGCCGTAGTTTTGGCTTACAAAGGCAAGGGCCGCTTGTTCCACGGAAATCATGGCCGTCCAAGTAAAGTTTTCCAAGTTGCTGGCCGCGGCGTTTCCCGCCATGACCACGGCGCCAAAAGAGTTTATGGCGGTTTGTATCACAAGGTTTGATATTGTGAACAAAAGGTTTTGGATTACATTTGGAACTCCAATGCGCAAGATTGCCGCGGCCACCGGAATGTCAAGGCGTATTTTTTTCACTTCAAGACGGAACTCGCTTTCTTCTCGAACAAGGCAGCGGATGATTAAAAAGGCCGCCAAATACTGGGTAAGGGTTGTTGCAAGGCCCACGCCGGCCACGTCCATTCTTATCGCGAGTACAAAAATTAAATTTAGAATGACGTTCACGACTCCCGCGGCGAGCAAAAAATAAAGGGGCCGCTTTGTGTCTCCCTTGGCGCGGAGGATTCCCGCTGAAAAATTGTAAACCGCTATCGCGGGAACGCTGGGAATCAAGCAGCGGGTGTATTTTAACGAAAGGTCAAAAACCTCTTGGGGAATCTGCATGGCGTTTAAAATTTGCGGCATGAAAATCCATGCAAAGACAGAAAGGGCCGCGCCAAGGACAAGGGCCAGCGCGGTTGACACATGCAGGACGTCCGACACGGCGGACTTTTTTCCGGCCCCGATGAATTTTCCGGCAACGACGGTGGCACCTCCCCCAAGGCTCATAAAAATGTGGCCGAACAAGCCCCACAAAACAGCAACGGCTCCCACCGCCGCAAGAGAATTGTTTGAGGCGAAGCGGCCGATAACCACTATGTCCGCCGCGTTAAAAAGAATTTGAAGAGCGCCCGACAGCGCCAAGGGCAAAGAAAAGCGAACGAGCCCCTTGAATATGGACCCGTTCAGCATGTCAATCGAGTTGCTCATTTTTTAGGTTTTGCTTAAGCCAATTCCTTTCCGTCAGAGAAGGCGTTTCCGACTTTTTTTCCAAGCTCGTAGTAGCCGTGTTTTACGCAGTCAAATGTTATCGGATGGAATTTTTCAAGGTCAACCTTTCCGCCCGCGTCCAATATTTTTTCGTCGGCCACAACATTGACGATTTCAAACAAGTATTTTTCGTCGTCCACCACTTTTAGCAAACGGCATTCCAAGGTCAGCGGAAGCTGGTCAAAGAGCGGCGCGTTGACGTTCTTGCTTTTTGTCACAGTCCAGCCGGCCTTCTTTATTTTGTCGGCCTCTTTGTTGCCTGAAACGATTCCCACATAGTCGCAGGCCTTGACCGTTTCCACAGTTCCAAAGGCGATTGTGGCTTCTTTTGTGAGCGCCAAATTTTCGGTAGTCTTGTGCTTGGACATGCAAACCCAAACTTGGTTGTCGTCGGCGATTCCGCCCCAGGCCGCGTTCATCGCGTCGGCCTTTCCGTCCTTGTCGTAAGTTCCCAAAATCAAAACCGGCATCGGGAACATCATTGTCTGCGCTCCTAAATCCTTCATAAAAACCTCCATTTGTATTACTCAAGCCCTCCGGCTGTTTTTGCGAGCGAGCGAAAATGTTGCCGAAATCCGCTTGAAAAAACACGAGCGGCTTGCCGCTGTTCGCGCGGCCTCAATACGGCTCCAATTAGTTGCGAGCCTCGTTATGCGAGCAACGTAATTGGAAAATCCGCTCGAAACAACAATTATAGTCTTGCCATTGTCGGCGCGAGCGGCTTATTCCTGAGCTATAACTTCGTCAAAGAACTTTGAATAGTCAGTCCGCTTGTCCTTGGTAAAGGCCATGGCCGCGCGGGGATGCTGGTTCAAGTAGCCGGTGATTAAGTAGGGAACGTCGTAGCCCCAAACAACTCCGTCCTTTTTAAGTTGAAGCATTTCTTCTTGAATGAATTTCAGCGTGGCGTAAAATTTGTATTTTGGATTTTTCAAAAAGGCCAGCAAGTTTTCCATAAAGCAGTTTCCCGCGCCCCGGCCCATTCCGTTGTAGGTGGCGTCAAGCCAGTCAACGCCGTCGCCGCAAGCTTCGATTGTGTTGGCAAAGGCAAGCTGCTGGTTGTTGTGCGCGTGGATTCCCAATTGCTTTTGGTATTTGTCGGCGTATTCCTTGTAAAGCGCGCAAATGCGCTGCATTTGTTCCGGGAAGATTGAGCCGTAGCTGTCAACGATGTAAATGCAGTCAACCGGCGACCGGCCAATCATGTCCAGCGCCACTTTTATGTCGCTTTCCTGGGCGGTGGAAATGGCCATGATGTTGCAGCTGACTTCGTAGCCCTTCTTTTTTGCGTCTTCGATAATTTCTATGGCTCCGGGAATTTGGTGAACATAGCAAGCCACGCGAATCAAGTCAACGGCGCTTTCAGACTTTGGAAGAATGTCTTCCTTAAAATCGCAGCGGCCAACATCGGCCATGACAGCAAGCTTTATTTTCTTTTCCGAATTGTCGCCGATGACATTGAAAATGTCTTTGTCATCGCAGAATTTCCATTTGCCAAATTTTGACTCGTCGAAAAGTTTTTTTGAAGCCTTGTAGCCAACTTCCATATAGTCAACGCCGGCCGCGATGTTTGTCTTGTAAAGTTCCTTTACAAAGTCATCGCTAAATTTAAAGTCGTTTACAATTCCGCCATCGCGCAGGGTCGCGTCAACCACGCGAATTGATTCCCGCACGCCCATCAATGCTGATAATTCTTTCATGCCAATGATTCTATCAAAAGAAACATTTTTGCGCAAGCGGGGATTTTCCGCGTTCTTTGGACATTGCGGCCTTGCCGCGCCTGGCTGTTTTGCCTATTGGCAAAGATGGCCCATGTCGTTCAAAAGTTCCACGCAGGGAACGGAGGGCAGGCCCGGCTTTTGCTCAAAGCGCAAAATTGTGATTCCCGTGTGGCCAAAGTGAAAAAGAGAGCAGGCGAGAGTAAAGGGAATGTTTAAAACATGGGCTATGGCGGCGGATGAGGAGCCGCCGTGACTAAAAAGCGCCACGGTCTTGTCCTGCTTTTTTTCGCCGATGGCCCGGTAAGAATTTTTTAGACGCTCAAGTCCCAAGTCAAAAAGCCATTCGTCTGTTTTGTCTTGAATGTTTTGGACAATGGCCGTTACAAGGTTGTTTTTAAAATAAGCGCCGTCCTTCCAATTTTTGTCGTTCAGTGGAATGTCAAGGCGGGCCATTTCGTTGGCGCAAAACCAAGGATGGCCGTCTTCAAAAAGGGGCGTTCCGTCTTTGCTTCCCCAGTCAAGTTCCCGCATAAAGTCCAAGGTCTTGATTTTTAGGCCGGACAGTTCCGAAAAGGCGGCGGCGGTTTCTTGGGCGCGGCCCATGGGCGAAGAATAAATTTCTTCTATTCCTTCGCGGCAAAGGCGCTTTGCGGCGGCTTTGGCTTGCAAAATTCCTTTTGGCGTAAGGCAGTCTTTTTCGTAGTTTGAATCGCCGTGGCGGACAAAAACAATTCGCATTTTTTTCCTCAATTTTTTACAAGGCGTTTTCTTGCCCAGCCGATTCCGCAAAACAAAAGAAAGGCGGCCAAATCCGCGGCCACAATCGCGCTTCCCACAGGCGTTCCCGCCACGATGGAAACCAGCAAGCCCAAAAGGGAGCAAACCACGCTTAAAACGGCGGAACAAAGGGTCACGGATAAATAGCTTTTAAAAATCCGCATGGCGCTCAAGGCCGGAAAAATTATCAGGGCGCTGATTAAAAGGGAGCCCGCCAAATTCATGGCCAAAACGATTATCACGGCGATGACCACGGCCACCAAAAAATTGCAGGCTCGGGCGTTGGTTCCGGCGGCGCTGGCAAAATCTTGGTCAAAAGTGACCGCGAAAATTTTATTGTAAAAAAACACAAAGATTGCCAAAACCGCCACTGAAAGCGCGGCGCACAAATAAACTTCGCCTTTGGTCAGCGTCAAAATGGAGGCGCTTCCAAAAAGGGTGGAGCAAACGTCGCCGCTTAAATTTGACGAGGCGGAAAAAACGTTCATCAAAAGGTAGCCCAAGGCCAAGGCGCTGACGCTTATCATCGCTATGGAAGCGTCGCCCTTTATTTTTGCGTTGTTGCCCGCGGCCAAAATCAAAATGGCGGCGGCGACGGTCAAGGGCAAGACCAAAAGCATGGTGTTGTTCACTTTTAAAACTGTGGCGATGGAAAGCGCTCCAAAGGCCACATGGGAAAGTCCGTCGCCAATAAAAGAAAAGCGCTTTAGAACAAGGGTCACTCCCAAAAGCGAGGAGCAAAGGGAAATCAAAACGCCAACAATCAAGGCGTAGCGAACAAAGGGAAAAGAAAAATACATTGAAAATTGTTCAAGCAAGCCTGTCATAGTCCGCCCTCCATATTTTGCCGCGCAAGATATTCCTCTTTGCTTCCAAAAAATATTTTGTCGCCAATGTGAAGAATGCGGTTGGCGTCATTGAGCGCCACTTTAACGTCGTGGGAAATCATCACGACCGCGATTCCGTCGTTTTTGTTCAAGTCTTGGACAAGGCGGTACATTTCATCCGCGGCCGCCGGATCAAGGCCAGTTATGGGCTCGTCAAGCAAAAGCATTTTTTGGCTGGCGCAAAGGGCGCGGGCAAGAAGGACTCGCTGCTGTTGGCCTCCCGAAAGTTCCTTGAAACTTTTTTTTGCCAAATGCAAAATGCCAAGGCGCTTCATGTTCTTAAAAGCCAATTGTCTTTCAGCCTTGTTGTAAAAGGGCCTCAAGCCCGCCAAGCCTTGCAAGCCCGAAACAACAATTTCATAAACGCTGGCCGGAAAATCCCGCTGGCTTTGGTTTTGCTGGGGAAGGTAGCCAATTTGATTTTTTTTAAGGCCGTCGCCAAAAATTATCTGTCCGTCCAGCGCCTTTTGCAAGCCCAGCATTGTCCGCATAAGCGTAGTCTTTCCGCTGCCGTTTTCGCCCACAATGCAAAGGTAGTCGCCGGCATTGACAAAAAAGTTAAGGTCTTGAACGAGAATGTTTTTATTGTAGCCCAAACAAAGCTTTTTGCATTCCAAAAGAGGCATGGCGGCCATTATGGAAAAAAATCAGCCTTTTGTCAATATGAAAATGGTTTTCATGTTCAAAATGGAGGGCGGCGTGAAAAATCCTTCAAGCTTGCAATTGAAAACGGATTTTCTTTTTGCTAGAATAAGCCGATGAAAAAGTTTTTGGCCGCGATTTTTTTATTCTCAATTTGCGCCCTTTTTTTTGCGGCCGACGTGAAATTCATTTATTTCGACGACGACTTTTTTATTGAAGACATCAACGGCAAAAAAAAGGAGTCGGATAAAAAGCTAAAAACCGACTTCATTCCTTGGCTTAGACAGCAATTTTACGATTCCAGCGAAAAGGAAACTGTGGCAAAGCAGATGCTTGCCGTTGACTGGGGAATGCTGGTCAAAGGATTCAGGCACGGAGGAATCGGTTTGGGAATGAGTTTTGAAAAGCAAATCATTCCCCACCTTTCGGCCAGCGCCTATTTTGGGCAAGCCGTTGTGTTTGAAAACTCCAACGGCTGGGGCTGCTACACATTTTCTCCTGCGGGCTTTGTTTCCTACTATCCCATAAGCCGGCAGTTGCGAAAGTTTTACCTTGCCGCCGGTTTTTGCTGGGACTTGGTTTTGTATTTTGGAGAGCGGCCGCCTGAGGGTGCGCGAGCCTCTTCATTTTCTATTTACCCGCAAGCGGGCTACAAGTTTTCCCTGCCTTGGAGATTCCTGCTGGACATTTTTGCGGGCTATAAATTTGCCTTCAACTCAAACGGAGTTTTTTACGGAAATTCCGCCGACATTTTGGGCTTTGGATTCCAGTGGGGAATCAGTTTCAAGCATTACATGAAACAGCGAAACTAGCTGTGAAAAGCTTCAAGGGGAATGAAGGCGGCCGCCACAGCCAAAATCAGCGCGGGCAAAAAGTTCGCCACCTTGATTCTAAACTTTGAGTCGGCGATTAAGTTCACTCCGACGCAAAAAATCAAAATGGAGCCCACAAGGGAAAGATTGTCCAAAGCCGCGTCGGTAAGTATGGGCGAAACGCAGCGGGAAAGCAGGGTGACGCTTCCTTGCAGGACAAAAACTGGAATGGCCGAAAAAAGGCAGCCCTTTCCTTTTGCCGCGCTCATCGCAAAAATAATCACAAAGTCCAAAATTGATTTTGTTATGAGAACCGAATGGTCGCCGTGAATGCCGTCCATTATGGCGCCAACAATGGCCATGGCTCCCACGCAAACTGTAAGCGAGGCCGTCACAAAGCCGTCCACAAAGGCGCCGTCGTTTTGGATTCCGCTTTTGTTTTTAAGCCATTCGCCAAAGCGCTCAAGGCGGCCCTCTATGTCCAAAAGCTCGCCAAAAAATCCTCCCAGCGCCAATGAAAAAATTATCATGTATGTTCCGTGAGCCAAAAGGCGGCCGCCGTCAACAGAAATCGCTTTTGACACAATTCCCAAAAGGCTCATGGCGGCGACGCTCAAGCCCATGGCGACGGAAATAGTTTTTTGAATTTTTTCGTTCAAGAGTTTTCCGGCGCAAAGGCCAACTAAGCCAGCGGCCAAAATCGCGGCGGCGTTTATTATCGTTCCAAGTCCAAACACAAGAGGCCCCTTTTTGTTTTTTGCGATTATAGCGCGATTGCCTTGTTTGTGTCAAAGTTGTATAATCGGCGGCAACTGAGGTTGAGCAATGAAAAAAAATATTTTGACGCTTTCTCTTTTTGCCTTGCTTTTGTCCGCCGCCTGCGCAAAAGGCTCTGGCTTTAAGGTTGTGGATTTTAAAAGCCAAAATTTGGACGGGCAAGCTGTGGACAAGAAAATTTTTTCCAAGGCGGAGATTACCGTCCTGAACGTGTGGGGAACTTTTTGTCCGCCTTGCGTCGGCGAAATGCCGGAGTTGGGAAAGTGGGCCAAGGAGATGCCTGAAGGCGCCCGGCTTTTGGGACTTTTAGTCGATGTTCCTGCTGGAGACAAGGCCGGAATTAAGCGCGCCAAGAAAATACTTTTGGACGCGGACGCGGACTTTGAGAACATTTTGGCTGACCAAAGCCTTGAGCCTTTCTTGGCGAACATTCAGTTTGTGCCCACAACTTTTTTGATTGACAAGAACGGAAACATTGTTGGAGAACCTATTGTGGGCGCCCGCGTTGACCAATACAAAAAGGCCGTCAAAAAATACTTAAATGAAAAGAATAAATAAAATCGCCGCCGCAAGATTTTTTTTCGTCGCCCTTTCCGCAGCCCTTTTGCTTTTGGGCATTTTTCGCGGAGAGGCCGGAATTGTTTTTCAAAAGGCGGCCCGCGTCTGCATGGAATGCGTGGGGTTGGGATGACAAAAAAAATTTCCAATCCGTTAAAGCGAAAGATAATTCAGATTTGCGCATTTGGATTTTGCAATCCCTTTATGAAAAATTTTTTTAGCGGCCGACTTTATTCCGGCAAGTGGAAACATTTTTGCGCGCCGGGCCTCAACTGTTATTCCTGTCCGGCCGCCGCTTTCAGTTGTCCTATAGGCGCCTTGCAGGCGGTTCAAGGCTCCATGGAATTTAACGCAAGTTTTTATGTGGCGGGGCTTTTGGCGGCCTTCGGCGTTTTTCTTGGCCGCGCCGTTTGCGGTTTTTTGTGCCCCTTTGGACTTGTTCAAGAACTTTTGCATAAAATTCCTTCTCCAAAAATAAAGGCCCCGAGAATCCTTCGCTTTGCAAAATACGCGCTTTTGGCGCTCTTTGTCTTGATTCTTCCCGCGGCCGACACAAATTACGCCGGTCTTGGAACCCCGGCCTTTTGTAAGTGGATATGCCCCGCAGGAACCCTAGAGGCCGGACTTCCCCTGGCGGCGGCCAACCAAGGAGTCCGGGCGTCGCTAGGCGCCTTGTTCGCGCTAAAGTTTTTTGTTTTGGCCCTTGTTTTGGTTGCCAGCGTTTTTTGCGCGCGATTTTTTTGCAAGGCGCTTTGTCCCTTGGGCGCGGTTTACGGCTTTTTCAATCCGTTTTCTTTTTACAGGCTGAATTTTCAAAAAAGCAAATGCGTGTCCTGCAAAAAATGCGCCGCAGTTTGTCCCATGGACATTGACCCCGCAAAAAGCCAAAATTCATTTGAATGCGTCCGTTGCAACAAGTGCGCCGACGCTTGCCCAACAGGCGCGATTCTGTTAGGATTTTTAAAGGGAGATTGAGAAAAAAAGCGGCCTAAAATATCGTCCGCTTTTTATCTTGACAAGTTTGCGTCGCAAACTTGCTTATCAACTGTCGCTTCTCATGCCTGTCTGTGACAGGCTCATTGCGAAGCGACGCAAAAAAATCAATCGGTTGTTGAAACAACCTTCTTGGTTTTTTTATGGGGGAAAATATGCCGATGATTCAATCTAAAATTGCGGGAAGCGTTCCGCAAGAAAAGCGGGAAGCCCTTAAAGCGGAATTAGGAAAAGCCATTTCGATTTTGGGAAAGCCCGAAAGTTATTTGATGCTTTCAATTGAGGACGGCCAAGACTTGTATTTTGCCGGAAAGAAATTGGACAAGGGCGCCTATGTGGAGGTGAAGCTTTTAGGCGGCGTGGACTCGTCCGCAAGCCAAAAAATGACCCAGAAAATTTGCGAGATTTTTGACAGGCTTTTGGGCGTTCCAGGCTCTTCGATTTATGTTTCGTATTGGGGAACCCAAAACTGGGGGCATGACGGCTATAATTTTTAGCGCCAAGACTTCTTGACCAAAGGGCGGCCTTTCTGTTAAGATATTTGGCATTCGGGCCATTAGCTCAGCGGTTAGAGCAGAGGACTCATAATCCTTTGGTCCTAAGTTCAAATCTTAGATGGCCCATTGCCCATTTTGCGTTGGCAGAATGGGCAATTTTTTATAATTTCCTATAGCCAAACGAACGAAGTTCGTATGGCCCAATAGTTTCGTAACGAAGTGAGAAACTATATGTATATCACTTCCATTAGGACAAACGCCGCAAGGCGCATGGCCCAAACATTGTCCGCTTTTGCGGACATTTTTTTTTCATAATTTCCGAAAAGCGCGTTATAATAAAACCGTTCAAGGAGAATTTATGAAAAAAAGAACAAGCGTCGATTTGGCCAACGAAAAATCGCTTTCAAAACTGATGTTCAAGCTTTTGCCCATACAGGTTTTGCTTTCGTTGATTGTCGTGTTGAACGGAATCATCTCAAGCTTGTTCGCCAGCAATTTCATCGACATAAAGGCGATGAGCGCCGTTGGCCTTTACGCGCCAATTCTCATGCTTTTAGGCTCCATAAATTTAATGCTTGTAAGCGGTTCTACGATTTTGTGCGGCGAATGCATGGGCAAAAACCAAATCCAAGAAATGCGGGGCGTGTTCTCTTTGGACATGGCGGCCACATTTTTTATCGCCCTTGTTTTTTCAATTGGAATTTTTTTGCTGGGAAAATTTCAGCTTGTGGGATTTTTCACCCATGAAGAAGAATTGCGCCCCGCTTTTTCCACATACTTGATTGGCCAGTCAATAGGCGTGATTCCATTTTTGTTCGGGAACCAGCTTTCTTCGTTTTTGTCCTTGGAAAACAAGATGCGGCGGAACATCGTTTCCAGCACCGCCTTTATAGTCTCGAATATTTTTTTCAACTTTTTGTTTGTTCAAAGAATGCAAATGGGCGTGTGGGGCCTTTCTTTGGCTTCGTCCTTGGCGGCTTGGGTTTTCTTTTTTGTCCAAGCTCCATGCTTTTTGACAAATAAAAGCCAGTTCAAGTTTTCCGCAAAAAACATTCATCTGAAAAACTTGGGCCAGATATTGAAGATTGGATGCCCAGGAGCGCTTTCAAACGGCTGCCAAACTTTGCGGGGCTTGATTGTAAACCGCTTGCTTGACATTTATGTCGGCGCCGCGGGAATCTCGGCCTTTTGCGCGGCCAACAGCCTTATGACTTTGGTTTGGTGCGTTCCCGCGGGAATGGTTTCAGTTTCAAGAATGGTGATGAGCGTTGGAATCGGCGAGGAAGACAGGACTGCGGTGGCCAATGTGATGCGGGTCATGTTCAAAAAATTCTGTCTCTTGAACAACATAATGGCCGCGGTCATAATCCTTTCCGCCGCGCCCTTGGCGAGTCTCTTTTACAAAGACGTTTCCTCAAGCGTGTTCATGATGACCGTTTGGGGCTTTAGGCTTTTGCCTCTCTCGCTTGCTCCTGGATCGATACTCCAGCATTTTGTTTGCTACGGACAGGCTTCGGGAAAATCAATTTTTGTTCAGTTGATTTCAGTTTTGGACGGAGTGGTTTTTGTTTCCTTGTGGACCGCTGCGCTCATTCCCGGTCTTGGAATGAACAGCGTTTATTGGGCCAATGTTTTGAACGGGCTTTGCGTGCTTGCGGTGATTCTTTTGCATTCCATTGTTTGCAACAAGGGCTTTCCAAAAAATATGGAAGAATTGATGGTGATGCCAAGCGCTTTTGGCGCGCCGGAAAGCGAGCGTCTTGAGATGACCGTCAAGGGCATTGACGACGTTGTGAACCTTTCAAAAAAAGTTCAGGATTTTTGCCTTGAGCGCCGCGTTGACCAAAGGCGCGCCTTTTTGGCCGGCCTTTCCTTGGAGGAAATGGCGGGGAATGTTGTCAGCCACGGATTCAACAAGGACAAAAAGAGCCATAGCCTTGAGGTTAGGGCGATTCATAAAGACCAAGACGTGATTTTGCGCGTCCGGGACGACTGCGTTTTGTTTGACCCCATGGCGCGCCTTAGTTCCCAAGTGGACGGCGATGTGTCCAAGAACATTGGAATCCGAATGGTTTGCGCCATGGCCAAGAGCGTCAACTGGCAAAGCATTTTTGGCTTGAATGTTCTTACGATAAAGATTTAGCGCTCATTTGTAAATCAAGTAGGGCTTTCGCTTCTGCAAAAAAACTTTTATGTCGGAAAGCCATGTGTCGCGGATTTCCTCCTCGCTCATTCCGCTGTCAATTTGGCCAATCAGTTTGTCGTTTCCCCAAAGCCGCGCGAGGCCTTCTTTTTGGTCAACCATTTTTTGCGCAGAGCCGATTTTTTTTGCCATTTGGATAAAATATTTCAGCGTGAAAATTCCGTCAGGCTTTTCAAGTCCAAGACTGCTGGCCGCGGCATTGTCGGCCAATCCATAAAGAGGCTCGGAAGTTAAATCGATTCCATAGCATTTTTTTCCTTTGAATTTTGGGTTTGTCGCCATTCCCTTTATGTCTTGCGGCGTGAAAACATATTGGCCAAAGGACTCGTCAGGGTATCCGATTGCGGTGAAGGGGTGAAGCGTTCCTCGCCCCTCGCTTATTACTGTCGCCTCAAAAAGGCATAAAAATGGATAAAATCGGACGGCCCTGTGGCTTGGCAAATTGGGCGATGGCGGAACAGGAAGAACATACTCGCTTTTTCGCGTGTAGTTTTTTACTGGAATTACTGTCAAGTCGCATTTTGCCTTGTTTTCAAGCCAGCCCTCGCCGTTTATCATTTGGGCCAATTCTCCTGCGGTCATTCCGTATGCCAAAGGAATTGGATCAAGGCTTACAAAGGACTTCCATTTTTCATCCCTAATCGGTCCCGCGACGCAGTCAATGTTGGGATTGGGCCTGTCAAAAATGACAAGGGGAATGTTGTTCTCGGCGCAGGCTTCCATTATTAAATGCATTGTGCTTATGTAAGTGAAAAAGCGGGCGCCCACGTCTTGAATGTCGTAAACCACAATGTCAATGTCTTTTAGAAGTTCGGGCGAGGGCTTTAGTGATTTTCCGTAAAGAGAAAAAATTTTCACTCCTGTTTTTGTGTCCGTGTCGTTTTGAATTATTTCTCCTGCCTCGCCATTACCCCTAAAGCCATGCTCGGGAGCGAAGATTTTAACGACATTGATTCCGTTTTGAATTAAAAAATCCAAGTCGTGAATCATTTTCTTTTTGCCGACTATTGACGTGGCGTTTGCGGCTAGAGCGACGCGCTTTTTGTTTAAGATTTTTTTGTAAGCCTTGACTTGAGACGCTCCAACTTGGATTTCTTTTTTTTGTCCGCAAAAAATGGAGGCCGTCAAAAATAGCAGCGCCAACGATAAAAACTTCATTCGTCCTTTTGTCGTCATTTTAAAATCTCCTTGATTTTTTTTATTTCATCCGCGTCGCGCAATGGCGAAAGACGCTTGATTGACTGACGCGCGAGTTCCAGCGCTTCTTCAGAGCCGTCCGCCTTTGCCCTCCTGACAAACACTTCAAGAATTGAATAGGCCGCTTGAACAAGAGGGTGTCCTTTGTCAAAAATAGGAAGTCCTTCAACTGTTTCTTGCCTTAAAAGCCTGAATTTGTCGTGAACCATGTCTTCAAGCAAAAGAAGGCGGGCGCGTTTTTTGTCGGGCCCGTTGGTCATCCCTTCGTAAATCAATTGCGGAATCAATCCGTAATTGGCGCAAGAATAGTATGAGCCCTCAAAACTGTATGAGTATCGCTCTCGGTAGGGAGTGTTCCTTTTGCTGGTAAAATAAGCTAGCGCCAATTTTTGCTCTGGGTCAATCATCAATAGCGTTCCTGTCCAGCCGTTGTGACCGATGGTTCCTCTTGACGCGCTTTGTCCAAAATTCCACGAGCGGCGGTCGTCGCCTTCTCTGTACCAACCGATTCCCCAATTGGCGCGCTGGTCGCTTTGCGGCGCGGAAAAAGCGTCGAGAACGTCTTTTGAAAAATATTTGTTAAGTCCGTAGCCGCCGCAAAGCTGAGCCCAAAGCATTTTCACGCTTTCAGCGGCGGTTGAAAAAAGTCCGGCGTGGCCGGAAACACCCGCCATGGAATAGTAAGCCATCTCGTCGTGGACTTGCCCTTGGATTGTTTCTTCGCGGCCCAAAAAGTCAACGCAAGTTCCTCCTCGGCTGTTTCCCCTTAATTCCGTGGCCGCGCAATCGTCCTGCTCAAATCCGTTTTCAAGAGGGTTAAAGGCCGTGCGATTTAGTCCCATTGGATTCCAAAATGTTTTTTTGCAAAATTCATCCAGCGGCTCTCCCGTGATTTTTTCTATGGCAAAGCACAAAATGATGTAGTCAGCGTCCGAATACAAAACTTTTGTTCCAGGCTGGTACAGCAGCGGAGTTTTGCATACGGCTTCATACGTTTTTTGCCTAGTTTCTTGGTCGGCGCCGCAGCCTGAGTAAAGCTTGTTCTTTGGAGTTTGGTTTTCTTTTTCGCGTCCTTGAGTTTGCGAGTTGAAGTTTATGTTGTGGTAGGAAGGTCCGGCTGGAAATCCCGCGCGGTGGCAGGCCAAATCTCTGATTGTGACTTGCGACTTCCATTTTTTGATTTGTCCAAGCGAGGCGCCTGATCCTTTTTTGTATTTTATGTTGATTGTCTTTTTGTAAAATTCGTCGCCCAAAATGTCGGATATTTTTGTGTCAAGGCTGATTTTTTTTTCTGAAATTAAAAACTCCAGCGCCATGTTTGTGGCCAAGGCTTTTGTGCATGACGCCAAGTCAAACATTGTATGGACGCTTGTTTTTTTTCTTTCGTTTATTGGAATTGGATTTTGCTCGGAGTCATACGAGTTCAACCAACCCCATGAGTTTTGGTAAACCAAGCGGCCGTTTTTTGCCACGGCCAACTGAGCGTTTGGAAAGCCATGTTCAATGTCGGATTGGATTATTTCTGAAATCAAGTTGAAAGAGTCGCGGTCAAGTCCAGATGTTTCAAGGCTTTCTTCCAACAAAACGGAATGTGGAATGAAAATTTTTATTCCGTCCGAACTGTTGGCCGCTCTGATTGACGCGGCTTGCAAAGTGTTTTTTCCGTCCCGAGCGATTTTTGAAAAATCTATTTTGTAACTTTTTCCGCCCTTAAGTCGGGAACAGTCAAGGCTTTTTTGGTTTATGAAAAGGCTGAAGCTTGAGACGCTTTTTCCAACTTGCAAATAAAGCTCTCCTTGTCCGTGAAAAAATTCAAAGGCGTATAAACTGTTCAGCGAAAGAGAATCGTCGATTTCACCTTGACGGTCGGGAAATGTCAATTCCGCTTGCCAACTGCCTTCGGGAATTTCTGATTCCGAAACCTTGAAAGTTTCTTGGCAAAAAGCCTTGCCGCAATTTAAAATAAAAAATATAAGCGCAGTTGACGCCGCGCGCTTGATGAAAGTTTTTTTTCTTGCCGTTTGAAAAAACATTCTTTAATTATAGCGCTCTTTTTTTTGCTTGGACAAGAGCTTTGTTTTTGCTATAGTAAAAGAATGATTCGAATGGACACGCTTTCCAACGGCTATAAAATTTTTCAAGACGACAAGGCTTTTTGCTTTGGCGTTGACGCGATTTTGCTTTGCGCCTTTTCAAAAATGAAGAAGGGCGACAAGGCGATTGACCTTGGAACTGGAAACGGAATCATTCCTCTTGCATTGCAAAAAAAATCTTTGTCCTTGCGTTCGAGCCATAAAAAAAACGCCTGCCATTTTACCGGCCTTGAAATTCAAAAGCAAGCGGCGGATTTGGCCTATAGAAGCGTTTTGGAAAACGGCTTGGAAGATTCCATTGACATTGTTCATGGCGACATAAAGCGCGCGGATAAAATTTTTCCAAAGGCGTCCTTTGACGTTGTCCTTTCAAATCCGCCTTACATGAAAGTTCAAGCCGCCAAAGAAAATTCCAGCAAGGAAAAGACAATCGCGCGCCACGAACTTTTGTGTTCCTTGGACGACATAGTTGCCGCGGCGGCGTTCCTTGTAAAAGAGGGCGGAAGTTTTTTTATGATACACAGGCCTTTTCGTTTGCAAGAAATATTTGACGCCTTTGCAAAGAATGGATTTTCGGCGCGGCGCGCTCGTTTTGTCTACCCCAGCGCAGACAAGGCTCCTGAGATGGTTTTGATTGAGGCTAGAAAAAATTTAAAAAAAGATTTAAAAATCGAGCCGCCGCTTGTGATGTATCAAGGCAGAAACAAGACAAAGGCTTTTATTGACTATTGCTCGACTTGTTGAATTTTCACTTCGCCTCGTTTTTTAAGCAAGAGGAGCAGCCCACAATCATTACGTGTTTTTTTCTTTGGGTTTTGTTAAAAAGCCTGGCGACCAAATGTCCGTCTTGAGGGATTGTTTTTCCGCAAACTGGGCAAAGGCGTTTCACTCCCGGCTCGCAAATTGGATGACAGTGGGGGCAGCCAGTGATGACGCAGCGTTGGTCTGGAACGTTCATGGGCCTAAAAACTTTGCTGAACATGTTCTGCCCCTTTTGAAGGCCGGAGCCGCAAATGGGGCAGTTGACCAAAGCCGGCTTTTCCTCTTTTTTTGCGTAAGGCTTTTTTTTTCGCTTTGAAAAGGCAAAGTATGAGAGAGCGATTATTAGAATCGTTATGGCCAACAATAAAAAAAGAAATTCCATTTGCCAAAGTTTAGCGCGAATTAAAAAAAATGTTTAGACGTTCGGACGCAAGTTAGTGGACGCTAATGTTTTTTTTTGCTATATTTAAATTGAATATGGAGCGATATAGCGTTACAGGAATGTCATGCGCGGCGTGCGTGGCCCGCGTTGAAAAAGCCGTGAAAAAAGTTCAAGGCGTGGAGTCTTGCGCCGTAAGCCTTTTAACCAATTCAATGGCGGTAGAAGGAAGCGCTGACTCTCAAAAAATAATCCAAGCCGTTCAAGAGGCTGGATACGGCGCCGCGATTAAGGGGCAAGACAAGTCCGCCGAAAAGAAACAGCGTGATTTTGACCAAGGCCTTGAGGACACAGAAAGCCCCCGGCTTGCCAAGCGTTTGGCGTTCTCGGCGCTCTTTTTGCTTTTGCTGATGTATTTTTCTATGGGGCGGGTCATGTTTTCCTTGCCCTTGCCAAAATTTTTTGACGATAATTTTGTGGCGCTCGGACTTGTCCAGCTTTTGCTGGCCGCGATTGTCATGGTCATAAACCAAAAGTTTTTTTTAAATGGTTTTAAGGCTTTGCTTGGAGCCGCCCCGAATATGGACAGCCTTGTGGCTTTGGGGAGCGGAGCCAGTTTTGTTTACAGTTCCGTCGTTTTGTTTGCCATGACAGATGCCCAAGCGGCGGGCGATTCCCAACGGGCGATGGCCTTGGTCCATGACTTGTATTTTGAAGGCGCCGCGATGATTGTCACGCTTATAACGGTTGGCAAAATGCTTGAGGCTCGGGCAAAGGGAAAAACTACAAGCGCCCTCAAAGCCTTGATGAAGCTTTCGCCAAAGACCGCTTGCGCCATTCGCGATGGAAAGGAAATTGTCGTTCCAATAGAAGAATTGCAAGTTGGCGATTTTTTTGCTGTCAGGCCAGGGGAAAGCGTTCCTGTTGACGGCCTTGTTGTTGAAGGAACCGGCGCTGTCAACGAATCAGCGCTTACAGGGGAAAGCGTTCCTGTTGACAAATCGGAAGGCGACCGCGTATTTTGCGCGACGATGAATTTGTCGGGCTACTTAAAGTGCAAGGCCGTACGTGTTGGGCAGGACACAAGCTTGAGCCAGATTATTAAAATGGTTGGCGACGCGGCGGCTACAAAAGCTCCCGCGCAAAAAATAGCCGACAAAGTTTCGGGCGTTTTTGTTCCAATAGTTATTTTAATCGCGCTTGTCGCAAGCGCTGTTTGGCTTTTGCTTGGAAAAGATTTTAGTTTCGCTCTGGCAAGAGGAATCAGCGTCCTTGTGATTAGCTGTCCTTGCGCGTTGGGCCTTGCTACTCCCGTGGCGATTATGGTGGGAAGCGGCGTCGGCGCCAGAAACGGAATTTTGTTCAAAAGCGCTTCCGCCTTGGAGTTGACCGGAAGGACAAAAATCGTCGCGCTGGACAAAACTGGAACGATAACAAAAGGCCGGCCGATTGTCACTGACATCTTTTGCGCTCAAGGCGTTTCTGAAACTGAATTGCTTCAGACGGCGCTGGACATTGAGGCTAAGAGCGAGCATCCGTTGGCAAAAGCCGTTTTGCAAAAAGCTTCTGAGCTGGACTTGTTCCCTAGGCCTGTTCAAGAGTTTAAGGCTTTGGCGGGAAATGGAATCAGCGCAAAATGCGACGGCTCATGCGATTTGCTTGCGGGAAGCGTTCGTTTTATCCAGTCAAAAGTCGATTTTGAAAAAGAAGCGCTTGCCGCCGCTGATAATTTTTCTGACCAGGGAAAAACTCCTCTCGCTTTTGCGCGGCAAAATAAATTGCTTGGAATAATCGCCGTGGCTGACACTATAAAAGAAGATTCCGCCGCCGCCATAAAAGAATTGAATTCCCTTGGCGTCCAAACGGTCATGCTTACAGGCGACAATCAAAAGACCGCCTCATTCATAGCGAGAACAGCCGGCGTTGACCAAACTTTTGCCGGCCTTCTTCCAGAACAAAAAGCCGCCGTTATAAACGATTTAAAAAAAGACGGAAACGTGGCGATGATAGGCGACGGCATAAACGACGCGGTGGCTTTGACGGCCGCCGATGTTGGCATGGCGATTGGCGCGGGCGCGGATGTGGCGCTTGACGCGGCGGACGTTGTTTTGGTAAAAAATTCATTGCAGGACGCTGTGACGGCAATTCGTTTGAGCCGCGCTTGCTTGCGGAACATTCGCCAAAATTTGTTTTGGGCTTTTTTTTACAACGCGCTTGGAATTCCTTTGGCGGCGGGGGCTTGGATAAGGTTGCTTGGCTGGAAGTTGAATCCGATGTTCGGAGCGGCGGCCATGAGCCTTTCCAGTTTTTGCGTTGTTTCAAACGCCCTGCGGCTGAATCTTTTCAAGGCAAAAAAAATGTCCGCTGGCGAAAATAATTCCGCGGACAGCCACATTGACGGCAAGGAGAAAAATATGACAAAGACAATTAAAATCGAAGGCTTGATGTGCGAACATTGCGACGCGCGGGTCAAAAAGGCTCTTGAGGCGGTTTCAGGAGTTGCAAGCGCTTCCGCCGACCACACTAAAGGCCAGGCCGTAGTCGAGCTTTCCGCCGACGTTGCAGACGACGCGCTCAAAGCCGCCGTAGAGGCGCAAGACTACAAAGTTTTGGGCATTGATTAAGTTCCGAAAAAAATATGAAAGTAGAACTCAAAAAAATCACGCAAGAAAACAAGGCGGACTTTGTCGCGCTTTGCAATTCCGTTGACAGAAAATATTTGTCCGACCGCCTTCCGCATCCCTACACGGAAAAAGACGCGGACTGGTGGATAGACATGCTTTCAAAAAACGACGGAAAAGAAGGCGTGTGGCGCGCGGTTTACGCCGACGGAAAATTGGTCGGACAAATTTCCGTCGAAAAAGACCAAAAGCATCGGGGCGACGCGGAGATTGGATATTTTCTTGCGACCGACTTTTGGTCAAAGGGAATCATGACCCAAGCCGCGCGCCTTGTCTGCGGCCTTGCCTTTGAACAGCTGGACATAATCCGAATCACAGGCCTTTACTGCGAGCCAAACGCCGCCTCCGGCCGCGTTATGGAAAAAACAGGCTTTAAGCGCGAAGGAAAAAAGTTGAACGGCTTTGTAAAGGACGGCGTTGTTTACAACCTTTGCGTTATGGGCTTGTTGAAGGGGAAATAAAAAAAGGCTTGCCTTTCGGCAAGCCTTAAAGGAGTCTAGCGGAATCGAACCGCTGCATAGAGGTTTTGCAGACCTGCCCCTTACCACTTGGGTAAGACTCCATATTGTTCTAAGAATATATCAGTTTTGGCTCTTTTTGTCAAGGTTTTGAAATGGCTTTTGTAAGTGGCTTTTGTAAGTGGAAATTATTGACGTTTGCGCCTTCGGCGCATGGGCATCAAGCGCTTGGTTAGTTGGCCCGGGCTGTTTCCAAAGCCTTTAACAATTGCGCATTTTCTTCCGAGCCAGAAGTTTGGATTGGAATTTTTTTTCCGTCAAGCAATTCAATTTCCAAAAACTGGCCTTCTTTCACGCCCTTGATTTTGTTCCACTCGATGTAGGAACCGCCGGCAATCAAAGCGTTTTTGTAAATGCCTGTGTTGGCCGCGCAAGCGTCTTCCTTGCAAACTATGAAGATTCCCAAGGAGCAGACAGCGCAAACCAAAATAAAAAAGTAGGCGCCGTAGTCAATCAAAAAGGCAAAGGCCAAAACGCAAGGGATTGCAAAAAGCGTCATCATAGTCTTGGACTTGGCGGGCTTTGTAAGTTCGTAAAGGCAGTCGCCGGCCTTTTGCAAAACCTTCGCGCGGCGCGCTTTTTGGGTGAAGAGCATGATTGAATAAAAGGCTGTCGTCGCCGCGAGGCAAGCCAGCTGAACGATTGTTTTTGTTTCCATATGTATAACTCCTTGTGACGCTTTTGTTCGCCAGCAGTTCTGGTCTTTCAACCAATTTTTGCATGGGCGTTTTGGTCAATCCAAACTTTTAGCGCTTTTTTAGCCGACTCAAAAGCCAGCGGCAAAGCGTCAATGTCCGCCTGGCTTTGAACTTTCTTTAGGCAAAGTCCGCTCACTTCGCTGGCGTCGGCTTTTAGTCCGTCCAAAAATTCCTGAGCTTCCTTTTGGGAAAGGCTCGCGCAAAAAAACAAGTCGCAGGTTTTGTAAGTGAAATTTTTGTAAGGGTAAGTGTTGGGAAAACTTGCGACATATTTTATGTTTTGGACGGAATTTCCTATTTCTTCGCGGCATTCCCGAAGCGCCGCGTCTTCCGCCGATTCGTCGGGATTGCAAAAGCCTCCCGGCAGGGCCAAAAAGCCTTTTCGCGGTTCTTTGGCTCGGCTTTCAAACAAGACGTCTCCGTTTGGAAAGCGTATGATTAGGCCCACAGCGGCGGCGACATTGCAGTAAAGGTCAAAGCCGCATTCCGGGCAAGCCCATTTTTTGTTTTGCAAAAATTGAATTTTTTTTGAGCCGCATTCCGGACAAAGATTGAAACTGTTATTCATCGTCTTCTTCAGAATCGGCGGTTGTTCGGACTCTGACATAGCGCTCAAGCAATTTTAGCTCGTCCTTCAATTCGTCCGCGCCTCCGCCGGCCAAAAGCCTGTCGATGCAAGAGCTTGCCTTTGTGATTTGCAATTGCAGGGCCTGCTCAAATTTTCCGGCGCGGACAGAAACGCTGGGCTCTATTTTTTTTACCGCCTCAAAATGCTTGTGTATTTCTTGGGCTTGTTCCGGAAATTTTTCCTCCAAGTTCTTGGCCTTTTGGTCAAGGGTGCCAAAGGCGTTGATTATGTTGAGCATGGACTCGGATGCGGCCTTGAGGCTTTCCGGCGACGTCCGTTTTGAGGATTTGAGCTTGTTCAGCAAAGACTTAAAAATAGATTCGGCCATTAAAAAGCGCCCGTCCTTTTAGACGTTGAACTTGAAGAACAAAACGTCTCCGTCTTTGACGATGTAGTCTTTTCCTTCTTGGCGGTATTTTCCCGCTTCCTTGATTTTGGCTTCGGTTCCGTATTGGCGAAGGTCGTCAATGGTGTAGGCTTCCGCTTTGATGAAGCCTTTTTCAAAGTCGGTGTGAATTACGCCGGCCGCTTTTGGCGCCGTGTCGCCCGCGTGAATTGTCCAAGCGCGGCATTCGTCGGGGCCGCCGGTGAAGAAGGTGGCCAAGCCCATAAGCTTGTATGTCTGCCGCGCCAAAACGTTAAGGCCCGATTCTTTAAGGCCCACCGCGTCCATAAATTCCTTGCGGTCGGCTTCTTCCTTTATGTCGCTAAGTTCCGCCTCAAATTTTCCGCAAATGACGACAACCTGGCTTCCTTCTTCCGCCGCGATTTTTTTCACGACTTCAACATATTTGTTAGTTCCTTCCGCGATGGAATCTTCGTCAACATTGCAAACATAAAGCGTGGGCTTTAGCGTCAAAAGATGCATGTCGTAGAGGGCCAACTTTTCGTCGTCGGTAAGGTCGGCGGTTCTGGCTGGAGTTCCGTTTTGAAGCAAGGGCTTGATTTTGGCAACGCCGCTTGTCCAAGGCGCCAACTTTTTTTCTTCGTCCTTTCCAAGCGCCCGAATTGACTTTGTGACTTTTTCCTGCCGCTTTGCTATTGTGTCAAGGTCGGCCAGCGCCAGTTCCATGTTGATTGTAAGAATGTCGCTTTCCGGGTCTACGGCGGCCTCAACCTTGGCGTCGTCGCGGACGTGCATGATGTCGGGGTTGTCAAAGCAACGGACTACATGCGCTATTACGCTTGTTTCTCTGATGTTGGCCAAAAACTGGTTTCCCAAGCCTTCGCCTTGGGACGCGCCCTTTATTAGGCCTGCGATGTCAACAAATTTTACCGTCGCGGGAGTTTTCTTTTTGGGCTGGAAAACGCCGGCCAAAAAGTCCAAGCGCTCGTCGGGAAGGTCTACGATTCCCACATTCGGGTCGATTGTGCAAAATGGAAAATTTTCAGCGGCGGCGGGCGCGGCTGTCAAAGCGGAAAAAATAGTGGACTTTCCAACATTCGGAAGTCCAACGATGCCACATTCTAAAGACATAAGCTTTCCTTAAAGTAAAAATGATGAACCATTATAGTTGAAAATGTGGAATTGTTCAACAGCGGAAAAACGCCTGCGAAAAAACGCCCGCGGGGGCAGGTGGCGGGGCGCGTTTTTTTTGCCCGCCGCTGGGATTTTTGAAGCGCCTAAAAGTCTGATTGGGGCGCATTTTCAGAGTTACCTCTAAAAAGCTGAACTTTTTAGAGGTTCCCTGAATTTTTTTTAAGACCAAGACGTTTCATATTCAGCCTCCAACAAATGATGTTCGCGCCATTCTATCGGTTTTTTTTCATAAAAGGCAATCTTGAAAGGGAAGAAATCGGCTTTTTTGCAAGCGTTTGCCCTGAGAGAGGTCAGTTCAAAAAAAACTTGCGGAATCAATAAAGTCGCGCTATAATCCTATGAGGAGCGCGAGCAGATCTAGAAGTCACTGATGTGTATTTTTAGAGCTTCTCATTTTTTTATGTTTGAAATTAAATATTTGCCTCTTGTTTTTGAAATTAATTTTACAAAGCCTGTTCTTGCCGATTCTAATCCTCTTTTTGTTTTGAGAAGCATGCTGGGCTTTAAATTAAAAAATCTCTGCTGCATTGCCCGCCAAAAATCGTGCCCAGACTGCATGTATGTGGCAACCTGCGCCTATGCATTTTTATTTGAAACGATTTTGCCCAAAACTAATTCTTTTCAACCTGGAAGAAACAGAGCCTCTCACCCCTACAGTTTTTCCGCTCCATTAAATTGCGGAATCGAAAATTTTATGGGGGGGGGGACAGAAGTATAGTGAAATAAAAGATTTTTCATTTACAATCACACTATTTGGGAAAGCAATTGAATACCTTCCTTACATATTTGCTTCTGTTCAAACGGCTGGAAAATCAGGTCTTTTTAAAAGCAGAAGACCTTTTGAAATTTCAAGCGTTCTTTGCGATGGGAATAACATTTTTGATTCAGAAAGCGACGCAATTCAAAATTCAAATCTTCCAGTAAAAAAATTTTCTATTCCCGAAAATTCTTCAAAAAAGTATCAGGGCGAAATTTTAGTGGAACTTCGCTCGCCTCTTCGCTTTAAAGTTCAAGGAAAATATACAAAAGATTTTGAAGCGCAAGACTTTATGCGCTGTCTTTTTAGGCGGGCAAAAACCATGTGCCTTATGTATGGAAGCGCCTCAACGGATTCACTCTATTCGGAAAATAATTCAATTCAGATTATTGAGCGAAATTTAAAATGGAAAGATCAGGTTCATTATTCAGCGCGTCAAAAAAAAGCCATGGAACTTGGCGGCGCTCTTGGCGCATTTAAAATGTCCGGCATTTTTACAGAAGTGGATTTGGCGCTTTTTGATTTTGCAAAAATAGCAAATTGCGGAAAAAACACAATATTTGGACTTGGTCAAATGGACTGGTGGGGAAAGCTTTCGGAGGTAAAAGAATAGATGAGCATAACAGTAAAAGAAATTGTTCTTGCGTCTTACCTGCATGATGTGGGGAAGTTTGCGCAAAGGGCGGACAAAAAAGATTTGTTCAAAAAGGAATACGAAGCCCTTGTTGGAGTAAAACAAAAAGGAGAATGGTACAGCCATCAGCATGCTGTTTACACAAAATGCTTTTTGGAAAAGTTCCGCAATGTCTTGCCCGATGATGTGGACACTAAGGCGGTAATTGACCTTGCTTCATGCCACCACAATCCTTCTTCTTATGAAGAATGGATTATAGCCCAAGGAGACAGGCTTTCTAGCGGCTCTGACAGATGCAATGTCTTAAAAGAAAATGAAGAAATTCAAAATGACGAAGTGAGCGCGAAGTTTTACGAAAAACCCATGATTCACATTTTGTCCACTGTAAAAATAGATGGACGCGATGAAGGAAAAACCGCTTATTGTAAAATGGCTTCTTTAGAAAAAGATGCGGTTCTTTCTTCATCGGAAAAGAAAATTGGAAAAGAAGATTATGAGCGTCTTTGGAAAGATTTTGAAGCGGACTTTCAAAAACTTCAAGACTTAAAATACAATAACTTTGTTCCGGCTCTGGACAGCCTTTTAGAGCGTTACTGGTGGTGCATTCCTTCTGCCACAAACGCAGACGCAGACATAAGTTTGTATCAGCACGCAAAAACAACTGCAGCCTTTGCAAGCGCGATTTATCTTTTTCAAAAAGAAGTCGGAAAAGAAAATAAAGTTGAACTTGAAAAAAATGACGAGAATAAATTCATCTTTATAAAATCCGATGTTTCGGGCATTCAAAAATATATTTTTGACTTAAAGACAACTAGCGACAACGCAAAACTTTTGAGGGCAAAAAGTTTTCAGATAGCCATGCTTGGAAAAATCATTAGCGACAGGATTGTTCAAGCTTTTGATTTGAGCGGCGCTAATGTTTTGACTTCCGCTGGCGGAAACAGCATGATTTTGCTTCCTAACACAAAAAGCGTCCGTTCAAAACTGGAAGAAATTCAAAAAGAAAGCCAGGAATATTTTCTGCGCGAATTTGCAGGAAAGCTTTCTGTAATCATTTCTAGCGGAATTGAAGCGAGCGCAAAGGATATTCAAAAGGAAAATGTCCGCGCTCTTATAAATAAAATTGGAACTGACGCTGACTGCGCTAAACAAAAGAAAATGCAAATTGCTCTTGGTAAAAGCGGCCACATTCTTTCTGACTTGTATGGCGCTCTCCAGCAAAACGGCGAATGTCCACAGTGCGGCTTGTATCCTTCAAGCGGACTAGGCGAAGACGGAAACCGTAAGCCTTGCAAAAACTGCGACATGCTAAAAGAAATTGGCGGAAAACTTGTTAAAGCCGCAAGAGTTTCTGTGAATGCAAAAGAGCTGAAGCATTTTGGCGAAATGGTAAAAGTTTATCGTGACGAAAAATCGGGCGAAAGAGGCTTGTATTCTGTAAACGATTTTACAGGAAAAAACGCGCTTTTGTATCTTCCTTACACGGCTCCTAAAAAAGAAAACGGCGACCTTTTGACTTTTGAAGAAATTGCAAAAAAGTCTACAGGAAACAAAAAACTTGCCATGTTCAAGGCGGACATTGACAACTTGGGCTTTATCTTTTCTAGCGGACTTGGAAAGCGCATGAGTTTTTCCCGCTATGCCGACATGAGTTTTATGCTACATTATTTTTTCAGCGCTTTTTACACTCATTTTTTGGAATCAAAATCTTGCCTGATGACTAGCGACGACGGAAATAAAATTACAGTCAAATACAAAGACGTGATTTACACAGTTTTTTCTGGCGGAGACGATTTGTGCGTTTTGGGTTCTTGGGACGCGGTTTTGCATTTTGCCTGTGACTTTCATAAAGCCCTTGAAGATTTTACAAACCACAATCCTTCTGTAAGTCTTTCTGCCGGAATCGCGCTTGGCTCAAGCAATGTTCCTGTAAAAAATCTAGCGGAAGAAGCGGAAAACGCTCTGGAAAAATCTAAGGCTCGAAAGATTGACGACAAGACTGTAAAGAACGCAATTACTGTTTTTGACACAACAGTTTCCTGGGGTGATTTTGAAGATCTTCTTAAAGCAGGCGAGAAAATTCAAAATCATCTTGAAAGCGAAAACGACAAAAGGGAAGCGGAACTTTCAAAAGGCGTTGTCTATAAGATGATTGACTTTTCAAAGCGGGCGGAGGCAGTGGACAAGGGAAATGTTGACGTTCACGATTTGGCATGGGCAAGTAACTTTCACTATGTGGTGGCGCGAAATGTTAAAGACAAAGACTTAAAAAATTGGCTTTTGAACTTTGGAAGTAACAAAGACAAAATGATTAAATTTCGCATAGCGGTAAGTTATGCGTTGTACACACAAAGAAAAAATTAATTGGAGGAAAAGATGGCACACAATGATTATCGAGGCGGAGGCAGCTACGGAAACGCAAGGCCACAGTTTGAAGACAATCCACCTGTGGAAATTAAGAGTTTTTATGACGCAGATGGAAATGTTAAAATTGAACTTTTTGACTCAACTGCAAAAAAAGTGGCTGAAAGTTTTGTGGGAACCAACAAAAATGGAAAAGACATCGGAGTGAGTTCAACGCAACTGCGGCGCATTTTTGACGAGGTTAAACGCTACAAGAGAGTTTTGGCTTCCAGCAATGTAAAATGGGAAGATCAGCTTCCTTACATCAAAATGATAAAGTCAAAAGTCGCCTATACGGTCGCCCGCGCCGCAAAGCAAAAGTCTGAGGAAGAAAAAGTTTACAAAAACCTTGAAAGCTTTATTTCTCAGGGAATCAATCTTGTAAAAAGTCAAAAGGACTACAAAGTTTTTGTTTCGCTTTTTGAAGCGGCATACGGTTTTTATTATGAACTTGCGCCAAGCAGCGCAAAATAAATTGGAGGAAACAAAATGAAACAGCTTGAAACAAAGAAAATAACCGGAAGAATCGTGGTAAAAACTGGTCTTCACATAGGGGCAGGAAACGAAAAAGTTGAAATTGGCGGAATGGATAATCCTATAATCCGTAATCCTCTTACGCAAGAGCCTTACATTCCCGGAAGCAGCATAAAAGGAAAGTTGCGCAGCCTTATGGAATGGAAGCTTGAGAAATTAAACACTAGCGCATCATATAAGGAATTTAACGGTTGCAAATGCGGAATGCCTGACTGCCAAATCTGCCGAGTTTTTGGAAGCGCCAACAACGGAAAAAATGCCGACGACGAAAGCGCAAAGCGAGGGCCAACGCGCGTTATTGTCCGAGACGCGGTTCTTACAAAGGACTGGAAAGACGCCTTTGCGGACCGAAAGCCGATTGTAGAAGAAAAAAATGAGAATGCCTTAAACCGCATAACGGCGCATGCAACTCCCCGCCCGATTGAGCGCGTGGTTCCGGGCGTGGAGTTTGACTTTGAAATTGACTACCGCGTCATAGACACCGGAGATGGTGGCGAAACTGACAAAAAATATTTTAACGAAGTCGTTCTTGAATCTCTTAAACTTTTAAAAAACGATTTTTTGGGCGGGGGCGGAAGCCGCGGAAACGGCCAGATTGAGTTTATTGACTTAAAAGATGAAAGCGGAAACGAAATTAAATTGTAAGGCGGAAAGATGAATACATATAAAATTTCTATAGAAGTTCTCTCGCCGCTAGAAACTCCGCTAAAAGGCGACACAATCTGGGGACACATTGCCTGGGGAATCGCAAATCATCAGGGCGATGAGGCGGTTGCGGAATTTATTGAAGACTGCAAAAATCCCGACAAAGCCTTTGTGGTTTCTTCGGCTTTTCCAAAAGGAACAATTTGCAAAAACATAGAGCCGCCTCCTGAACGCAAAGATGACTTTGACGCGGAAGACTACGCAAAAATTAAGCAGTGCAAAAAGCAAAAGTTTCAAAGCGCGGCTTACTTTGTAAATGAAGTTCCAACTTCTAAGAGTGATAAAGAAAGCGAGGAGAAACTTAAAAATCCATTTGCGCAAAATATTTCTACCCACAACAGCATAAACCGCTGGACAAACACTGTGCAAGAAGGCGCTCTTTATGCAACAAGCGAAATGTGGAGCCGTCAAAAGGATTTTGACATTTACCTTGTTTCTTCGTATTCAGAAAAAAGAATAGAAGAACTTTTTGAATGGGCTTTTGAAAACGGCTATGGCGCGGACTCTTCTGTAGGAAAGGGTAAAATAAGTGTTGCAAAAAACTCATTGCATAAAGTTACGTTCAAAAAAAACGGCAGTGGCATAAAAAAATACGTTGCCCTTTCTCCCTTCGTCTTGACAACTGTTGATTCTGATGAATTAAAGGCAATGGATTTGCGGGCCGACATTTTTGTCCGCTCTGGAAAAATCGGCGGAGCTTTTGTTTCAAGTCATATTCCCTGGAAAAAGACAGTGGTGATGTATGACGAAGGGGCGACATTTATTTCTGACAAAGAAATTAGTTTTATCGGAAACTTGATAACAGATGTCCACCAAGACCCAAAAATCTGCCAGGCAGGTTTTGCCCCAGTAATCCCCATTGAGTGAGGCCTTTATGAAAGAAAAATATAAACTTACGATTGAACCAATTACCTGCGTCCATGTGGGAAGCGGAGAGAAGTTAACACCGCTTGATTATTTTATTGCTTCTAATCCCAAAACGCAGAAAAATTTTTACATAAAATATTCCAGCGATGAAATATTAATGCGATATGCAACAAATCCAAAAGTTATGGCAGAATTTGAAGAAGCAACAAGTAATGGGATGAAAGAAGTTTTAAATTTCTTTGTAAAATATCGTGATATAAAACTTGATGAAGAATACAGGTGTGGAACAACGAAAGAGTTTGTTAAAAAATACAAAGAAAATAGAACAAAAGATCCATTGCAAAATGCTTCTGAAGTTATGCAACAGTACAGACCAGCAGGAAGCAAAAATCCTGTTATTCCAGGGAGTTCCATAAAAGGCTCTATAAGGACAGCTGTGTTGAATTATATTCTTTTGAAAGAAATGGAAGATTCAAGTTATAATAATTTAAAATCTTTTGCAGATAAAAAGAAAAAGGATGATTTTAGAAAAAATGGAGGATATGCTTCCGAAATAGAGAATAGGGCTTTGGAAATTTTAAAAGACGACAAAGAAAATAATGCTCAAAAAGATCCTTTTAGATGCGTAGAAATTTCTGATGCAGAATTTACTGCAAAAG
Organism: uncultured Treponema sp.; assembly: GCA_937902125.1. Lineage (GTDB taxonomy): Bacteria > Spirochaetota > Spirochaetia > Treponematales > Treponemataceae > Treponema_D. Next base: position 83,730 of record CALDIB010000032.1, read on the forward strand.
ACCAGTTAGTTGGACTTATGAAAAATATATCAACCGATACAAGAACAGACGAATTAAAGCCTATTAAAAAATTACAGATGATTGCGGAAGTTGTTCCAGGATTTTTGACAAACGCTTACAGCCCAAAAACGGAGGCAAATCTTAGAATAAATGAAAGCTTGCAAAAGGGCAATCCTGCGATTCATAAAAAAATTAGCGCGGATTACATAATAAAAGCCTGCAACTTTTTTTATAAAAGAATTTTTAAAAATGAATATGAAAAATTTTACAGGGACGCGTCCGAACATACAGACAGAATAGTCAAGTTGAAGTCAGAATTTGGCAACTTAAAAGAGAATCAGTTTATCCTTCGCGTGGGCCGTTGGAGCCAAGTTGAGTTTGTGACTTTTGGAAATGATTTTAGAAATCCAGTTACGCCAAAAGATAAAAAAACAGGCGAGCCTAAATCTTATGGAGAGACCCGCATTGTCTTTGACTACGACGGCGACTACCTTCCGCTTGGCTGGTGCAAGTGTACGCTTACAAAGGCGGGCGAATAAATGAATCTTTTAATTACAACGCTGGGAACTTCCTGGCAGATTGTACCAGAACTTTTAGGAATCACAAATCCGCTTCAGTATGATTTTTTTAGAGGTTCTGATGAAGCTAAAGGCTTTCGAAAAGAAAACAATATTCAGCCTGTTGACCAATGTTGGATTGTTACAACAGAAGGACAGCAGGATTTGCAAAAACTCACCAACTGGGCAGAACGCTGGAAGCTTAAATTAAAGATTTTTGTCTGCAAGGGCGTGAACACTTTTTTAGACAGAAGCGAACTTTTAAAAATGCGCTCGCTAATTTACCGCGCTGTTTTTAATGGAAGAGAAAAAGCGGACAAACTCTATCTTTCCCTTTCTGGCGGAAGAAAAACCATGAGCGCAGACATGCAGGAAGCGGGAAATCTTTTTGGCTGCGATCTTATGATGCACGTTGTAGACAAACACGGACTTCCCCCAGAAATAAAAGAAGACAATCTTTTAGGTGAAGATTACGGAAAGTATTCAGCATATTTTACTCCCCTTGTGGTAAGCGAAAAAATCCAGCCCAGCCTTGTTGTTGCAACCGACGCGGAACGCCTTGACGTAAAAGTCTACCCTCTAACAATAGCAGAAGAAGATGTAATCTCTTATGAAGAAGACAAAAGCCTGGCGTTAGAAATTGCAGAGCGAAAAAAGCGCTCATCTCAGTTGTACGCCAATTTTTATACACAGATTACCCGAAACAAAAATTCAGATTCAAGCATATTCAGGGAGCTCTATTTTTTACATCCCGATATTTTGCGAAAACTAAAAAATTACATAATCGGAAATGACTGCGAGCGTGATGAAAAAATAATCAAATCTTTTCCAAAAGCGGAACTTCATTCCCATCTTGGAGGAGTTTTGCTGCCAGAAGAAATAATTCAAGTGGCAGAAGAAGAAAAAGATTACATTGCGGATGAATCAAATTTATATTCTGTAACTTTTAAAAACACGATTCAAAAAATTTTATCTTTTAAAGATGATGTAAAAAGTTTTTATAAAGAAATCTACGGCGACTATTTGAATAAAGGCAATTATTTTAAAATCGGGATTGACGCATACCAAAGGCTGGGAGATTTTCAGGGCAGCAAACTTTTACAAACAAAAAAAACTATTGCAAAGGCAGCGGACATTTACGCAAAAAAACTTGCTAGAGAAAATGTCCGCTATGTAGAAATTCGATTTTCGCCCTACAACTACACTCGCCTAGGGCTAAGCGTTCATCAAGTGGCAGACACAATCATGGACAGTCTTGATTTATACAAAGAAAAATTTTTGTATAAGTTCATCTGCATAATCGGACGAGAAGCTTCTATCGAGCAAATCAATAAAACTGTGGCGACTATAAATGAACTTTACGAAACAAATGAGCGCTTTAGAAAATCCTTTGTGGCGGTGGACTTGGCGGGAAACGAAAACGTAAAGCGGCCGGAGCGTTTGCGGGAAAGTTTTATGCCGCTTTTAAAAAACTGTATTCACGTAACAATTCATGCCGGTGAAACTGACACCGTAGAAAGCATTTGGGAAGCAGTCTACCATCTGAACGCTGACAGAATCGGTCACGGATTGAATCTTTTAGAAAAGCCAGAGCTTTTAAGACACTTTGCGGATAAAAGAATTGGAATAGAAATGTGCCCTTCCAGCAACGACCAGATTGTAGGCTTTAGCGACAAAATAAATTCATATCCGCTAAAAAAATACATGGATGCGGGACTAAAAGTTTGTCTTAACACGGATGATTGTGGAATCTCCCTTACAAACCTAACAAACGAGTTTTTAAAAGCCAGAGAGCTTTGCCAAAACCTAACGCTTTGGGATTGCGTTTCTTTGATTCGTAACAGTCTGACCGTGGCTTTTTGCGATTCATCAGAAAAAACAAAACTTATGCATGATTTTGAAGATGACCTTTTAAAGATTTTAAACAAGGAGTTTGGATTATGAAGGTGTGCGCTCTTCCTGTAAAAAAATTGCCAAAAGAAATTTGTGAAAACACCGCCGCCTTTTCTATTCCCCTTGAAAAAGCCATAAATCAAAATGACATTGTGTGGCTTGAACGAAGCGAAATTGAAAACGATTTTTCTTATAAGCACTTAATCACCTACGTTTTATTCCAAAGCGCGGACGGAAAGTTTGCCTGCTATCCTCGCCACGGAAGCGAAAAGCGCTTGCGCGGACTTTATTCACTGGGAGTCGGCGGCCACATAGACGAATGTGACAGGGCGGATTCTCTTTTAGGAACTGTTCAAAATGGACTATACCGTGAACTTACAGAGGAACTAAAAAACTTTGATAAAGAAAAAGTGACTTTGGAATATCTTGGACTTATAAGCGAAAAAGAAAGCGATGTGGGCCTTGTTCATCTTGGAATTGTCTATCTTGCCCGCTGCAAAGATGACTACATTCCTTTGGCGGCGGAAGAAACAAACGGCCTTGAATGGAAAACTAAAGATGAACTTCGCAATATAAAAAAAGAGCTGTGGTCAACTTTAGCGCTGGATTTTTTGGGAGAATAAAAAATGGCGTACACAATATTTTCCTTTATTGGAACAGGAATGTATAAAGAGGGATACAGAACATCTACTTATAAATTTCCAGATGGAAAAAAATATACTACAAGATTATTTTTAGAAGCCGTTTTAAAATGCAAATATCGAGAAATTGGAAAAATTGTTCTTGTAGGAACAAAAACTTCTTCTTGGGACATTTTGATTGATACAAAAAAAGATGAAGAGTCTGAATCACTGTGGGAAAAAATTCTTGAGGAATGCAATTCTTCAGACGGAATAAAAGAGGAATCTGCTAAGGAACTTGAAGCCTTCTTGTCAAGGCAGTTTGGAATAGAAACAGTTTGCAAGATTCACACAAACAAAATAGACAATGATACTGCAAAAGAAGTTTTTGAATGTTATAGATCGATTATTCCATTTATCCCCAAAAACTCGGATGTATTGTTTGATATAACCCATGGATTTCGGTCTATGCCTCTTTTGCTTTTTCAGGCGCTGCAATTTTCTTTTTCTAATGGCGATGATCCTCGTAGCGTAGAAATTGTATACGGTGAATATAATAAAGAAACAAACTTTTCCACTGTCAGAAATCTTTCTAATTACTGGACTTATTCAGAATTAGGCGACGCTTTAAATATTTTTGAAACAAAACTTGACGGCTATAAGCTTGCTTCTCTTATTGAAAAAGATTGGCCAGAAGGAAGCAAGGCGATAAAAAGAATTTCTGACATAGCGCAAACTAATTTTGCCCTGCAGGTTGAAGATGTTTGCCGTCAAGTAAAAAACGCGATTCAAAAATATCCTCTTGAATCTAGCATTAGTTTGGAAAAAGTAAAATTTTCATTAGAAAACTATCTTTCTATTGTGAGTAAAGAAAATCTTTCAGAGTCCTTGTTGTCCTATGCAAAATATTTGTATTCGCTGCGATTAAACACGCAAGCCATCATTACCTTGCAATTAGCAGTTGAAACAAGCGTAACGTTAAAAGAGGCTTCTTATGACCGCATAGGCGACTATGAATGGTGGCAGAATTATGGCAGAGAAAGTTTGAATAAGTTGATGAACGAACGGTCAACAGATTTAAGAAAGTCATTAAAGAACCTTGAATATTTTAGAAATCAGATTGCTCATGGTGGAGCAAAAAACAGGGAAACAGGCGGTTTTCCTAACGCTCAAAACATTCCATCAATTTATAGTAGTTCCTTAAAAGGCGTTGAAAGATTGTTGAGAATTTTAAAAGAACAATAACGGAGGCTCTTTAATATAATGTCAGCAATTTACATTCTTTCAGATTACGGAAAACTTGCAAAAAGCGACCAAACTTTGGTCTTTACTCAAAAAGACGACACAAGAACAATCATTTTCCCTTTTAAAACGGAGCAGCTTGTCTTAATGGGAAACATTTCGATAAGCGGAGATGCCATAAGGCTTTTGACAAAATACAAAATCCCGACAACGTTTTTATCTTCTAACGGAAGATTCAACGGAAAGCTCTCTTTTGGCGACAGCAAGAATATCTTTTTAAGGCAGCGGCAATACCGAATTTTAGATAACGAAAAATCTTCTTTGGAAATTGCCAGAAGCATTGTTTGTGGAAAAATTCGGAACGAAATCAGCTTTATGCAGAGAATAAAGCGAAAGTCAACTTCAACAATAAAAGACGAAGAAAAAATAAAAGAGGCGATTAACTTTGTAAAAAATTTGTTGATTGACGCAGAAAAGGCTAGTTCAATTGATTCTTTGAGAGGTTATGAAGGAAACGCCGCTAAAAAGTATTTTGAAGTTTTTGGCTTAAATCTAATTCCTGATTGGGCGGAATTTATTAAGCGCAGCAAAAATCCTCCAAAGTCAAATGTAAACGCAGTTTTAAGCTTTTTGTACACTTTGCTTTCATACAGAATAGAAAGCGCCATTGAAGCGACAGGGCTTGACCTTTGCGTCGGAAACCTTCACGCCTTAAATTACGGCAGAAACGCGCTTGTTTTTGACTTAATCGAAGAGTTCCGTTCTCCTATTGCGGATTCCTTGTGCTGTTCTCTTTTTAACTTGGGAACGCTTGTGGAAGATGATTTTGAAACAGTCGCGTTTGACGAAGATAATCCTGATTATCCCATGGACTCAGATGAAGAAAAAAATCAGCCTATTCCAGATTCAAGTTTAGAAAAAGAAGAAATTCAAACAGAAAAAAAGGGCGTTCTTCTTACAAAGGCGGGACTTAAAAAAGTTATCGCCGCTTTTGAAAATAAAATGGACACGTTGATTTTATATTCCCCTACAGGACAAAAAATTTCTTACTCAAAAATAATTTATGAACAGGTTGAGCATTACAAGCGGGTTATAAACGGTGAGGAAACTGAATATAAGGCTTATTATTTAAAATGATATATTTTGTTTGTTACGACATCAGCAATCCCAAACGCCTGGCAAAAGTGGCAAAGGCCCTAAAAAATTTTGGCCTTAGAGTTCAATATTCTTTTTTTGAATGTGAAATGGAAAAGGAAAAAATGATTGAATTGAGAGATCGCTTGCTTGAAGTTATAAAATTTAAAGAGGACAGTTTAAAAATTTATCCATTATGCTCGGACTGCCTAAAAAAGACAGGGAATCTTGGAAAAGGTTCTGTTTTTGTTCCGCAGACTTTTGAAATTTTATGAGGAGCGAAAGGTTATGGAAGGCAGGCACTGGCTGATTGTATACGACATTGCCAACGAAAAAAGACTGAATAAAGTGGCAAAAATATTGTCTAGTTACGGCTGGCGGGTTCAAAAGTCTGTGTTTGAAAGTTCGGCAGACGAAAACACAATAGCAGCCTGTAAGGCTAGAATTTTAAAAGTTATTGACGAAGAAGAAGATTTTGTTATTTTCTTTTTTGTCTGCGAGAAGGATTGGCAAAAAAAAGAGTCGTATGGAAAAAAATCTGTCAATCCCGACGGTAATGACAAATTTGTAATTTTGTGATATAATGTCGACAAGAAACGACGATTAGAGTTCATTGACATTTTTCGCATATCTTTCTTGTTCCGCTTTTTTTACCAAAATGCGCCAGGTTTGCGAAAAGCTATAATTTATTGTGTTATAAGGAGTTGCTTGCATGAAAAGCAAAAAAATTGCCTTGTCTGGCTCTTTTGAACAAAAAAATGCCTTGCGTTTGCGAATAATGGCTATTAAATCATTGCATTGCAATAATTTGGAATATGTGCTATAAAAATCATTGACCTGAATAAAGGGATTAAAACTCCCAGCCGCCTAATCCGTTAGTAAAGCTTTCTTCCTCGTATAAAAATCATTGACCTGAATAAAGGGATTAAAACATGACGGACGCCGGCGGGGATCCCGTCCTCCAGCCAGTCGCTGATAAAAATCATTGACCTGAATAAAGGGATTAAAACTTCAACAAATACATAACAAACTCCTTGTGGACATAGTCCACGAATAAAAATCATTGACCTGAATAAAGGGATTAAAACTCCATGCCGATGAGGCCGAACCGCTCGCAGCGCGCTCTCATTGGGGTGTGGAAAATGGCCTGCGCTGGGAACTTGACGTAGTTTTTGGAGAGGATTTGTCCCAATTGCGAAAAGACAATTCAGCCGCCAATATGAATATAATCAGAAAACTTGTTATAAACATATTGAAGACTGACTTTTCTGAGTTTACAAAGGCAAGGAGTCTGTCAATTTCGGGAAAACAAATGCTTTGTGATAAACGCGAAGAATGCCTTGAAAAAGTCTGTAGAAATATATAATGGGAACCTCTAAAAATTGCAATTTTTAGAGGCAACTCTGAAAATGCGGAGACCCTGGGAAGAGAGAAGGGATTACAACACCCTTTTCAGCGGCTTTCCCACAATAGAAATTGCCGGACCCAAGAGCAGCGACATGGCGATGGATCCGACAAGCGAGCCTTGGACTGAGCCGCCAATCTTTCCCGCGATGACGCCGGCGGCGACTGCCGACAAGTCAAAAAAGATTCTTATGACAAAAAACGGAATTTTGGGAAGCCAGCCGCTTATGATGACGGGAGTCGCGTCGTAAGGCGCCACGCCCATTTGGGCGTTCATATAAATAGCGGCGACGATTACAAAAAGAAAAATGGTTGCGGAAAAAATCGTGAGGCGCGCGGCGAACGATCCTTCTTGAATGAATTGGGCAAAGCCGACGTTCCGCCAAATCCAGCGGCAAAAATCCACGACATAGCCAATTAAAAGCATGTTGGCCAAAGTTCCAAAGCCAATCATTCGCGCTCCAAAGGCGAAGGTAAAAACGAGCAGGATTCCGTAAATCAAAACCTGCGTGTTCCCCAGGCTCAAGCCAAGCGCCGCGGCTATGTTCAAGTTCATAAAGCTCGCGGGGTCGGTTCCCCAGCCGATTTCAACCAAGATAGAAACAAAAACTCCCATCAAAATCACCGCTGGCAGCATGAAGGCCAGCCGCTTCGCAAAATTTGGAACGATGAACTGCTTGAATGAAAATTTTTTCTCCACGCTCATGCGTTCATTTTAGCGCCGCTCCGGCGCATAATCAAGCCGCGCTTTGGCAAACATTCCGCTTGAAAGGACGCTTCAAATATGCTAAAATAAATTCTTATGGAAAACAAAAAAACAGTTGACGGCGACACGCTGGAAAAGTTGCTTTACCTTTCCCGCCTTTCGCCTGAAAGTACGGATTTGCCCACATTAAAGAAACAGGTTGACGACATTGTGGGCTACTTTGAAATTCTTTCAAAATATTCCAGCGGAGAAAATCCCTATGACGCGTATCCTTACACGCAAGCCGAAAAATTGCGGGAAGACAGCGTTGTCGCCGGCCTTGACATTCCGGACGTAAAAAAAGTCACCGAAAACTTTATGGACGGCTACTTCCAAGTGCCAAAAGTCCTTGGCGAGGGAGCGTAATATGACTAGCGTAAATCAGGCGCGGGAAGCGCTTAAAAACGGAAGCCTCACTTCGGAGGCGCTTGTCCAAAAATCCTTGGACGCTTTTGAGGCGGACAAAAAATCGGCCCTGCCATTGAACGCCTTTTTGGAAATGTATGACGACGTTCTTTCTTTTGCGCAAGAGGCCGACAAGGAAATAGCGGCCGCTAAAGCCGCCGGAACTTTGGATGCGCTTTTTGAAAAAAAGCCGCTTTTGGGACTTCCCTTTGCGGTAAAGGACAATATAAGCGTCAAAGGAAAACGCCTCACTTGCGCGTCTAAAATTTTAAGCGGCTATGTGGCGCCTTACGACGCCACAGTCATTGCCCGCCTAAAGGCCGCGGGCGCCATTCCTCTTGGCCGCTGCAATCAAGACGAGTTTGCCATGGGAAGTTCCACCGAATATTCTTCTTACGGCCCCACCCGAAATCCAATAAACCGCCAATATGTTTCAGGCGGCTCCTCTGGCGGCTCCACTGCGGCGGTGGCCGCGAATCAAGCGCTCTTTGGCTTGGGAACGGAAACTGGCGGCTCGGTTCGTCTTCCCGCTTCCTACTGCGGAGTGTACGGACTAAAGCCCACCTACGGCGTTTTGAGCCGCTGGGGAGTTGTGGCCTACGGAAGTTCCCTTGACCAAGTTGGAATCATCGCGCATGCGCCCGCCGACATCGCCGAAGCCTTGAGCGCTTTGGCCGGCGTTGACTTTTACGACGACACTTCCGCCGACCTTCCGCAAAAAGACGAGTTAAAGAATTTGGCTCCGTTCACCGCGGAAGATTTTTCAAAACTAAAAATCGCCATTCCAAAACAGTTCCTTGAAAGCAAGGGCTTGTTGCCCGACGTTGGCCTTGTCTTTGAGCAGACAAGAAAATGGTTTGAGGAAAAGGGCGCCAAGATTGACGTGGTTGACCTTCCAATTTTGGACGCGTCAATCGCAAGCTATTATGTCATCGCATTGTCGGAAGCGGCGTCCAACCTTAGCCGCTTTGACGGAATCCGCTACGGCGCCCGGGTTGACAATGGCAACGGATACGACGAGCTTTATGTTGACACACGCAGCGCGGGCTTTGGCCCTGAAGTCAAGCGCCGCATCGTCATCGGAAACTATGTTTTGTCTGAACAGTTTTCCGGCGACACTTACAAAAGAGGAATGAGCGTCCGCGCCAGAATCCAGCGCGAGATGGCCGAACTTTTTAAAAGCTACGATTTGATTTTGTGCCCCACATGCCCCACGCCCGCCTTTAAGCTGGGCCAAAAGGTTGACGACCCGCTGGAGATGTATCTTAGCGATTTGTTCACGACATTCGTAAACTTGGCGCGCATCCCGTCGCTAAGCGTTCCCGCCGGCCATACAAGCGGAGCGGGAGTCGAGGCCGGAATCACCAAGGGCTTTGACGGAGAATTCGCGGCGGCCGCCAAGCGGGGAGACTCGGACGCAATGCCCGTGGGCATCCAGTTCGCAGGCCCCATGTTCAGCGAGGCAAAGATTTTGCGCGTCGCCGCCGCTTGGGAAGCCGAGCATCCCGGCTGCGGCTGTCCAGTAGGGGAGTAAGCGCGGGGAATGAAAGGGCCGTCCGGTTTGCGGGCGGCCCTTTGCTTTTACGTGGGCAGCGGCATTTAGGTCAAGTTCCAGTTTTTGAGCGCAAATGTTTTGGAATGTGTAGACCGACAAATCTGAGCAAAAAGGGTCCTTCTTGCAAAGTTCGTCGTTTTTTTTGGAAAAAACATAAAAAATTTTTTGAGGAAAAGTTAGGAGAGGACTTGCTGTTTGTATGGATTCTGGGGAATGATAAGAGCGCTCGGTTGTGAAGTGTTGTTTTTATTACGGCGTGGGGGGCGCGCCGTCTAGTCTACCTCATTTCATCAAATTCCTGCGTTGAAAGAACAGTGTCAAAGCCGCCCACATATTCATCAAGTTCAGCATGCTTGTCGATTCCTGTATAGTTTAAGCTTGAGTCTTCGTAACTGCGGAATTTAAAAATCGCGTCGTTCATAACTGGGCCGTTAAAGACATTGAGGCTTACCAAAAGCTCAAAGTCCTTTAGCGTCAAGCCCGTTACTTTTTTGAAAAGGCCAGGCTCAAGTTGCGTTATGACATCTTTTAAGCAGAACTCCCGGTAATCAGTAAGATACATAAAAACTGGAATTCGGGTGGCAAACTTTATCAATTTTTCTTGAATCTGCTTTCGCTTGCTTTTATATTCTTTTTCTTCGTCGCTAAGCTCGCGCTTTTCGGCCTGCGACATTTTGCCTTGCTTTTCTTTCTTTGCTTTTTTGACGGCTTCGCTTTTGTTGATTATTGTTTCTATGTCGCTGTTGAGATTGCGAAAGCCTTCTATGCTTTCAAGAGCCTTCATCGCGGCCGCGTTGTTCATAAGACGCGCGAGCGTTTCATTGTCAACGTTCACAAGCAAGGCGCTTTCCCAGCGTTTTGCAAGGAGCGTCGCGCTTGTTCCGCTCATCGCCATGTCTAAGATTTCTGTAGCGTTAATCTGTTTCATCGTTGAGCCGTCAAAGGCAAGAACCGGCAGGAACGAAATGAATTCTTCCACAAGTTTTTGCGGGTTGTCTTTTAGCGGGTCTGTGTTCAAGTTTCGGCTGTAGTCGCTTATTTGCCTTAGGGCGCGGTCAAGGGCAAAGTCAAAAATATAGCATTCGTTTTTTAGAACTATGTTTTTTCCAAGAGCGTCTTTTATTTCCCATGGGCTTTGAACGCGGAAGGCGCTCTGGAAATATGTTTCGGGGCTTCGCAAATTGCATAGCATGAAAATTCCGGTCCACGGCTTTACCGTCACGCCTGTCATAAGCTTTCCGCAAGAAAGCGTGATTGTTTTTGTTTCAAGCGGATTTTGCATTGCAAGCTGAACTGGCTCCAACGCCGCCATTCCCACGCCCGCTCCGCTTCCGGCGCAAACAATGATTCTGTAATCGTGGAAAAAAATATTTTGCCTTTCGGCCAGCAAGTTGGCCATGGCATAACACGAAGCCACGCCCGGCAAAAGCCAAACGGTGTGGCTAAGGACATTGAGCAAGCGGGTGTCGCTAAAAGGCATGGGCGGCTTTTTCTTGTTTCCAAGTTTTAGGTCGTCCACGGTGGAAGGAAGGTATGCGCCGCGAATCAAGTCCAGCCACTTTTGAACATGCTCTTTGTGTTTGAATCGCGCTTTTTTCTTTTCGCCTTCCGCGGCAAAAAACAAGTTCAAATCGAATTCGTTGAACTCGCCGCCTTTCGCGATTTCCTTGATGCTTTCGGGCATTTGGTAAGTCAGCATCACCATGCGGGGCAAAGCCGCGTATGGATTATGTTCTTTTTTCCAGTTTTTTTTGGCGCTCTGTTCGTCGCTGTAAGTCCAGGAGAAAATCTGCTCTTCGATGAACTCGCCGGAGTTTAGCGCGCGGAAGGGCGTTCCGCTTAAAAACAAATAATGGTCTGTTGTAATCGGGAGCGACTCTTCGTTCTGGACGTTGCCCGCTTCTTCCTTAATGTATTTTTCTTGGTCAAAGACGTCAAGGTTTTCTTCGTCTTCGCTTTCAAAAAGTTTCTTTGCGTTTTCCCGCCACGCTCCAAAATGGTATTCGTCAAAGATGACCAAGTCCCAATGCGTCGTGTGAACCCATTCGTTGCGAGCCTTGATTCCGCCGTTTTCGTTTGTTCCCAAAAAATCTTGAAAGCTGCCGAAGCAAACAATCGGCTTTTTTTGGAGCAATCTTCATAGGACAAACCGCCTCGGCTTACGAATTGCCAGCCGTCGAACAAAACATGGTTTTCCAAGTCTTCTTGCCACGCGCTTTGAACGGCGGGTTTAAAAGTAAGGACCAGAACGCGCAAGGATTTTTTGTTAAGCTTTTCGCCCAGCTTTTTTGCAAGCAGGTAGGAAGCAAAGGTTTTTCCAAAACGCATTTTGCAGTTCCACAAGAACTTTGGCGTGAATGATTTTGGCAATATCTTTTTTGCTTTTTCCGCCTTGATTTTTTCAAAGTAGTCGAAAGTTTTTTCCACCGCCGCTTTTTGCTCGGGGCGCGGGGCAAAAGTTTGCGAACGGTTTAATTGCAATTGGATTCCCCTGCGAGCGCAGTCAATCGCGACGCGAACCGCGAAAGCGTCGCATTTGAACCATTCGCTTTTTTTGTTCTTGCCGTCGCGAACGGCTTTTATTCCCAAGCGTTCCAAATGACGGTGAACGTCATGGTCCATAAAAACGGAGCCGTCGCTCTTCATCGCGCTTTCCACTAGTTCCACTTTCCACGATTGCGTGGGCGTTAGCGTGGGGTAGTGTTCTTTCATTCGCTCTTTTATCGGGCGCTCCGTGTAGCCCACTTTTAACATTCCGGGAAAGCGGGTGTCAGAATAAGCGTAGATTATCGGTTTGGATTTTGGGCGCTGAGGAAAGAATGGCTGATTTTTCATGAAATTGCTCCTTTTGCGGTTATTTCTTGACGATTTATGAATACTGCGCTATTTTTTAAATATGAGGAGGTCGCCATGCTCGTAATTTCAATGTCTGAATTTGCAAGCAATCCAAGCGCGTATGAAAACAAGCCTTTTTTTGGACTTGAGGTGAATGGAAAGCGTTGGATTGTTCGGCCCGCTCGAAAAAATTTTTTTGCGCGCTTGTTTGCCAAAAGAAAGCCGCAGTTTACAGATGAGTTTATTGACGCTATAAACGAAGCCGAAGAGCTTGAACGAAATCCGAATACAAAACGATATACCGACATGGACCAAATGTGGGCGGATTTGGATAAATGATTTACGAGGTCATTTGGACCAGCCGCTTTAAGCAAACCTACAAGCTCGCTCAAAAATGCGGTCTTCCGATGCATGAGCTTAAAGACGTTGTAGAAAAGCTTCGCGCAGATCAAGATCTTGACGAATCGTATCGCGACCACGAACTGAAAGGCAGCAAAAAGGGAATAAGGGAATTGCACATTAAACCTGATTGGCTTTTGTGTTACAAAAAGACGCTTGCAACGCTTACGCTCACTTTGATTTCTACGGGCAGTCATAGCGACATATTTAAAAAATAACATCGGCAGTTACTCCATGGGGCGAATCATTGACTCGATGAATGAAATTTCTTCCGGAGATAGATTGTATTTTTTGTAGAGTTCTTCGTCTGTCCACGGTTTAGAAAAATCTTGGAGAGGAACGAACTGGTAGACGCCTTTTGGAGCATTTTGTGTATTCTTCTTAAACAAAACAAAGAATCTGAAAAATCTTGTTTTCATATATATGATTACATTTTCCGCTTCGGAAATGCTATCGAATGAACCTATTGATAAATAAGTTTCTGTACAACAAGACTCTGGCTCTCCAATAAACGGTTTCCCTATTACTAAATAAGGGAAACTTCCTCTCTCTCCATAAGCTTTAGCTACCATTACTTTATATTTCGAAATTAATTCCTTTCCCTGTTTTATTTCATTTTCCGAAATTGAAAAATTATTTGGATATGCATATACCTTTATTTTTCCTTCTTTTGATTTTTTTATATCTCCAAAAGGTTTTCTTGCACTGACGATAGATTCAAAACTTCTAAAAGCTGTGTTATGTATTTTTCTAAAGATAGAAATGCCCTCGTTAAATCTAATAAAACTGTCTGCGTTATCTTCTAAAAGTGGTCGATTAATTGTTGTTGTTGTTTTATTTAAGATTGAAGTTATTTCGCATTCTCCTGATTTATCTCGATTCCAAAGAAAGTAACACACACCACCTGATAAATCTATTCCTGGAAAACAATCTTCAGAATCAAAATAATCTACAAGTTTTCTAAGACGTTTATCATTTAACATTTCTTTTCTAAAATCATCTAATCCCTTTCCTCCAGAGTACCAACGAGCTGGAATAATCATTACTAAATACCTTGGTTTAAGTTTTTTGGCTTCATTAACAAAATACTGGTATATTGGCATTGCACTAGAACCAGTTCCTCCTCCATCACTCATTTGATACGGCGGATTTCCTATAATCACATCAAATTTCATATTCTCTATTTCTCCTGGAATTGCGTTGTGTATAAACTGGTAGGCGTGGCTTTCAAGTCCTTGGCGCTCTTCGTCGCCGTACTCGCTTTGGCTGGCTCCGCATTCAAGGCACTTGCCGTTTATCCATAAGTGCTTTGTCGGCTTGTAAAAAATGTTTCCTTCGCGGTTTTTAAAATGCGCCACGCTGTATTTTCCGCCTGCATCTTTTGAACAGTAAACGCTGCGGCGGGCTAAAAGGCTTGTAAGTTCCGTTATAGCAATGGCATAAAGCTGTTCCTTAAAAATATGGTCTACGCGCTTTTGCAAGTTTGGAATTTTGTCGGCAAGGCCCGCTATCAGCCTTTTCGCTATCTCGCGCAAAAAGACTCCGCTTTTGCAGGCAGGATCCAAAAACTTTGCGTTTGGGTCGCTGAATATTTTTTGCGGAAGCAAATCCAGCATTGCGTTGGCAACTTCCGGCGGAGTGAACACTTCGTCGTTACTAAGGTTTGCAAGGCACGACAAAATGTCTGGGTTGTAGCCAGTTTTAAGCGGCGCGCTTGTTTCGGCATTAGTCTTCTTGCTCATATATTCTCCTGTAATGAATCAATGGAAATTCTTTTACCGGCGAAAAGATTTCCGCCTCGTCGCCCAGGTCTGAAAACAAGCTGCCTTCCTCATTTGCAAAGTCTTGGTTGACAAGCTCTCGGAATGAAAAATCCCGCCGTTTTAAGTTTTCGCCGACCATGCTCCATTCGCAAAAGATGATTGGCCGTTCAGTGTCGTTTTGCGCTTCGTCAACTTCTTTTAGCGAAAGAGCGTTTCCGCATAGAATGTTCTTTTTTAGAATGAAGATGGCGCATTTTTGCGCTTGTTCTTTTTGCTCGGCGGGGATTTTTTTTGCGCAAAGTTTTTCGTATTGGCAAAGCCATATTCCGTAAAGGCGTTCTCTGCAGGCCGCCGCGTTGTCCTGCAAAATGTCGATTCCGTAAAGCGAACAAAGGGCCAGCAATGAATGTTTTTCCCAGTCGTTCAGGTTTTTGCTGTACTGTTTTGAAACAACGGCCAGCTTTCTTTCAAGAATTTCAGCAAGAAAGTTTCCGTCGCCGCACGCTGGTTCCAAAAATCGGCTTTCTATGCGTTCTGTCTCGTCTTTCACCAAGTCGCACATGGCCTTTACTTCTCGTTCCGCCGTAAAGACTTCGCCGTGGTTGGCCACCCGTTCGCGGGATTTTATTTGGAAATTTTGTGTTTTCATTTTCACGCCTACAGATTGTCTCAAAAATCAAGTTTCTACAATCTGTAATTATAGCGCGCTTTCTACAAAATGTAACTGTAAATTTGGAAAAAAAATCTACAAAATGTAGATATTATGAATGGAGCAGAAATTTTAGAAACACTTTCCGTAAACATAAAAAAACTGAGAAAAGAAAGGTCTTGGACTCAAGAAAGGCTTGCGGAAGAGGCGAATTTGTCTGTTCAGGCTATAAATTTTTTTGAAGGAAAAAGGCGTTGGCCAGGCGAGGATTCCCTTTCCAAGCTTGCCGCGGCTCTAGGCGTTGAAGTTTACCAGCTTTTCGTTCCCCACGACACAAAGCCAATCATCATAGAAGAAACGCCCAAAAACGAGCGGATTCGCGCGCAAATCACCGAAGAAGTCGTTGACGACGTTCGCCGCGCCATGACTAAAGCGCTGGACAAGATTCTAAAGGAATAGTTAAAAATGACAGGCGATTTCGCTTTGTTTCATTATAGGATGGGGATGACCAATAGTCATCCCCTTTTTTTTACGCCGCGGCTTTTGAAGCCCAAGCCTTGCATTCAGCGATTCCCGAGTCGTCGGGAGTGAGGTGAACCTTGAGGGATTCCGCCGTGATTGTGGCGCCGCATGATTTTACGCGGTCTTCCCAATCGCGCAGCCATTGGCCGTCGCCCCAATCGTAAGAGCCAAAGAGCGCGACTTTTTTTCCGCTCAAGGAGCCTTCAATCTGGCCAAAGAATTCTTCCACGCTGTCCTCAAGAACTTCGTCGCCCATCGCGGGACTTCCAAGCAAGAGAACGTCGCAAGACAAAACTTCTTGCGCGTCGGCGGAGTCGGCCGTCCCAAAAACTGTTTGACCGCCGTTGGCCTTGACCTGCTCGTTGATGGCGTTGGCCATGGCTTCTGTGTTTCCTGTTGTGCTTGCGTAAATTACAGCAACTTTCATTATTGCCCTCCTATAATTTGGCTAAAAATTTTTTATTGTTTTTTCGGCAATTAGATTGCCGCCAAACTCCTAGCGCTTGTTCAAGCTTTTAAACTCTCGAACTATCTGCTGAATCTTCCGGCCGCTTTTAAAGCGTTCCTCAAAAAACTTGGCGCAATTTTTATAAAGCTCCCAAGTCCGCCTTGCGTCAACGCAATTTGAATAGGATTTCCAGCAGCCCCGCGCCGCCGCTCCTTGGCCCTTCCTGCTTTCAAAGGCCGCCACGTCGGAAAGAGGGTAGCCCAAAAAAATTCCCACCTCGTGAGGAAATTTCTTTTCGCCTTTTTTTGACGCTTGGTTCAGCCTAAAAAGAAGTTCGTTCAAGACAGCCCTGGCGCCTTCTTGAACAGGATAGTTCTTGAGCGCCAAAAATCGCCGCGCCTCGCTTCCGGCCAAAAGCGCCTGTATCCATTCAAAGTTGTAGACAAAGGCCAAAAAAGAATTTTCAGAGGAGCGCAAAAGACTGAACGTGATTCCTTGCGCGGCAAATTCCTTTCGCCAAGCGGACAATTTTTCTTGAGACCAGGCGCTTGTTTGTATTGAAAATAAATTTGCCGGCTTTATTTTGCAAAGGGAAGGAGAGGCGCATTGAATCATTATTTGGTCTATGCTCATTAGTTAGTCCTAATGTTAGTTAGCATAGAGTAATTATTGAATTTTGTCAAGCGCTTTAGCGCGGCTTGTTGCGGCGGCGTTTTTTGCGCCGGCGGGCGGATTCTTTGTCGTTTCCGCGCCGCCTGTCATTCCCGCGCTTGCCGCGGGAATCTCAAAAAAACGCTTGACAAATTTTAAAAACTAGCGGATAATACGCTCAATTAAAAAAGACGCTTTGCTAAGGCCATTGTGGGCTTTTGCAAAAGAGGCCGCGCCGCGGTTTTTTATCACAGCGAAGTTATTTCGCGTTAAGGCCGCTTTGGCCTTTTGGAGGCGTCTATGAAAATTAGATCATTTCTTTTGGCTTTGGCCATACTTTTTCCGTTTTTAACTTCTTGCTCCAACGCGGCTGGTGGGGGGGGGCTTATCTGACGCTTTAGCAAATCCCTTTGTGGACAGCAATGCCGTTTCAACTTTTACCGTTACGGACGCAAACTGGTTGCAGGGGAAAAGCTTTTATTGCGTACAGCAGCTTGGCGGCGGAGAGGAGATAGAATTCCTTAGCGGCAATACAAAAGCCCTGTGGATAGAATTTGGCGATTCAGGTAATGCATTTTCTAATAAGGAATCGCATACAAATGGCACGAATGATGTCGAAAATTTTTCCGGAACATATACCTTTGACGCAGAAACGCTAAAAGGCGTCCTGACATGCACGGGAGAACATTCTTTTTATGAAGAAGAGGGCGGAACCAATAAAATAACGGATTTTCCGTTCACGCTTTCAAACGATGGAAAAACGCTTACATTTTCTGTAGAGGTTGAGCGCGCGGAGCAGCGGGGAATGTACACCTGCGTATGGAAGCTTACGAATCAATTTGGAAAAACTGTTGACGAAGAATTTCCATCAAGCGGCAGAACCGCTCTTTGGGAAAATTCCAACGGCAAGGATTTTGCCTATTGGTCAAGCGCTGATGAAACGCGATGGGTTCGCGTTCACAAAAAGGGTTTTGCGCAAGGCGACAAAATCATAATTACCTACACAAAAAGTCCTACTTTTTCAAAATACCAAACGATTCAGATGGCGGGCGCATACCACGACGACTGGAATCAAACTTATCTTCGCGGCGGCGATCTGCAAAACGCTTACGCTGTGGACGGCGGGGATGACAAGACAGAATACAACATCGTTCCCTATGATGAAGAAGGATATGTCACTTATGAACTTACATCGGCTGACGCAGGCTTGATAAACCAAAATTATGGGCTTGCGGTTTTTGGCTGCGGCGTTACAGTAACAGGCGTTTATGTAAACAAGACAAACGGAATAACGGACTCGCTAGAATCGATTGACGTTCCAACCACTGCGCAGAGCCTTTACGAAAATTTTGATTTGGACGATTGGGAAAGCTACTTAAAACTTTACTATAAAAATTTTAGCCAAAACGACACAATATACATTTCATACAAGCAAAGTTCTTTAAATCCTGGTCGGGAAGATTCTATAGATTGTAAGTTTAAAATCGCTCCGCTATATTCATCTTATTGGGACAGTGACGCTCTAAAAGACGGAACGATTAAAAATGGATATGTATACGGTGGGAACGGAATCCACGTTATTACGGCTGACAGCGCGGAAAAAACAGTTTCTTATGTTCTCACTCAAAGCGATGCGGAAAATTTAAACAGCAAGCGGGGAATTGTAATTTGGGGCGGCTGCTTGCAAATTACGAGCGTCAAAGTTCAAGCGTCTTTGACACTGGAAACCTCTCTTGAAACTGTTCCAGACGGAACGGTGACAGTGTATGAAGGCGAAAACGACTTTGGCTGCTGGAGCAAAAAATCAAACACAGACTCAACTCCGCTGGTGGAAGGCGGCGACGTATGGATGCGCCTTTACTACAAGGGCTTTAAAGCCGGCGACCAAATCTGGATTACGCATGAAGAAAGCGATATCTGGAACGGCTATTACAGAATTAAAATGTGCGGAATTAATTCAACCTGGGATAATACAATACTAAAAGGCGGGCTTATAGACAACGGCGCGGCTGTAAGCGGCTCAATTGAACCTATCACGCCAACTCAGGCAACGGGCTACACGCTGACCGCAGCGGACGCCGCTAATTTAAACAACTCTGACGGCCTTGTAATTATGGCGTGCGGACTAAAAATCACAAAAGTTGACTTTAAGAGCGCGAGCGAGCTTTCTTCTCAGTCATTTAAAAACGGCTGGCATGGCAACGAGTACGGCGGCGGACTCGAAGTTTCAAACGAGCAGTTGACTTTTACAAAAAGGCTAAAAAAGTATGGTTACTTTGACGATGTGGGCAAAAAGGCGGCCGATAATTACAAGGAATTTAAGTTTGACTACACTTACAATTCAACCGCTCGCGAACTTGCTATAAGCAAGGCGTATAAAGTGGAGTATGAATTTAAGGGCGAAGTTGCGGAAGGTGGAAATCCGCCAGACGACGCTGATTGTGGAAACTCAACTGGCAGCGGAACTGTTCTGTGGTATAAAACGACAAAAACAGAAATCACAGGTTTTGGAAGCTTTACCGCCTCATGGACTTTGAACCGTGGCAATGATGACGGCGCTGGCATAAAATTTGATTCAGTTCCTTCTGCAGGCGACTTAAACAAATACTTTGTGGAAGGCGTGTGGTATGATTTTTCTGACAACCCCGCCCAGTTGTCTATAGGAGTAAAAGACGAAAATGGAAGCTACTTTGACGAGCCATTGGAAATAGAAAAAGGAAACTCTCTTACCCTTTCTGTCAGCTTTGAGCGCTTTGATTCTGAGCCTACCAGCTTAAGTGTCTGGGCGTACAGGGAAAATGTTGACGGGTCTGATGTTGCTATTGCCAGCGGCGCCGCCGTTTCTGAAGGAAAGATTAGTTTTACCGTGCCAAATTCGCTTTCCGCAGGACTTTATAGAGTGTTTGTAAAAGATGAGGGCAGCGGAATATACGGCTACGGCCCGCAGATTTTGGTGACTGATCCAGCCTTGCCGCGTTCAGTCACCATTTCGCTCCAAAGCCAAACTGTGGCCATTGGCGACAATATGGTTTTAAATGTAAACTTTACCAATTTTGACATAAATCCTTCTGTGGTGGAACTGCGTCGCTCTGGCGCAGATGACGCAGGAAATGTTTCTGTTTCAAACGGCAAAATAACGCTTCCTACAATAACGGCTGCCGCAGGCGACTATGCCATTTATGTGGTCGCTGACGGCGTTCAGTCTAATGAGGTCACTGTCACGCTTGTTGCCGCGGCAACGCCAGAGTCTAACGATTATGACCCCAACGCGCCAAAACTTGTTCTTTGGAAAGGCAGTAACGACTTTGGCGGAAACGACGCTTCAACAGACACGACCAAAATTGTACTCCGCTACACAAATTTTAGCGTTGGCGATAAAATTGTGGTCACTCACACAAACAGTTCTTCCGCGCCCAACGCCAATAAACACCAATTTAAGCTGTATGGGGCGGATGACAATTTCTTTAAGACAGGCGCTGTGTCTTCTAACGCGACTATGGACGACGGCAAAATTAAGCCAAACAGTTACGTTCAGACTACCGCGTATACCCTGACCGCGGCAGATTTGCAAAGCATAAATGTTGATAATCAGGGGCATGGCGGAATGGGCATGGAAGGCAGCGGACTTGCAATTACCGAGATTGCAGTCCAACGCGTTGACCAAAGCCAGATTATTCTTGCCGACTGCGCCTTGAACGGCTGGCAAGCGCTTATGGCTAGCGCAACACAAACTTCAGCGGAAATTGCGTTCACTAGCAGCCTGTCAGACCTTATGGATGCCGCCGTTGGAACGGACTTGTCATCGCTTTTAAAATGGTATGAGTTTGAATTCACAGTGAATGGAAGCGACGTGACTGTTACAAAAATCTCCGAAGTGCCGTGGACTTGCGTTGATGGAAACGATTATGACATTAAACAAGATGGCAAAAAATTCAAAAGAGGTTCAGTGAATGTTGAATATCAAGGCTCCTGGTCTGCGACAAGCGGCGGCTTATACGATTTTGCCTTCTGCTTTAACGAACTTCCAAGCGGCGTGCAAGATTACCTTCAGACCGGCGTTTACTATCCTATAAAAATCAGCGGAAATTAAGAAAAGCGCCAAGATTTTTATGCGCGATTTTCTTCATTCCGTCTGAGACGATTTGTTTGTGTCGATGGTTTTTCCAAACACGATATGGCGGTCGTAAAAATATTCGGAAACAAGATTAAACGCCATGTTCATTATTGTTACAAGAAAGCCATTCCACCCGAGGCTCTCGACTAGATAATCTCCAAGCAGCGTTGTTATAGGAGTGAATGCCGCGTAAAAAAGCGCCACTTTAAGCATTGCTATCGGTATGTTTCCGACGGAACGGAACGTAAAGCGCCTGTTCAATGTAAAATTCCAACGGACTGAAAGTATGAGCGCGATCAAGTATTTAAGCCAATAAGGCCATTGCGTGAGCGTGTCAAAAAGCGCGAACGAGGCGAATTCAATGATTCCCGCCGAGAGTGAAAAAAAAATTTAATGCCCCTCATTATTTCTTTTTTGTTTTTTATTCACTCAAATTTTCTCCTTTTGCGTATTGTTCCACCCTTGCGGACGCGTTGAACGAAAAAAACAGCCGCCCAAATCGGGCGGCTCAACTGGCCCATGTCGCGCATGATTGCCCCGCGGGAACTCGAAACCTATTGCGGCACGAAAATGTAATTAGCGCCGCAAAAGAAGTGTGTCAAGGCTTTAAGCGCAGCGCGCCTTGACACACTTCTATATCTGTTCCATCACGTTGACCATTTCAATGGCGCTAAGGGCGCAGTCGTAGCCCTTGTTGCCGCTCTTTGCGCCGGCGCGGTCGATGGCTTGCTCCAAGTTGTCGGTGGTCAAGATTCCGAACAAGACGGGAACGCCTGTGCTGAAGCTGGCTTGCGCGATTCCCTTGCTGACCTCGGCGCAAACGTAATCGTAGTGGCTGGTGCTTCCTCGAATCACCGCTCCGACGCAAATGACCGCGTCGTACTTTTTGCTTGCCGCCATTTTTTGCGCCACGACGGGAATTTCAAACGCGCCCGGAACCCAAGCCGCGCTGATGTTGTCTTCGGCGACGCCGTGGCGAACAAGGCCGTCCACCGCTCCGTCCAAAAGTTTTTGCACGATGAACGCGTTAAAGCGCGACGCCACGATTCCAACCTTCATGCCGCTTTTCGCGACTACCTTTCCTTCAATCAATTTCATTTCTTTCCTCCTATTCAACATTGATATGGTCAAAGATGTGGCCCATTTTTTCCTTCTTGGTGCGAAGGTAAAATTTGTCAAACTTTGACGGCGGAATTTCTATTGACACGCGCTCGGCGACTTTTATTCCAAAGCCGTCAAGCCCGTAAATCTTTTGCGGATTGTTTGTCAAAAGGCGCAGGGATTTTATTCCCAGGTCGCGCAAGATTTGCGCTCCTATCCAGTATTCCCGCAAGTCGGGCGCGAAGCCAAGCTTCAAGTTCGCTTCCACAGTGTCATAGCCGTTTTCTTGCAGCATGTAAGTCTTTAGCTTGTTGATGAGCCCGATGCCGCGGCCTTCCTGCCTCATGTAAAGCAAAACGCCTCGGCCTTCTTTTTCTATCGTCTTCATCGCTTGCTGGAGCTGAGGGCCGCAGTCGCAACGCTGGCTTCCAAAAACGTCGCCTGTCAAACATTCGGAGTGAACGCGGCACAAAACATTTTCGCCGTCGCCGATGTCGCCTTTTACAAGCGCGATGTGATGCTCGCCGGTAAGGTCGTCGGTGTAGCCGTAAATGTCAAAGTCGCCGAACTCGCTGGGAAGTTTTGCCTTTGCCTCTTGAACCACATGCTTGTCGTGGACGCGGCAGTAGTCGGCCAGCGCTTTTATCGTTATGTATTTTAGGTTGAACTTTCGCGCGATTTCAAAAATTTTTTCGCCCCGCGCCATCGTTCCGTCGTCATCCATAATCTCGCAGCAAACGCCGCATTCCTTAAGGCCGGCCAAGCGGCAAAGGTCAACGGTGGCTTCCGTGTGCCCCGCGCGGACAAGCACTCCGCCTTTTTTTGCGATAAGGGGAAAGGTGTGGCCGGGCCGCCTAAAGTCTTTTGGCGACGAGGCCGGATCTACGCAGGCGCGGATTGTGGCCGCCCGTTCCGCCGCGGAAATTCCTGTCGTCGTTGAAATGTGGTCAACTGAAACAGTGAAGGCCGTTTCGTGGTTGTCGGTGTTTTCGGCCACCATGGGATAAAAGCCAAGGCGGTTTGCCATGCCCTCGCTGATCGGTGTGCAAATCAAGCCTTTGGCGTATGTGGCGATGAAGTTGATGTTCTCTTGGCTTGCGAACTGCGCGGCGCAAATCATGTCGCCTTCGTTTTCACGGTTTTCGTCGTCGCTTACGATGATGATTTTTCCCCGCCGCAAATCCTCAAGCGCCTCTTCGATTGTGTTGTATTTTATTTCCATATCTCCTCCTTGAATTCATTTCGGCTGACCGCGCGCGCCGGTTGGCAAGCGCGGTTGTCGCCGCTTATTGTCCGCGCTCGCAAGAGCGCAAGTAAATAGTTTCCTTGCACAAAACGGCGGCTTTGTCCGACCGTATGCGGCTAACAAAAAATTGTTGTTTTGCTTTAGTTTTCATTGCCGCTAAAATCCTCGCTCTCTTAAAAATTCTTCTGTTATGTTGGAACTGTGGCCGCCGCTGGAAGCGCCGGCAAGCCCAAGAAGCCGCTGGACATACTTTCCGACGATGTCGTTTTCCAAGTTGACTTTGTTGCCAACCTTTTTTGAAAGCAGCGTCGTCTCTTCTCCCGTGTGGGGAATTATTGAAACGGCGAAGCGCGCCTCCTCCAGTTTTGCCACGGTAAGGCTTATTCCGTCAATCGCGATCGAACCTTTTTGAACAATCAGGCGCAAAATGGCCTGGTCCGCGCGGATGTAAACCCAAACGGCGTTTCCTTCCTGTTCCGTTTTTGCGATTGTTCCCGTTCCGTCTATGTGGCCGCTTACAATGTGGCCGCCAAAACGGCCGTCCGCGGCCATGGCGCGCTCAAGGTTCACCGGGCTTCCTGCGGACAGGCTTCCAAGGTTTGAGCGGCGCAAGGTTTCGGCCATTACGTCAGCGGAAAAAAAGTCTTGGCCAATAAAAGTCGCCGTAAGGCAAACGCCGTTCACCGCAACGCTGTCGCCCTCTTTTGTTCCTGACAAAATTTTTTCCGCGGCGATTTTTATTCTTGCGCCCGCTCCGTTTCCCGACGGCTCTATGCTTTTCACCTTTCCTATTTCTTCAATTATTCCTGTGAACATATTCGCTCCGAGTTACTTGGATTACTAAAACTGTCGGACCCGCCAAAACTGACGGCGGCTTTTTGGGCTTGCTTCACTTCGTACTCAATCAAAACGTCGCTTCCGATTTTGCGCGCGTCGCTTTGCGCAAGGCTAAAAGCGTCAGCCACTTCCAAAACGCCGCTTCCAGCCACTGGACTGGGGGCGGCGGCCCCGCCAAAAATTTTTGGAGCCACAAAACAGTAAATCTTTTGAACCAAGCTCGCTTGCAATAACGAAAAGTTGATTTGGCCGCCGCCTTCTACCAGTACGCTGTCAAGACCCAGCTCGCCAAGCTTTTTCATTAAAAGGCAAAGGTCCACGCGCTTGCCGCAGGAAGGAGATGCGCAGCGGATCACTTGAACGCCTTTTTTGGCGAGCGCTTTTTCTTTTTCCAAAAAGTCGCGGTCGGGGAGGGCGGCGCCATCTTGGGCTTGCGATGCCTCGCCGTTCGCCCCCGCGTTAAGGTCTTGCGTCCGTTCCGCGCTAGGGGCGGCGCCGTTTTGGTCTTGCAAGCAATCTTGGGCGGCGCAGGCCACAATTGTGGGAATCTCTTTCGCGCTTTGGACAAGCTGCGAGTCAAGGGGAAGGCGCAAGGAACTGTCGCAAATTATTCGCGTTGGATTTCTTCCGCCTGGGATTCGGCAAGTCAAAAGCGGGTCGTCGGCAAGGACTGTTCCGATTCCCGCCATAATGCATGAATACTTGGAGCGCAATTGGTGGACAAAGTCGCGGGACTCTTGGCAAGAAATCCACTTGGACTTTCCGGCTGCCGTGGCGATTTTTCCGTCTGCGGTCATCGCGTACTTTAGCGCGACGTATGGCGTTCCCTTTGTAATGTAATGGAAGAAAATAAAATTGAGCGCGTCGCATTCCGAGCGCAAAAAGTCTTCCTCTACCTCAACGCCCCGTTCGCGCAAAAACGCGGCGCCCTTTCCGCTAACCAAAGGGTTTGGGTCTCGGCTTCCGACAACGACTTTTTTTATTCCGGCTTCAACTATTGCCTCAACGCAAGGCGGCTGCTTTCCTGTGTGGCAGCAGGGTTCCAGCGTGACAAAAATTTGGGCGCCGCTAGGATCGTTCCCCCGCTCGCGGCAGTTCCGCAAAGCGTCTCGCTCGGCGTGCAAGTCGCCGTACTTGTGATGATAGCCTTGGCCTATGATTTGATTTTCTTGGACAATGACGGCGCCGACCAGAGGGTTGGGATTTGTCCAGCCTTCGCCTTTTTTGGCAAGTTCAATTGCCGCGCGCATAAAGCGCTCTTTAGAATCGTTTTCCATAATTTCTTCTTCCATCCAGACTTTACTGTCGGCCGCGGAATCTCACCGCGTCATGCTCTGGCGTTGCCATCGCTTGCTGGCTATACAGCCGGTGGGGAATTGCGCCCCGCCTTGAAGTTTATTAGCGCTCGCCAAAACGCGCGGCGTTTTCGCGAGGCTGTCGAGTTTTAAGCCGCTGAGCCAGCGTCTCAAAACTCGCATAAATATAATTTAGCGCGCTGGGGGTTTTGCGTGCGGCTGTTCGCGCGCGTCGGTTGACAAGCGCGAATGTTGCCGTTTATGCGCCTAGCGAAAAGTTTCGGTTAAGAAACAATTGCGGCGGCGCTGCCCCGCCTTGAAGTTTGCGCCTTATTCTAGCGCATGGCGAAAAATTGCGCAAGATGTCATTGACAGATTGAAGTTTAGAGAGTAAAATAAAGACTGTTAATTTAATGGCCATTAAGTTAACAGCTGTTAAATTGGTATAGCGCCAAAGGAAAGGTTATGGAAAGGTTTTACGATCGCGTAAAAGAAATAAAAGAGTTGGATGCCATAGAAAGGCAGTCAAAGTCTTCCGCTTGTTTTACGGTTCTTGTTGGACGGCGCAGAATCGGCAAAACAGAACTTTTAAAAAACTTTTTAAAAACAAAGAAAGGCGCCTATTTGTTCACAAGCAGAATGTCAGAATCCATGCTTTGCCTTCAGTGGCAAAAGGAATTGGATCTTTCTGTAGGCCTTAAGCTTTTTGGACACGTCAATTCCTTTGCGGAACTTTTTGAGCAAATCATGCTTTATTCAAAAAGTGAGCGCTTTACCCTTGTCATTGACGAATTTCAGGACTTGAATTTTATTAATCCCGGCATATTCAGCCAAATGCAAAATATTTGGGACGCTCACAAGTCAAGTTCAAAAATAAACTTAATCGTCTGCGGCTCAGTTTATTCCCTTATGGCAAAAATATTTGAAGGACAAAAAGAGGCTTTGTTCGGACGCTTGACTCACAAAATAATTTTAAAGCCCTTTGAGCCGTCGGCGCTAAAAGAAATTCTTTTTGACGCGAATCCCAATTACACGCCTGAAGACCTTTTGTGCTTGTATATGCTTTCGGGGGGAGTTGCAAAATATGTTTCCCTTTTAATTGACGCGAAGGCCACAAGCAAAAAGAAAATGATTGATTACGCCACAGGAAGTTCGTCGCCATTCCTTGTTGACGGAAAAGAAATTCTTGTGAATGAAATGGGCAGGGATTATGGAATTTATTTTTCCATTTTGCATCTTATTTCAAGGGGAATGACAACTCAAAGCGAAATAGATTCCATAATATTAAAAAATACCGGCGCGTATTTAAAAAGGCTTGACACTGTCTTTGGAATCATAAAGCCCATAAAGCCTCTTTTTTCAAAAACGGAAAGCCGCAACACCCGCTGGCAAATTGTTGACAATTACTTGCGCTTTTATTTTCGTTTTGTTTTTGCAAACCAAAATCTCATAGAGCTTGGACAGCATGATTCCCTTAAAGAAATTGTCCTTAGAGATTATGAAACTTTTTCGGGCGCCGCTTTGGAACGCTACTTTGCGGCCAAGATTAACGAAGAGTCTCAGTTGACAAACATTGGCGGCTGGTGGGACAAAAAATCCAACAACGAGATTGACATAATCGCAGTAAACTCCATCAAAAAAAAGTGCTTTGTTTACGAAGTGAAAAGGCAGGCAAAAAAATTGGACTTAAATGAATTGGCCAGAAAAGCCGAAATTTTTAAAGCGAATGTTCCTGACTATGGAATAAAATTGCAAGGCCTTTCAATGACGGACATGTAAAATAAATGTGAATCCCCAAAAAAGCGCTTTCCGCCATTTGGCCCCTATGATTGCAACTTTCCTGCCTTTGTTGTAGAATCGCCGTTACGAGGTTACAACAAATGTCTGTTTTAGAAAAAATCGGAAACTTCTTTGGAAAGTTCATGGCCTTGATTATTTTGGCCGTGGCCGCTCTGGCGCTCTTTGTTCCGCAGAGTTGTCTTTGGATTCAGCCTTCTTGGATCAACCCGCTTTTGATGCTGGTCATGTTCGGAATGGGACTCACGCTCAAAATCGAAGACTTCGCGCTTGTCTTCACCCGTCCCAAGGACATCATCATCGGCTGCCTTGCCCAGTTCACAATCATGCCGCTTTTGGCCTTTGCCTTGGGAAAAATCTTTGGCCTTGAGGTAGGGCTTTTGGCCGGAGTCATTCTTGTAGGAACTTGTCCCGGCGGAACCGCCAGCAACGTAATCACTTATCTTTCAAAGGGCGACGTGGCGCTTTCTGTCGGAATGACAAGCGTGAACACTTTGCTGGCTCCTCTTTTGACTCCCGCCATCACTTACTTGCTTTTAAAAGAGAGCGTTCATGTTGACGTTGTTTCAATGTTCCTTTCTATTGTAAAAGTTGTCATCGTTCCGATTGGCTTGGGCTTTGTCATCAACAAGTTCTTCGGAAAGTTCACGCAAAAAATCGGAGCGATATTGCCGGCCATTTCGGTAATCGCAATCGCCTTGATTGTCGGAGCGGTCGTCTCGCGGAACTCGCAAAAAATTCTTACCACCGGCGCGATTGTCTTTGCCGTCGTTATCTTGCACAACCTTTTGGGCTACGCTTGCGGCTTTGGCATCGGAAAGCTTTTGCGCTTGAACGTCGCAAAGACAAAGGCGCTTTCAATTGAAATCGGAATGCAGAACTCAGGACTGGCCACAAGCCTTGCTTCCACCGCCTTCCCCGCGCTTGCGATGGCCACAGTTCCCGGCGCGATTTTTAGCGTTTGGCACAACTTGTCCGGCGCGGTTTTGGCCAACTTCTACCGCCAGTGGAATGACGGCGATAAGGAAGCCAATCAAAAGTAAAATTGCCGTTTTTGGAGGAACTTTATGAAAAAAACTTTTTGCGCGGTCCTTGCCAATGTCGCGGCCTTTTGCGCGCTTTGTCTGGCTTTTTCTTCCTGCGGAAAAAACACTGTTGCCGCCGCCGCTGAAAAAAAAGGAGTTGACTTTGGCTTTGCCGCTTCGGTCACAGACCTTTTGGACGGAAACACCCAAAAAATTCTTTCGGAGCAAGCTAAAATTCTTGTGGCCGAAAATTGCATGAAAAGTTCCCAGCTTAGGCCAAACAAAAGTTTTTGGAACTGGAGCGACCCCGAAAATTTGGTGAAGTTCGCCGAGTCGAATAAAATCGCGGCCAAGTGGCACACTCTCTTTTGGCACGAGATGAATCCGCCCTTCATCAATTCCCTTAAAACCAAGGAAGAGGCGGCGGCCGTGATGGACGAGCACATCTCCACTGTCATGCAAAAGTTCAAGGGCCGCGTCCGCGACTACGACATGGTGAACGAAATGTTCAACGAGGACGGAAGCCTTCGCGACACTGTTTGGCTTAGAACTCTTGGCCCCGGCTACTTGGAGAAGGCCTTGCGAAAGGCCCACGAGGTTGACCCCTCCGCGCATTTGTTCTTGAACGACTACAACAACGAAGCCAAGGGCTATGCCAAGTCCGACGCCATGTACAATTTGGTCAAAGATTTTGTGGAGCGGGGAGTTCCGATTTACGGAGTGGGCTTCCAGCTGCACTTGGCCGCCGACCTTCCTTACGACGAGGAGGCCATTCGAGCCAACATTCGCCGCTACGCCGATTTGGGAATAAAGATTTGCTTCAGCGAAGTTGACGTCCGCCTTCCCCTTGGCCGAAAGGAAGAGTTTTCGCAAAAGCAGGTTGACATTTGGAAGTCCCTTATGCGTCTTGCCGTGGAGGAAGACAACGTGGAAAGTTTCATCGTTTGGGGCGTGTCCGACAAGAACAGTTGGATTCCTGCTTGGAAGCCCGGCTACGGCGACGCGCTTTTGTTTGACAAAGACTTCAAGCCCAAGACAGTTTACTACGAGTTGCTTTCCGCGGCCAAAGAAAAAAAATAAGTCTTTTAGCCGCCGATATTAGGCTGCCCTAAAAAAAGGCCGTCCAATTTTGGGCGGTTTTTTTTGTTTCTAAAATTTTTTTCTTGCCAGGCGGAAGAGGAAAATTATTCCCCGCGCGCAAAGCTCTATTGTCATGGAAAGCCACACGCCTGAAAGCCCAAGGCGGGCGGAAAGAAAAATCGAAAGGGGAATGCGGATTCCCCACATGCAAGAGAAATTCATTATGCCTGGAATCAAAGTGTCTCCCGCTCCTCTCAAGGCGCCTGACGCCACGATTGAGGCGGCGAAAAGCGGCTCGGCAAAAAGACCGATTCTTAAAGCTTTTGTGGCCAGTTTTTGAACGGCGGCGTCTGGGGTTAAAATCTTAAAGACATAAGGCGAGGCAAAGAACATCATAAAAGCCGCCGCCGCCATCACAAGCATTCCCAGCGCCGCGCTTAAAAACGAAAAGCGCCTGGCCAAATCCTTTCTGTCGGCGCCCACGCTTTGGCCCACCAAGGTTGTGGCCGCGGAAGCGATTCCGTAGCCGGGCATGTAGCAAAGGGCTTCCGCTGTTATGCCGAATGAGTTGGCGGCCAGCGCCACGGTTCCAAGGGGAGCGACGATTTTTGACGAGGCGACTTGGGCGCCGCTTAGGGCCATTTGCTCAAAGGCCATGGGAAGGCCGATTTTGGCGGCGGTTTTGAGACAGTCTTTGGAAAACTTGAATCTTGCCGCTTTTCTTATGTTCAGCATGGGAGAAAAAAAGCAGACATAGGACAAGGAAAAGGCTCCCACAACGCCTTGGGAAAGGGCGCTTCCCAGGGCGGCTCCCGCCACTCCAAGCTTCAACTTGTAAATGCAAAACGCGTTGAAAGCCACGTCAAGGACGCAAGTAAGGGCGCTTAAAAAGCTTGGAAGCTTCATGTTGCCGGAGGCTTCCATCAATGAAAGGCACAAAATTGAAATCATGGCTATGGGCTGGCTTATGGCAAAGACAAAAAAATAAGCGCTTGCGTTTTTTGCGATGCCTTGGGGAGAGCCAAGCCAGCTGGGAAGGGAAGGGCTTATGAGCGCCGCCGCCGTTCCTATGGCCAAGGAAAAAATCAAGACGGCCGCAAGCGCCTGCTGGACCACGCTCCTTGCGCGGGAAAAATTTTCCCCTCCAATTGCGTGGGCAACTTGAACCGAAAATCCTGAAACCGCCGCGCTTTCCGCTCCGTAGACAAGCCAAGTGGAAGAGGCCACCAAGCCAATGGAAGCCGACGCCTCCGCGCCCAAGCGGCCGACCATGGCCGCGTCGATGTATTGCATGACTATCGAAGTTATTTGCGCCAAAATTACAGGAACGCTCAAGCGCCAAACGCAAGAAAGGGCGCGGGAAATTGAGGGGGTGCTTTCTTTTAAAATGCCGCGAATGCTTGAGTCTTTTTCCATCAAAGCCATTATAGCGAATAAGAGCGTCAAGGCAAAGGGCGTTTTTATTTTTATATGGAATGAGTTTTGTTTTTGCCGCTCCTTTTTTTTAAAAAATTCTTGACAATTCTTGAATTATAAAGTATTCTGTTTTTAATTGCGTGAACGAACACGCAACGCGAAAATTGCCTTTTTGAGGCCTTTTTGGGATTTTTATGACTGTTAGCGAAATTGCGAAAATTGCTGGAGTTTCAACTGGAACCGTGGACCGCGTGCTTCACAAGAGGGGGCGGGTCAGCGAGGAAACGCGGCAAAAAATTCTAAAAATCATAGACGAAAACGACTACAAGCCCGACCCCATCGCGCGCTTTCTTAAAAAGAAGGGCGACTTTAAAGTGGGCGTTTTGATTCCTTCCGTAAACGAAGAAAGCGGCTACTGGCAGGAAATCTACGACGGCATCGCCGATTCCTGCGCCAACGACTACGCCTCCTTTGGCTTTAAAATTCAATCCTACGAATTTAAAAGGCCGGACAGAAATTCCTTGAACGAGCAATTTAAGAAAATGCTTTTGTCCGATTGTTCGGCGTTTATAATCGCGCCTGTAATGCAAGAGGAAATTTTATTTTTGCTGAGCGAAGGAAAGACAAAGATTCCTTACTGTTTTGTGGACTCAAGCGTGCCCGGCTCCCAGCCTCTTTGCTCCGCCACCCAAAATCCTTTGAGCGCCGGTTTTTTGGCCGCTAAAATCACCCGTCTTTTTTCCAAGGGAGAAGGAACCTTTGCGGCCATAAAGCCCTTTTCCGAATCCTTCAACTTGAACGAGCGGAGCCGGGGCTTTGAAAAATATTTTTCTGAAAAAAAGAACGGCAAGGCGCTTTTAAAGATTGCAAGGGGCGGAGAAAAAAAACACATTTACGAAGCCGTGGATTCCCTTGTCCGAGACTGCCCTGACTTGCGGGGCGTTTGCATTGTGAACAGCGAAGGCCATTTTGTGGGCGAGCGAATCGCCGAGCTTGGACTAAAGGACAAGATTGCCGTCACCGGCTTTGACTTGGTTCCCGCCAACAAAGAAGCGATTAAGGACGGAAAAATTGACGCGCTGATTTCCCAAGACCCAAAGGGGCAGGGCGAAGCGGTGATGAAGGAGATTTACAAAAAAATCGTTCTTCAAAGCGACGCGCAAAAAATAATCAACATGCCCTTGGACATTTACTTTAAAGAAAACATTGAGTAGTTAAGATAGGAGGAATATATGACGCAAGCGGAACTTGACTCATCAAGCGTTGGAATTGAATTTGGCTCCACCAGAATTAAGGCGGTCTTGATTGACTCGGCCTTCAACCCTGTGGCGCAGGGAGCCTTTGATTGGGAAAACTCCCTTGTGGACGGCGTTTGGACTTACTCCCTTGACTTGGTTCAAAAAGGCTTGCAAACGGCCTTTGCCGAATTAAAGGCCGACGTAAAAAATAAATTTGGACTTGACCTAAAAAAAGCCAAGGCCATGGGAATAAGCGCCATGATGCACGGCTACCTTGCCTTTGACAAGGACGACAATTTGCTTGTTCCGTTTAGAACTTGGCGGAACACAATCACGGCAAAGGCCAGCGCGGCGCTCACCGGCTTGTTCAACTTTCCCATTCCAGAGCGGTGGAGCGTTTCCCACTTGTATCAAGCCATTTTGAACGGCGAAAAGCACGTTCCGCAAATCGCAAGCGTGAACACCTTGGCCGGTTGGGTTCACTTTAAGCTGACAGGCCAAAAAGTTTTGGGCGTCGGCGACGCTTCGGGAATGTTCCCCATTGATTCCTCCATAAAAAATTACGACAAAAAAATGCTGGCAGCCTTTGACAATCTTGTGGCGGAAAAAAAATACAATTGGAAGTTGGAAGAAATCTTGCCCCGCGTCTTGCTCGCTGGCGACAACGCCGGAACTTTGACTGCCCAGGGAGCGAAATTTTTGGATCCAACGGGAGGCTTTGAGGCCGGCTGCCTTTTTGCTCCTCCTGAAGGCGACGCGGGAACTGGAATGGTGGCGACAAACAGCGTTGCGGCCAGAACTGGAAACGTGAGCGCCGGAACGTCAGTCTTTGCCATGGTGGTTTTGGAAAAACCCTTGAAGGCCGCCTACAAAAACCAAATAGACATCGTTCAAACTCCAGACGGAAGCGCCGCGGCTATGGCCCACGCAAACAACTGTACTGGCGAATACGACAAGTGGATAAAGATTTTTGGAAGCGCTGCGGAAGCCTTGGGCGCCAATTTTTCTAAAGGCCAACTTTACGACACTTTGCTGGGCTTGGCCCTAAAAGGCGACAAGGACTGCGGCGGCCTTGTTCCCTTTAATTACATTTCCGGAGAGTCAATCACAGGCTTTGCAAGCGGCCGCCCGCTTTTTGTTCGGACGCAAAACTCAAACTTCACTTTGGAAAATTTCATGCGCTCCCAATTGTTCACCGCGCTGGGAGCCTTGCGCGCCGGCATGGACATTTTGTTTGAAAAAGAAAAAGTGGCGCTGGATTCCCTTACCGGTCACGGCGGCTTTTTTAAGACTGCCGGCGTGGGAGCGAAAATCATGGCGGCGGCCATGCATACAGCGGTCCGCTCCATGAAAACGGCAGGTGAGGGCGGCCCTTGGGGAATGGCAATTTTGGCGGCCTACGCCTCCGACAAAAAAGGAATGAGCCTTGCAGACTATTTGAGCAAGCTTGTTTTTGCCAGCGCCAAAGTCGAAAAGACAGAGCCGGACCCTGCCGACGTCGAGGGCTTTGACAAATTCTTTGCAAACTACAAAAAGGCACTTGCGGTGGAAAAAGCCGCGGTCGAGAATTTGGAATAATGGCGGCGAAGTGTTTGCAAGACCATAACGCGCCGCGAATTGCTTGCAAGCCTAGAACGCGCCGCGCGAACGGCATCATAAGGAGGACTAAAATATGTCAGCGTATCAAACATTAAAAGAAGAGGCTTATGAGGCCAACATGCAAATACCGGCGCAGCGTTTGGCGCTTTACACTTGGGGAAACGTCAGCGCCTTTGACAAGGATAAGGGCGTCTTCGCCATCAAGCCGTCGGGAGTTCCCTACGAAAAGCTTTCGCCCGACTCGATGGTCGTCCTTGACCTTGAAGGAAATCGCGTCGAAGGAAGCCTTAATCCGTCCAGCGACACGCCGACGCACATTGTCTTGTACAAAAAATTCGCGGTGGAAGGCGGCGCCAAAATCGGCGGAATCATCCACACCCATTCCACGGCGGCGGTCTCTTGGGCGCAGGCGCTAAAAGCCGTTCCCCTTTTTGGAACCACCCACGCCGACCACATCCAAATCGCCGTTCCTTGTACGCCCTACCTTTCCAAAGAAATGGTGGAGCGGGATTACGAAAAGGAAACCGGCAACGCGATTGTCCAGCATTTTGCGGACTTGCGCTTGAATCCGTCGGAAGTTACGATGGTTTTGGTTGGCGGACACGGCCCTTTTGCCTGGGGAAGCGACGCGCAAAAGGCCGTCTACAACGCCGCCGTCTTGGAAGAAGTTTGCAAAATGGCGATGAACACCCTGGCCATAAATCCCGGCGCCCAGCCGCTCCCGGACTACATCATAAAAAAGCACTACGAGCGAAAGCACGGGCCAAACGCGTATTACGGACAGAAGTAGGAACGTCATGTCGCTTCGCTAATTTTGCATTAGGAAGCGATTCAACTGCCCGCTCGCGCGGGCTGGCAATCAAGGCGCGCTTCTCTCAAGGCCTTGACTCGTTCATTTTGCTTTCGTTACTTAGGCCGATACTGCATTCGCACATGGCGGCTGTTGCGGTCGGAAGGAATTTTTTGCAGCTCAAAGTCGTCCTTTAAGTACAAAATCAAGTCCGAAAGTTTTTTAAAGCCGTAGTCAAGGGTGTCAAAGCCGGGGTCTTGGCGCTTGAAGAATTGGCCGGCGGCGCTCACGTCGGCCCAGCCGTCGTCCCCAGCGTAGTTTTCGTAGGCGTTTGAAAGCAGCTTGAAAATTTTTCTAAACTGGCGGTCGGTCATTTTGTCGCCGGGGGACTTTCTAAAGAAGGCGCTTCTGACTTTTGAAACCTTGTGAACTTTTTGCTTGCTGTCCTCAAGCTTTTCTTCGGCCTCTTCCTCCTCGTCCTCTTCGCCTAAATTTTCTATGTAGATGAAATTGTCGCAAGCGTTCACAAACGAGGGCGGCGTCTTTTTTTGTCCCACGCCAAAAACAAAGATCTGGCTTTCCCGCAAGCGGGTGGCGAGTTTTGTAAAGTCCGAGTCGCTTGTCACCAAAGCGATGGAATCGTATTTGTCGGTGTAAAGCAAATCCATCGCGTCTATAATCATGGCCGAGTCGCTGGAATTTTTTCCTTGGGTGTAGGCAAACTGCTGGATTGGAATTATGGCGTTGTCGTTAAGCTCCCGCTTCCAATGCTTTAGCGTGTCCAAGGAAAAGTCGCCGTAAGCGCGCTTTGTTATTATGTGGCCGTGAACTGCGATGGCCTGCAAAATCACTTTTAGTTTTTTGCAAGGCGTGTTGTCCGCGTCAATCAAGACCGCGATGCTTTTTTCGCTTGTTTCGTTTATGTCCATAAAATCTCCTAAAAAAACTTTTACAGTTCGGTCGCCTCCGACCAATACTCTTGGTTGTAAATGTCGGTAAAGCGGAAGATTGCGCGAGCCTTTCCGCTTCCCACATTTGTGTCGCTAATTTGAAGCGGCTTTTCGCCCACAACCAAAGGCTCGCCCAAGAAATAGCTGTCTTGGTATTTTCCGTCGTAGGAATAATAGTCGCACAAAAAGTCAATCTTGTCTCCGGCCTTTAACGCGATTGCTGTTTTGGCGGATTGAAGGGTGGCGTCCTTGTAGTCGGCGCTGGCTCCGCTTACAAAGCCGTTGGGGTTTTGATTGTCAAAGACAAGCCAAATGTTCACCCGCTTTCCGTTCAACAGCGCGGGTACCCGGCCTGTGATTGTCCACTGGGCGCCCGCTTCCGTCGTGTCGGTGTGATAGTAGGCCACCGGCTGGCCTTCAATGGAAATCCAAGTTTTTTCTTCGGGCTGCAAAAGCTCCCCGGCTTTTGTCCACTTGTATGTGTTGTCAAGGCCAAGGTCTATCCAGCCGTTTCCGTCGTCGTAGAACATGTTCAAGTCCACGGCGTGGACAAGACTCCACTGTTCTTCGCTCATGGCGATGACTTTTTTTCCGCCGGAATTTTTCCAGAACAAATTGTTCTTGTCAAAATAGTTGAGCGAAATGTAGTCCGCGGCTTCTTTTGAAGAAAGGGCGCGGCCGCTCATAAACTTTTTGTTGCGGCCGGTCAAGCCGTTTATCAAAGAGCCGGAAGAGCCGCCCAAAAAAGCGCCCAAAAGCTGGCCAATGGAGTCGGAAGAATTTGAGACGCCGCTTGTTCCTCCCAGCAAGTCAAAGAGGGAGTTGACAGGCGAAGACGCGCCGCCGGCCGCCACTTGTCCGCTGACTTCAAGGCTTGCAAATTCTCTAATGCATTCCGCGTAGCTTTGGTCCATTCCGATTGCCGAATAAGTGTCGCAGGCTTGGTCAACCTGGGAGACCCGCTGGTAAGGAAAGTAAATTGAAACGCCGTAAGCGTCCGTCATGTTTTGCGAAGTCTTGTTGTATTTTACGGCCTTTGTCAGCGCGTCGGCCAAGTCTTTGGCTTCTTTGTTGTCAATGTTCTTGCAAAGGTGAACCAAGTCTATTTGGTCGATTTTTGAACTGCGGGCAAATTCTCTGGCCACATAGCGCGCGTCGGAAACTTTTTTGTATTTCTTGTTGGCGATTAAATTTGTGATGGATTTTGAAAAGGCCGAAAGCGGCTTTGGAACCGTGTTGGAAAATTCCGCCAAGTCGATGACAGAAAGTGTTGTCTGCTGGCCGCGGCACTTTACGGCGCATTCGGCCACAAAATCGTCAACGATGAGCTTTCCAATTTGGACAGTGGGCATGGAAGTGTCGGCGCCAAATTTTGTAAGCCAGTTTGTGTAATGCCAGCCGATTCCAGGCTCCGTTTCTTCCGAGGCAATCATGTAGTCGGCGTGGCTGTTCAGCATCAGCGCGGTTTCGGCGGTGGCCATCAAGCAGGCGTCAAAGCCTATAAAGTCAAACTGAACGCCTCCGGCTTTAAGCGCCTTGTTGATTCCCGCCAAATCCATGGAGCCGCTGGAGGGAAACTTTTCGTCGTATCCGTAGCCCGAAACCGAGCCGCCGCCGTGGTCCCAAAAAATCAAAATGTTTCTGTTGGCGGGAAAGTTTTTCGCGCTCCATTTGATGAAGGCCGAAAGGGTGGCGGGGTCGGTCATTTTTTTCTCTCCGTCGCTTTTGACCAAGCTTTTAAGCTTTCCTTCCGTAACTTGGTAAATTTGGTTTGTGGAATTTGAAATTGAATTTATCTTCCACTGCCTGCAGCCGCCGGTGTAAACGATGATTTTAATGTTGTCGCCAAATTTTGCGGCGGCCATTTCTGAAAGGTCGGAGGAGGCCATGCCGTATTGGGATTCTAAATCGGTTCCGCACATGTAAACCATCATGGTGACAGAATCCTTTCCGCCGCCTGCGATTTGAGTATATTTTTTCCGGCTGCCTGGGGCAACGCTTGTGTCGGCTCCTGAATCGGAGGCGTTCACTCCGGAAGAAAAGTTTTGGCTTGGACCCGCCGCGTAGTTGTCTTGGCCGCCGCCTGAAAGCGCTTCAAAAATTTGCTCGGCCGCGCCAGAGTTTTGTTCCGCTGCTTGAGACCCGGCGCCCTCTTGGCCGGAAGTTCCTCCAAAAAAGAATTTAAATAGCAGGAACAATACGATTAAAACAAGGCTTCCGCTTCCGCCTCGGGTCACCGCCCTTTTTCCAAAGGAAACATCGTCTCTTGAAGAGTAGCCGTCGGCAGAGCCTACCGGTCCTGTTCCCAAGCCGTCGCCCCGCTTGTGAACGCCGCTTCCGCCTTCAGAATAATTTTTGTCCCTTCCGCGAGGTCTGTTTGTATGGTCCATGTCACGCTCCAAAAATAAAATTTGCTTAAAGGGAGCCTCTAAAAACTTCAGTTTTTAGAGGCAACTTTGAAAATGCGATGT